>JBBRBA010000001.1:0-119436 GCA_038206285.1 Geobacterales bacterium
GCCGACAGGAACACGGCAACTGACCCGGCTGCTGCCAGGAGGATTCGTGTCGGTTATGCCGATATCATGAAAATTGCCGAGCAGTCTGATGCCGGCAAGGTTGCCAAAGCCCATTTCGAATCAAAGGCTGACCGCCACAAAGCGCAGATAGATACCAAGCAGAAGTTGCTGGAGAAACAGAAGGCCTCTCTTGAATCGAAAATACGGACCTATACGCCTGAACAGCGTACAGCAAAGATCAAAGAGTATGAAAAGAAGGTTGATGAACTCCGCAAGCTGCTGCAAAAGGCTGACAAAGAGATGAAACCGATGCAGGAGGAGCTGACCCGGGAGATTTATGGAAAGATTGAAAAAGCGGCAAGAGAGTACGGTGCTGCCAACGGCTTTGCCGTCATCCTTGAAAAGCGGGAACTGCTTTATCTCGGCAGTAATGTTGATGCCGAGGACCTGACAGATACCCTGATCAAGGAGCTGAACAGAAAGTAATCAAATCTGCCTGCGGGACGCCTAAGCCTTAATTACGGTTTCGGCAATAAACTTTTCAAGTTCACGCGTATGTTCTGCAGAAACTTCGGTAAATCTGATGCCGTAATGATGAGGCTTCCCGCCGTCTGAATTTACCGTCCTGACCACCTCGCCATCTGCTGTTATGTGCGCAGCTCCCGGCAGATAGAAAGAGCATTGAATCTGCTCTCCAGCCAGCAGGGACCTGTCGGTCTCTATCAGTATGCCGGAAGCACTTAAGTTCTGCGAAGTGCAGAAGAAGACCGTATCATCCTTTGAACCCTTCACTTTTGCCCGTAAAAGTACCCTGTATCCTTTTCTCACCGATATTGTCATCAGCTTTTCCACCTGTTCGAGCAGAGTTGTTGCGGTAAACGGTTTGTGCAGACAGATGTTTGCTCCGCAGCTGGCAGCACGCGCAAACTCTTCAGGGCTGTTGTGGTAAATCAGGATGAATGAGACGGAGCGGGATTCAGTCCCCCCCTCCCGTATTCTTGTACAGAGCTCATCGCCGCCCATTCCCGGCATATACAGATCAGCCACAACCAGGTTGACCTGCTCCTGGCGGTGAATCTGCAAGGCCTGCAAGGCAGAGGCGGCGATGAAAACCTGGAAGTCTTTTCTGTCAAGGAGGTTCTTCCCTTCATCAAAAAAGTAACGTGAGGCATTAACCAGAAGAATCTTTTTCATAGGAATGGTTTATAGCTTTATCTGCAGGACAAAGTCAAGCGGGCGCAGTATTGATGGCGCTTGATTTCTTGCATCATTTTCCTTTTACGGCAAGAACATTATTTCACCGCAAATGCCGGCGTCGGCGTAAGTCTCCATATCTCACTGTTGTATTCGCCAATCGTCCTGTCTGTCGAAAACCTGCCGCTCTGCGCACTGTTGATGATACTCATCCGCACCCATCGGTCCCGGTCACGGTAAGCTGCTGCAACTCTCTTTTGTGCTGCCACATACGAGGCAAAATCAGCTGCGGTCACCCAGGGATCGGCCGGAGAGGTGATTGAATTGATGATCGGATCGAACAGGCCCTGTTCAAACATGTTGAAGTGCCCGCATTGCAGCAGCTGCATCACCCGCCCGAGGTTCTCGTCAGCAGCGATGATTCCGGCAGGGTTGTAGTCGTAACGCAGGGTTTCCACCTCTTCTGCATTGAGCCCGAACATGAAGAAGTTGTCGTCGCCCACCTCGTCACTGATTTCGATGTTGGCCCCGTCAAGAGTGCCGATGGTAACGGCGCCGTTCATCATGAACTTCATGTTACCCGTGCCGGAAGCCTCTTTGCCGGCAGTTGAAACCTGCTCGGAAAGATCGGTCCCGGGGCAGATGATCTCCATGGCCGAGACCCGGTAGTTCGGCAGAAACGCCACTTTCAGACGATCTCCCACCGCAGGGTCAGAGTTTACTATCCGGGCGACGTTGTTGATCAGCTTGATGATCAACTTTGCCATAAAGTAGCCGGGGGCGGCCTTGCCGCCGAAAAGGACGCAGCGGTCAGTCCAGTCAGCCGTATCCCCCAGTTTGATCCGGTCGTAGAGGTGGATGACATGCAGCAGGTTGAGCAGCTGCCGCTTGTATTCATGAATCCGCTTCACCTGGACATCAAAAAGTGCTGCCGGGTTGAAAACAATACCGCAATCCTCCTGCACCAGCGCTGCCAGACGCTCCTTGTTCTCCTGCTTTACCAGATGCCACCTCTTTCTGAAGGGAGCTGAATCGGCATACGGCAGAATCCTGCTGATCTCGCCAAGCTCGGCTACCCAGCCTTCGCCGATGGTCTCATTCAAAAGGGTCCTCAGCCCCGGATTGCACCAGGAGATCCAGCGCCGGGGGGTGACGCCGTTCGTCTTGTTGTTGAATTTGTGGGGCCAGAGCTCGAAAAAGTCCCTGAAAAGACCTTCAACAAGAAGCTTTGAGTGCAGGGCAGCTACGCCGTTGATCGAAAAGCTGGCGATGATTGCCAGATAGGCCATCCTGACCTGCGGCAACTTCCCTTCCTCGATGATCGACATGCGCCTTTGCCGCTCCAGATCGCCCGGCCAGTGATTGGCAACTTCGGCGAGGAAACGGGCATTGATTTCGAGGATTATCTCCAGAATCCGCGGCAGGAGCCGTTTGAAAAGATCAAGCGGCCATTTCTCCAACGCTTCGGGTAGAAGCGTGTGGTTGGTATAGGCCATGGTGTTGCGGGTAATCTCCCAGGCGTTGTCCCATTCCATGCCATGTTCATCCATGAGAAGGCGCATCAGCTCCGGCACCGCACAGCTGGGATGGGTATCATTGAGCTGGAAGCAGTTTTTCTCGGCAAAGGCGGTAAAGTCGCCTTTCTTGACGATCATCCATCTGGCAATTACATCCTGAAGGCTGGCTGAAGCAAGGAAATACTGCTGGCGCAGACGCAACTTCTTACCGTTTTCGCTGGCATCATTAGGATAGAGAACCATGGTGATATTCTCGGCTGCGTTCTTGGTTGCCACCGATTCAGTGTAGCTGCCGGCATTGAACTCACCCAGGTCGAATTCATCGGTTGCCGCCGCCTTCCAGAGGCGCAGGGTGTTGACCGTACCGTTCAGGTATCCCGGCACAGGTATGTCATACGGCACGGCAAGCACATCCTGGGTATCAACCCAGCGCATCCAGCTGCTGCCGCCGGAGTCGCGATACGCCTCGCTCCTGCCGCCATAATGAATCTTCTGGCTGTATTCCGGTCTGGGGAGCTCCCAGGGATTGGTGTCGCGCAGCCAGTGATCGGGCTCTTCCAGCTGCCTGCCGTTTTCTATCTTCTGGCGGAACATGCCGTACTCGTACCTTATCCCGTAGCCGGTTACCGGAAGCTGCAGCGTGGCGCAGCTGTCGAGGAAACAGGCGGCAAGCCGTCCGAGGCCGCCATTGCCAAGGCCTGCATCATGTTCGGCATCTACCAGATCCTCCATTTCCAGGCCGAGCGAATGCAGGGCGTCGCTTATTTTGCCGGTGATGCCGAGGTTCAGAGCCGCATTGCCGAGAGCGCGGCCCATCAAAAACTCCAGGGAGAGGTAACAGACCCGCTTACAGTCTGACTCCTCATAGGCGTAACGGGTATTTTTCCAGCGCTCCATGAGACGATCCCTGACAGTCAGGGCAAGCGCAATGTAGTGATAGTTCGCCGAGCGGCAGTACTTGTCCCTGCCGAGGCTGTGGGTGTAATAGTGGCGAAAACCGCGCACTATGCCGGGAACATCCATGGCAAGAGGGGGACCCTCGGTGAGTCCGGGGCTGTATATTTTCTTTCGCTTTTTTATCGGGGTCATGACAGGCAGCCTTTCTGGAGTGGATTGCGCTTGAGTAAAAATGAAGTATATACTGCGCGGCAAAAAAATCATCTTACATCTTTTTGCACTTTAGAGTAGTTTTTCAAAGAGAAATAATCTGGCAGGAGTGCGCAATGACAAATCTTATCACCGCCGAAGGGCTGAAACTGCTGCAAAGCGAATATGACCACCTCTGGCGGGTTGAACGGCCCAAGGTGGTGCAGGGGGTTTCCGAGGCAGCAGCAGAAGGGGACCGTTCAGAAAACGCCGAATATATTTATGGCAAAAAAAGGCTGCGTGAGATCGACCGGAAACTGAAGCATCTCGGTGGTCGGCTGAAGGTGCTTAAAGTTGCGGCTCCGCCTGTCAACCCCCACTCCGTCTCCTTTGGCTGCTGGGTCTGCTACGAGGACGAGGACGGCAACGAGCGCTGTTACCGGCTGGTCGGACCTGATGAATTTGATGTGGCGCAGGGGATGATCAGTATCGACTCACCGGTGGGACAAGCGCTGCTGCAAAAGAAGCTCGACGATGAGGTGACCGTCCACAGACCGTCAGGGGTGCTGACTGTCTACATCACGGCAATCAGTTGCAATAAACCATAACTGCTTTTCAGAGGATATTGCCAGAGTGAACATATCCCGGGAGTTACCATGAGCGAGCAGTCTGCAAAGCGGCGCACAAGGGTTGAAAGCGACAGCATGGGTAGTATCGAGGTCGCTGTTGACGCCTACTGGGGAGCGCAGACGGAGCGGGCCATCCACCATTTCCGCATCGGCGGCGAAAAAATGCCGCCGGAGATTATCCGCGCCTTCGGCATTCTGAAAAAAGCGACGGCAACCGTAAACATCGAGCTGGGGCTGCTGGCGGCGGAGAAAGGGGCGCTGATCATCCGCGCTGCTGAAGAGGTCATTGACGGGAGGCTTGACAGACAGTTTCCGCTGGCAATATGGCAGACCGGCAGCGGCACGCAGACCAACATGAACATAAATGAAGTGATTGCCAACCGGGCAATTGATCTGGCAGGGGGGGTGATGGGGTCAAAGAGCCCGGTGCATCCGAATGATCATGTCAACATGTCGCAGTCTTCCAATGATACCTTTCCGACGGCCATGCATATCGCCGCAGCAACGTTGCTGCAGGAGCGGCTCATGCCGGCGGTCTTTGCTGTCAGGGAGAAGATAACGGCTCTGGCAGCAGAGTTTGTCGCCGTGGTGAAGATAGGACGCACCCATCTGCAGGATGCGGTGCCGCTGACCGTCGGCCAGGAGATGTCGGGCTGGGCGAGCCTGCTGGAGCGGGATCTGCAGCGGCTGGAGAGCGGATTGGATGGACTGTTCGATCTGGCACTCGGCGGCACTGCGGTCGGCACCGGCCTCAATGCCCCTGCCGGCTTCGGTGAACTGGCTGCGGTGGAGATCGCCGCTCTCACCGGGCTGCCGTTCCGCTCCCACCCAAACAAGTTCGCCGCCCTCTCCGCGCATGATGAGCTGCTCTTTGCCCATGGCGCCATCAACACCCTCGCCGCCTCGCTGATGAAGATCGCCAATGATATCCGCTGGCTCGCCTCGGGGCCGCGCTGCGGTCTGGGTGAGCTGGTCATCCCGGAAAACGAGCCCGGTTCATCCATCATGCCGGGGAAGGTCAATCCGACCCAGTGCGAGGCGATGACCATGGTGTGTGTGCAGGTTCACGGCAACAATGCTGCCATCAGTTTCGCCTGTTCGCAGGGAAATTTCGAGCTGAACGTCTTCAAGCCGGTCATCATTCACAATTTCATCCAGTCGGTGACGCTCTTGAGCGATGCCTGTTGCTCCTTCAGAGAATATCTTCTCCTTGGCCTGACCATAGACCGGGAGCGGATCGCCAGGCACCTGGAAAACTCGCTGATGCTGGTCACGGCGCTGGCGCCACGGCTCGGCTATGACAATGCGGCGCAGATTGCACATACGGCGCATCATGAAGGGTTGACCCTGCGGGAGAGCTGCCTGAAGCTGGGGATGCTGACGGGTGAGGAGTTTGATGAGCTGGTGAGGCCGGAGAAGATGGTTGGGGGGTTAAGGTAACGAGGCACGGCGGCGCAGGGCTTTATAAGAATTGGGAATTTTCTCTGCGGTAACAATAAGGGTCGTGTGCCAAATCGACAATTGTCCGCAGCTGAAACGCGACCCTTTTGTGCTGCTCACTTAATGACCGGTCTTTTCAAGTAGCGTACATAAGAACGTCCGCCGCCCATTGGTTAAGACTCTTTCCATGAGCTTCAGCCATCATTGCAGCATGGGCATGAACTTCAGGGGGGACTCTTAACATCAGTTTGCCGGAATAGGGTTTTTGTGGAGCTCTTCCCAGCTTTTCACAGGTATCCAGATAGTCGTCTACAGCTTCAACAAAGGCAGCTCGCAACTCTTTAACGGAATCGGCATGAAAACCGATAACATCTTTAATTCCTGCAATGTGACCAATGAAGCAACCGTCCTCATCGCTGTATTCAATTCTGGCTGCATATCCTTTATAAATCATCGTGTTCATGGTTTTACTCCCGCGTTCTCTAAAAATGTTTTAGCATCTCTGACTTGATATGGTTTTGCCTCTTTTGCCGGATGTGGACGGTGAAATGCGGCTATTACACCGTTCAACCCGAAGCGATCCCGTGATCCGGTGCCCTCAATAGTCTGAGCGCCTAACGAGACAAAAAGAGATTCGATTCGCCGCCATTCCAAAGTAGCTGGAACCGGCTGTGAAAAAATACCTTCCAGCGTTTTTCGATGCGCCTTATTCATACTGAAATAATACATGAAGCGGCATGATTTGCAATCATATTATGATAGCGTTGGGGGTGGAGTGAACAGGTCCGCACTTGACCTGACGGGCGGCTTTTTGCCCGTTCATGGTTGTGCTAGTCAGCTATCGTCTATTTTGAGACTCTTGCCGCCGCCAAAACGCCTACCAGAGATTTCGTTAGTATCCGCTTCTCAGCAAGCTCAAATACCTTATCATGTCCATATTTCGTAATCAGTGCGAAAGGAGCAGTGGTAGTCAGGAATGGGGCAAGGGCGGGGGAATCTTTATGGTCACCGGTATGAATCTTCAGCCGCTGCCGCTGCCTTGTCAACCAGCGCCGGCTCCTGCAGCGGGGTCTTATCCTTTACCGCAAAGACCTCGATCGCCGCTTTCCCCTCCAAAGGACAGACATTTTCGCAGATGCCGCAGCCGTTGCAGAGTTCATCCACCACGTATGGCATTTTCACGCTGACCAGCCTGCCATCGAACCCCTTCATCATCACCTGTTCCGAACGGATCGCCTTTTGCGGTATCGGGCAGTGCTCCTCGCAGACAATGCAGTCCATCCGCCGGGCAAACGGGATGCAGTGGTTCTTGTCAAATACCGCCTTGCCGATAACCTGCCGCTTCTTCTCCGCCGGCGGCAGATCCGGGATGGCGCCGGTCGGACAGACCTGGCCGCAGAGAGTGCAGTTGTATTCGCAGTAACCGAGGCGCGGGATGAGCAGCGGCGTATAGAGCCCCTCCAGCCCGGCCTGGGAAAAGGCAGGATAAAGGGCGCTGCGCAGGCAGACCTTCATGCACTCGCCGCAGCGGACACACTTTTTCAGGAAGTCATCTTCTTTCAGCACCCCCGGCGGACGCAGCAGCCGCGAATCTTTCTGCGGATCGCGAAAGTGGAACAGCCGCGCCAGAAGAAAGCCGGAAAAGAGTCCGCCGATAAAGACGCGCCGCTCCATGACCGGCTTCCCTTCAGACTGCAGACCAAAAGAGAAGCGTACTTTTTTCGTCGGGCAGGCAGCCAGACAGGCCATGCAGTCGAGACACTCCTCCTTCTGCATGATGTCGCGGTCAAAGCCTGCCGGGCAAACGGTTGCACACCGGTTGCAGGCCGAACAGGGGGCAACAGGGGTGCGCAGCAGCGGAGCGAAACGGGCGGCTATGCCGAGCATGGTACCGAGCGGGCAGAGCAGGCGGCACCAGGTCCGCTCGCCGTAACGCTCCAGAAAAATTACCAGCAGCAGGATAGTCGCCGAGGCAAAGGCGAGCGGGTAGAGCGCCTCGCGGTAGGGGAGCAGATAGTTGCTGACTAAATTGTAGCCTGGAGCGAAGAAATCCCGCTTCTCGCCGATGAGCCCGTAAAGAGCCCGCCATGAGCCGCGTACCGAGTCGCCGATCAGCGGGTGGAGAAAAAAGGTCAGCCCGCGCAGCAGGATGGCGATCGGATCGAGCAGCCCGGCCAGATTCAGGTTAAAGAGGGATGCGCCGAGGAGCGGCAGCAGCAGCCAGTATTTCACTCTCCCCGTCAGCCAGCTGAGCGGCCCGGTTTTCTTTATTTTTTTGGTGAGCAGGTCGAGAATGGTGCCGAGCGGACAGAGCCAGCCGCAGAAGAAGCGCCCGAGAAAGAGTGCAAAGAAGAGAACCAGCAGGCCGGGAAAGAGCAGCGGCTGATAGCTTCTGGATGCCAGCATGGTACTTACGGCAGTCAGCGGGTTGGCGCGGAAATAGGCGTTCACTGCCGCGACGATCCGGTCGCTCCCCCGGTATTCGGTCATCAGGAAGAGCGCCAGGAAGAGGGCGAGGAAGATGAGCTGACTGATGCGGGCGGGGGCAGGTTTTTTCATGAAGAGTGAGCCTCAGGCTTTGCCGGTCCCGGATGGGTAGTGCTTGTCAGGCGACCCCGGCATGAGGCGAAAATAGTTTCTCATCCGGAGTTTACGGATGGAAACTATTTAACCGTCGCGGCCTATGGGTGCGGATTAGTTACTTCTTTTTCAGCTGCCGAGGGGATTATCCTAGCGATTCTTTTCTGCTTTTTTGATCTTTTTCTCAGCTTTTTTTTCCTTTGGGGATTTTACCGGATCCTTTTTAACTGCTTTCTTGCTGTCCACGCCTTTGCTCATGACGTTTACTCCTTATGATCTGCGGGATTGCCGCGTATTTTACAGCTACGCGGCTGACCAGATTATACCACCCTCTGCCGCCTGAGCGACTATTATTTCTGATAAGTCTGCTATGCCTCCAGAGTATAGCCCACCATGGCAAGCTGAAACTCTTGCGGCAGTTCCCGTGAAAGCCTGGCAGATGCGGCAAAGCCGGTGCAGTGCGAAACAGCGAGTTTCCTGATGCCGTATTTTTTGACCGCAGCGATGCTCTTTTCAAGTTGCTCCCGGCTGCAGAAACCGAGATGGGTGCCGCCGATTACAGCATAGACGTCTCTTCTGCCGGTAAGAAAAAAGATATGCTCCAGCGTATTGACCAGACCGGCATGACAGCAGCCGAGTAGAACAACCATGCCTTTGGCGGTATCGATTATCATGGACTGGTCATCCGGGATAGTGTCCGGAACCTGCCCGCCACAGTCGCAGTAGAGCCCCTGATCCCCCTTTTCAAACGAGGTCAGCCGCGGTACTTCGCCGGTCAGGAGCATTCCCGGCGCAATCTCACGGCAGGCAGCGGAAAAATCAAAGCCGGCGCCGCTCTGTTCAAGCTCTGTCCGCATAAACGGGATACCGATCGACTGACACTCACCGTTATCCTTTATCCGGTAGCGCGGCATAAAAATCCGTTCGTCGCCATAAACAGTCTTGGCGCCGTGCTGTTTGAGCAGAGGCAGAAGCCCGCCCGTGTGGTCGTAATGACCATGGGAGATGACCACCTTGTTAACTGTGGCAAGATCACGCCCCATCCTGGCGGCATTATGCAGCAGTGTCTGCCCCTGGCCGGTGTCGAACAGAACCGCTTCACCATGTTCAGCCTTTACCAGGGAGGCAAAGCCGTGTTCGCCGATGGTGCCGGAAAGGGGGCCGACAGAGTTATCACAGAGTATTGTTACCCGCGTCATTTATCGCAGCAGCTTTTCGGAAAGCGCGGCACCCCGAGTTTTGCCAGGAGATTAAACATGGGGCAGAACTGGGTAAACCCGGACTGGAACAGGTTGAGGCCGACAAAGCCGGTAAACCAGAGCCAAAGGGGTGAATGAAAGTGAGCCAGGAGGAGAGAAACGATAATGAAAGAGCCGGCAATGATTCTTACTATTCGCTCGCGGTAAAATTCTTCATGCATATGACTTCTCCAAAAAATTTATTTTGTCGTATATATAAAATACCATATATGTGTCAGCCAGTACAATACAAAACCGGAAACTGATTGACAAGAGTAGCGACAATCCTTTATCTTCGCCAAAACTGAATAGCCGTCTTATCGAGAGTGGTGGAGGGTATGGGCCCGGTGAAACCACAGCAACCGACTCCTTTAACGGAGTGCCAGGTGCTAAATCCTACCCGCAGGGGAAAGATGAGATAGGTGCAGACGACGTTTACAATTAGTCAGAGCCCCTTCTCATCATGGAAAGGGGCTTTTTTATGTCGGTTGGCATTGTAGCAGAGCAGAGCTTTACGCTCGACGCAGGTCTTCGTCTGGAGAGCGGCCGGATCCTAGCTCCGGTCACCCAGGTATACGAGACTTACGGCACGCTCAATGCCGACGCATCGAATGCCATTCTGGTAGCGCACGCCTGGACAGGGAGTGCCCACCTTGCCGGCAGGAACTCTGCGGAAGATACCAAAGTCGGCTGGTGGGATGCGATAGTCGGCCCCGGCAGACTGCTTGACACCGAGCGCTACTTTGTCATCTGTCCGAATGTCATCGGTTCGTGCTACGGCTCGACCGGTCCCGCATCAATCAATCCCAAAAGCGGCAAACGCTACAACCTTACTTTCCCGGTCATTACCGTGCGTGACATGGTGCGCGCCCAGGCGCTCCTGCTCGACCATCTCGGCATAGCCAAGCTCGTCACCGTGCTTGGCGGCAGCATGGGGGGAATGCAGGCGCTCGAATGGGGCACGCAGTTTCCCGACCGCGTCTGTTCACTCATCGCCCTGGCAACCACTCCGGCACCATCGCCGCTGGCAATCAGCCTCAATGCCATTGCCAGGTGGGCGATCTTCAACGATCCCGACTGGAAAAAGGGGGAGTACCGCAAGAATCCGAAAGACGGCCTGGCGCTTGCCAGAGGGATCGGCCACATCGCCTTTCTCTCCGATGAGTCTATGCAGTCAAAGTTCGGCAGGCGCTATGCCGCCAAAGACGGGCTTTTCGATTTTTTCGGCAAATTTGAAGTCGAGCGCTACCTGAACTACAACGGCTACAACTTTGTCGACCGCTTCGACGCCAACTCCTTTCTCTATCTGGCCAAGGCGCTTGACCTCTATGATGTCACGCTCGGCTACGAATCCATCAAGGAAGCGCTGGAGCTGATTCGCGCACCGATACAGCTCTTTGCCTTCACTTCAGACTGGCTCTACCCGCCACATTACACCGAAGAGATGGTCGGGGTGCTGGAGAGCATCAATAAAGATGTCGAATACCACCTGATAGCTTCGCCCTACGGACATGACGCCTTCCTGCTTGAGCACGAAACCTTTACGCCGCAGATAAAAGCGTTTCTGGAGAGGGTGACGCCGCAGTGAGCGGAAAGTTCCCCGCGGAGTCGCTGCTGCGGTCAGCCGCTGTCCGGACAGCGGCGCTCCTCTTCCTGGTAATCTTTTCTGTCCCTTTTGTAACGGCTGCTGCCGGCAACGGCGACGGGATTACCGGTTTGTGGGAGGTGGCGGACGGCAGCGGCAGGATCGAAATATCCCGCTGCGGCGCCAGTTACTGCGGCGCAATCTTCTGGCTAAAGGAGCCGTTCTATCCCCCTGACGACAAGAGGGGGATGGCGGGCAGCCCCCTGCTGGACCGGGAAAACCCGAATAAAGGGCTGGCTAGCCGCCGGCAGCTCGGCCTTAAGATCATGGAAGGTTACACCTTTCAGGGCAATAATTTCTGGAACAACGGCAAAATCTACAATACGGAGAACGGCAAAACATACGCCAGCAGCATTACGCTGCTAAGTCATGACCGGCTTGAACTGCGGGGATTCATCGGCATACCGCTTTTCGGCGGCGCCACTATCTGGAAAAGAGTCAGATGACCCCTGCCCGGGTTGACGGCACCGGGGATATGTGAGATAACGCGCTTATGATAAAAAGACAGACCACCATCAACAGGATTTTCAAGCTGAGCGGCATCGGCCTGCATACCGGCAGGCAGGTGAACCTGGAGTTTCTCCCCCGCCGCGAGTTCGGCATCGCCTTCTGCATCAACGGCACACTCATCCCGGCTAACTACGACATGGTCGCCGACACCCGCCTCTCAACCCAGATAGCTGACGTTGACAGTTCCGTCTCGACCATCGAGCATCTCATGGCTGCCTGCTACTTTGCCGGCATAACAAACATGCTGGTCTACATCGATGGCCCGGAAGTGCCGATAATGGACGGTTCGGCGTGGGAGTTCTATCACGAGATGTGGCGGGCCGGTGTCTATGAATTTCCGGAGGCGGGGGTATACCTTAAAGTGCTGAAACCGGTCGAGGCGAGCCATAACGATGCCTGGATAAAGGTCAAGCCGCTAAATACGCTGGATGTGACGATGTCGATAGATTTCCGTCCGCCGGTCGGCAAGCAGAAAAAAAGGGTCATGGACGTGGAGAATGCCTTCTCCATTATCAACTCGCGCACTTTCGTTCTTCAGGAAGAGATCGAGGCGATCCAGAAGGCGGGGCTGGCTAAAGGCGGGTCACTGGAAAATGCCGTGGTCATCGGCGATGATGATATCGTCAATCCGCACGGCCTGCGCTACGGCAAGGAACTGGTAAACCACAAGATACTCGATCTGATTGGCGATCTCTACACCTCAGGCTACCGGATACTCGGCAAGGTCGATGCCAGCAAGACCGGACACTACCTCAACAACCTTCTCTTGCGTGAGATTTTCTCTTCCCCGGACAACTACGCAATTTACTGAACCTATCAGTAACAACTGAACAGCGGATAAACAGCTTCCCCACCAGGGTGCAGAATGTTACCATAGCTGTCCACCCCCTCACCCTCTCCACTGCCTTCCGTTGACAACTCCTGCTAATCTTGTAAGGTGTAGTCGTTATATTTGCGCCAGTTTCCAGCTTTAAAGATCAAGCCCGTTAATCAAATACAAGGAGGATAGCCATGCCGTCACCTCTCGGCTTCCAACGCATCAAAGTCATTGCCCTTGCTGCAGCCGACAAGACACGTGCCGAACGCTTCTACGGCGAGGTTCTGGGGCTTCCACCCGCTTTTGAAGGCGACATGCAGGTCGGCTATTTCCTCGGGCAGACCATCCTGATGCTTAAGGACAACTGGTATGGCCAGCCATCGGACAAGCTGAATCCCCGCATCACCATCGCCACCGACCATGCGCCGGCAACCGAGGCAGCCTTGAAATCACGCGGCGTATTCATTGCCGACCCGGTGCAGGCTTATGACGACGGCTTTTTTGTCGGGAGTTTCCTGGACAGCGAGGGGAATAAGCTCTGGTTCTGTTCGCCGGTTGTTTAACTACTGCAATTCCCAGACGGTCAATTCGGCAATGCTGTGCTGGAATTTGCGCCGGGTTTCACGGGTGACGAAAGGCAGATCACGCGGTTCACCCAGCAGCCGGAAGTGCGGCGCAAGCGCCTTTTCAAGTTCATCCAGCGACCAGACCGGCTCGCCGGCATCGCGGTAACCTCCCAGCCACTCCTCTTTCCTGGTGTACTCCTCCGACCAGCTGTAAGGCGAAGTTATCACCAAAAGCCCGCCGGGATTGAGCCGCTCATGGATGGTGCCAAGGAAACGGCGCGGCGAGTAAAGGCGGTCGATCAGATTGGCTGCCAGTATCAGGTCGTAGCCGGTGAACTTGTCCGGCAGATTGCAGGCATCAGCCTGATAGAATGCCACCCGTTCCCGGGCCTGGGTCAGCCCCAGCTCCTCCAGGCCGATTTCATGAAACGAGACGATCTCGCCCTCTTCGGTCAGTGCATAGCGGAGATAGCCCTCCTCCTGCATGCGCGTCGCCAGGCGGAAGAACCTGGTAGAAAAATCAAGCCCGGTTACCTGTTCGAATCCCCCCCTGGCCAGTTCAAAGCTGGCACGACCCAGAGCACAGCCTAAATCGAGCGCATGGCCCGGCTTTCTCCCTGCCATCAACTCCAGGCAGACAAGGGCGCAGCTGAGCGGAAAATTGGCAACACCGAACTGATCGGCGCCGTAATGGGCGGCGCAGTACTGCGACGCCAGGACATCGGTCTCATACTGATCCTGATGAATCTCCACCGGAGCACTGCTCTCAATATAACGGAAGCCGGCATGCTGCATGAAATGCCGCCTGAAGGCATAGCGTGAATCACGCGTTGCCTCGTTGCCGGTAGAGATCCACGACCCCCCCTTGATCAGATTGTGCCGTGTATCAAAAGTCGGCGTGGAAAAGTCGTCGTACCAGGGGTGGATCTCGAAGCCGTGAAACGGGTAGATCGGCGTCTCGGTCCACTGCCAGACATTGCCGAGGACATCGAAGAAATCACCTGTGCGGAACAGATCTATCGGGCAGGATGAGCTCCACTTTTCCAGATTGATGTTTCCCGGCGCCTGCTGCCAATAAGGCTGGTCAGGAATTTCGCAAAAATCGCGGAGCCGGTTCCACTCGTCTTCGGTCGGCAGGCGGACCGGCAGACCGGCCAGGCTGCTTTTCCAGTTACAGAACGCCTTGGCCTCCAGATAATTGACCTCTACCGGCCAGTTCCAGGGGAGCGGAATCTCCGCTGTCATGGTACGCAACCGCCAGCTTTCCCCGTCCTTGATCCAGAAGAGCGGCTGCTCGGCCTGGCGGAACTCCCGCCACTGCCATCCCTCTTCTGTCCACCAGTCCGGCTGTCGATAGCCTCCGGCCTTGACAAATCCCAGAAACTCACGGTTGGACACCAGGTACTGCGCCGCCTGGAAAGCGGCTACCGATGCTTCATGATAACCGTATTCGTTGTCCCAGCCATAGAGCGGATGCCCCTTATCCTTGCCGAGTTTTACCATCCCTGCCGGCACCGGCAGCAAACGGTTTTTCGGCGGTTCACCACTCTCGGGACAGATATCCCAGAACGGCAGCTGCATCACCTGCGCCAGCGGCAGCTGCCTTATCAGCACCGATGATGTTTCCAGATGGATCCGTTCGTGCTCGATCCCCATCATGATAGCCCAGAACGGTTTGTCCCGGCCGATCGGCAGCGTCAGCGGCAGATGACTGATCAGATCGTCAACCAGCTCCCGTACCTGATCGCGATAAGTCTTCACCTCCTGACGGGTCGGCCAGTCGTAATGGCGTTCATCCAGGTCATCCCACGACATTTCGTCTACGCCGACGGCAAACATCGATTCGAAGCGCGGATTGATCCTCTGGTCAATGATGCGGGCGATATTCAGCTTGTTGATAAAAAAAGTGGCCGTATGACCAAAGTAGAAGATCAGCGGATGGCGCAACCGGTCGGCGCGCAGATAAAAAGTCTCGTCATGGCGGAGAGTTTCATAAAGCATTTCGTCAAGGTCAAAGGTCTTGTGAAAATAGTGCCGGATCTCGGCCCGTTTCTCCCCGGCATCGCCTTCATGCAAAATCAAGGTTTTCGTTATGCGGCTTTCCATAAAACCTCCATGAAGCCCGGGAGTCTGCCGGCACAAGCTGCCGTGCCGGTTGTGATGACAAACTGTTGTCATGAGGAATAAGTTTAGCAGAAGAGGCAGCGGCGTCAAATGCGAGGAAGGCAGGGGCAGCTAGAGGCAGATTGTTGCTGATGGTTGATTGATAAAGCGCAGCGACCAGGCTCAGATGAAATGCAGCGCCAGCCAGACCGTCTGCTCATCAGGCGCTGTCCTTGCCACCCGGTGGCAGCAGTGCGCCGGCAGCAGGAGACTGTCTCCAGGCAGAAGACGGCGCGGGTCGCTCTCACCCTTAATCTGCAGGTCCGCAGCACCTGAAAGCAGCAGCACCCATTCATCCCATGACTGATCAAGCCACCCCCCTTGCGGAGTGGCCTGGCCGCTGGAGATGATCCGTTCGACCCTGACCCCCGGCCGCTGCAGCAGCGTCTCGAAAAACTCCTCGCTCAGGTCGGCCGCAGGCAGCGCCAGAAGATTCGTAAGCGGCAGTTTCATTTCAGAGTTCCTCCAGTTCCATAAGCAGCGGATGGTCAAGCCCGGCTTTGTGCAGCAGCCCCCTGACCGCCGCCGCTCCTGCAGGCAGTGTCTCCGCCAGCCGCCAGCGGCTTGCCAGGTGCACCATTAGCGGCATGTTGCCGTAAAGGGAGAAGCCGTGCGCCAGGATCATCGACTGCAGTGTCTGGCTCTCCAGTGCCCTGGCGGCATCCTGCGTTGCTACCAGATAGTGCAGCGGGAAGGCGGTCACCGCCCGATCCAGCGTGGCAGCGAACGTCTCTTTATCGGCAGCGGTCAGGGCGGCAAAATCGGCCCCGCACCAGCGGCTCTCCTTCGTAGCCAACAGCGCCCGGCAGGAAAGCGGCCGCAGTGAGTACGCCCGGCAGGCGCCATCACTGCCGAGCAGAGGACAACCGCCTGACTCGCGCCGGTGGCGCCGGAGGTAATCCTTCAACTCCGTAATACCGCTTGACAGTTCCTTAAGACGCTCGGCGTAGCGGTCAACCTGCTGCAGCAGCGATTCATCGAGCCGGACAGCAAGCAGCTGCGCTTCGGGGAAGCTGCAGTTAACCACCAGGGAGCAGCAGTTGCTGCACCCTTTGTCGCAAAAGATCTGTCCGCCCTTTGCACGATAATCAGTGACAAGAGTGGTTGTCAGCTGTTCAAGGAATTGTTGCTGGAAAATGGTATGGTCTGAATTCATCGGCGAGATCTTCTTTTCATAGCAGATGGACTGATGGCACAGCCATCACAGGAACCAGCTGACCGGTGCGGCCAGCCGCTCCACCGGGCCTGTCCGCCCTGACGATATAAAATTCCAGACACGACTGCTCAACCTGCTGTCTGGCAGCAAACAGCTCACCGAAAAAATCGCCGCCTGATTTCAGGAGGGCAATACTGTTCCCTTGCGAAAAGTTCGCATAAGTACTGCGCCGGAAACGGTTGAAAGATCTTGCAGATTCCGGGCGGAGAAACTTTCGCGCTGAACCGGTCAAGGGCATTGTACTTATCTCTATTTCAGACCTGGACTACTTCTGTTACACCCGGCACCTTCTCTTTCAGGGTCCTTTCAATCCCCATTTTCAAGGTCATGGTGGACATCGGGCAGTGGCCGCAGGCGCCAACAAGTTTGACCTTTACCACGCCGTCGGCGGTAACTTCAACAAGCTCTACGTCGCCACCGTCTCCCTGCAACATCGGCCGGATTGTCTCCAGCACTTTCTGTACCTCTTCAAGCATTTTCTACCCCCTTTCATATTCGTTGCAGAACGATTCCAGGTTAAGCAGTTCTGTAACAGTAGTTGTCAAAAACACCATGCTGCCATGCTCTTCCGGGAGCCGCAGATCGACATCGTAACGATCTCCCACAAAGAGACATTCAACCGGTTCGGCACCAATTGCCGCAAAAAACCTGGCAAGCGCCAGGCGATCCGGTTTTGCCCGCCAGAAATCTTCGATGGTGAACAGAGCGGTAAACAGGCGTTCGACACCGATCGCCCGCATGATTCTTGTTGCCAGAGCAAGGTTGTTGTTGGTGTAAATGTAAAGCCGGTATTTCTCCTGCAGCCGCTGCAGCATCGCCACGACCTGTTCACCTCTGTCAAGGAACTGCTCCGGGGCAACATTTCCGGAAAGATAGTCGTGCAGCGCCCTGATATTCCAGCCAAGCTCCTCGCAGGCGACGCTGAGAGTCGCTTCATAACCGGTGCGGGCGGTAATGGCAGCCTTTACCGCTGTCAGCCGTTTGTCAGCCGCATCAGGCTCAATGCCGAGCTGCAGTGCCAGGCCGTTTACCGCAACCCGGTGAATTTCGCCGGCAAGCTCACTGCTGCTGTAGAGGGTGCCGTCAAGATCGAAAACTATGGCTGTTATCCGGCTCAGAGCATCCCCCTTAGACGGTTTCAGTCCAGTTTCTCAGGCAGAGCAGACCGGCAGCGTCAACCCCTTTCCCCTGCACCAGAACCTTAAAGGTGTCACCCATGCCGCCATCAGGGAGCATCAACTTCTTCAGTGCCAGCCGGTCTTTCAACCGCTGCTCCTCGGGAACCGGCCGCGCTTCGAGAGCAAGCATCTCCGCCATCATCCCGGCAGCCATGAGGAAGCGGTACTGCTCGCCGTACCAGATATTCTCAAATCCTTCCTCTATTCCTGTCTGCATTAACGAAGTGAAGTCGACATGCGCCGTAATATCCTGGAGGCCGACCCGGATGTAGGGATTCTCTTCAACCTGATGGTGGAAGTAGCTAAGAAGCGTGCCGTTCACGCGCATCCTGCCGTAGAGCTCTGCAGCCAGATAGCCGTAATCGATGGTGATGACAAAGCCGCGCAGCATCGAGTTTGCAACGCCCCGCAGCCAGCTGTCAGCGGCCAGACGGATTTCCGCTCGCTGCCCGGTGACCAGGGTCACGCCGAGACGCGAAAGGTAAGAGTTTATTTCCCCGGTCGAAAGAGGCGCCAGCTGTTCGCGGAACTCTCCCCCTTCCACGGTTACCATAACCTCCTGCAGCCCCGCAGCTGTCATCTCGACCAGATGCACCGGAAGGGCATCAACAAGTTCGTTGGTGAGCAGGCAGCCGGTTAGCGCCAGCGTGCCGCCAGCGAGCTCGTCCGGACTGCTCCAGGCAAGCCGGTCTGCATGGGCGCTCAGCATTGCCAGCTGGGTGGCGGCAAGCGAAGGTTCCGCCTCGACCAGGCGGCAGGTGACTGTGGCGTAAAGTGCCGGTTCCAGTTCGGCAATGGCATCCATGATATCGGCGGAGAGCCTGCCGTTACCCGCTCCCGCCTCCACAATCTGGAAATCCGCCGGCTTCCCCAGGGCGTGCCACATCCTGGCGACCTCTTTACTGATAAGCCTGCCGAATACCCGGTGGACATTGCTGCTGGTGTAGAAATCCCCTTCCGCCCCGACCTTCCGACCGGCAGAGGTATAGTAGCCGAGACCCGGTTCGTAGAGACACGACCGCATGAATTCGGCAAAAGTGATCGCCCCGTTGGTGTTGATCCGCTGCAGCAGTATGTTGCGCAAAGCGCTGTCGTCTGGTTCCACAGTTCACTCCCGTCAGCCTTTTATAGAACATGGGGTGCTGTTTGTCAATGCAGGGGGGCGGCGCGACATAATAACGCAGCGGGACGCCGATCCTGACTATCCGCTTTCAGGCCGATGATCCTCAAAACAAATAGTTCTATTATCTATTTGCCTCACCTAATTGAAAACGATTTTCATTTGCAGTTAACCGGCGGAATATACTATAATAATAATGTAAGTAAAAAACATTTTACGGAAAACCCGGGAAAGGAGAATCTGATCTATGTTTTATGCATTAGCAGCGCTGATATTGTCTGTTGTAGTATTGGTTATTAAGGTAAAAAATTACAACGCAATCTTGAGGCATTAAGAGTGCGACTCTCTTTTGTAAGCCGGTTTCGGTAATGATTCCGGCTTTTTTTCAGCTGCCGCAGTAACGTGTTTTCAGTCTGCCGGGTCAGGTTTAGAGATTTTTCTTGTTACCTCCAACTAGAGGTTAAGCATAACAATTCCCCACAAGAGAAGCATTAGAGTCTCGGCAGCGAACATCAGCCGGACCGCGCCTTGCCAGTCGCGACAGTCAAGAGGATGCAGCGGCTCGCCGATAGTCGGCTTTGGAACTGGTATCCCGAAATAACGGTTCGTTCCGCCGAGCTGCACTCCGAGCGCCCCGGCAGCGGCCGCCTCCGGGATACCACTGTTCGGCGAGGAGTGGTTGCCGCCGTCCCGCCGCATCATCCGCCAGGCGTTTTTCATGGCGAGCCCGGAAACTGGAGCGGACAGTACCAGCAGCAGTCCGGTCAGCCTTGCCGGGAGCCAGTTGGCAAGGTCGTCAAATCTGGCGGCTGCCCGTCCGAAGAGCAGGTACTTTTCATTTTTGTAGCC
This sequence comes from Geobacterales bacterium, assembly GCA_038206285.1. Lineage (GTDB taxonomy): Bacteria > Desulfobacterota > Desulfuromonadia > Geobacterales > DSM-12255 > VEOV01. The sequence goes on from JBBRBA010000001.1 coordinate 19,749, forward strand.
GACCATGGAGTCGAGGGTATTGACCGCCTTGTAGGCCAGCCCCAGAAGCGGGCCGCCAAGCATGAGAAAAAAAAGCGGGGCAATGACCCCGTCCGCCGTGTTTTCTGCCACCGTCTCCACCGCGCCGCGCCAGATCTCCTCCGCTGTCAGCTGCGCCGTATCCCGACCGACGATGAAGGAGAGATATTTCCGTGCTCCGGCGACATCGCCATTTTCAAGCGCCTTTGCCACCAGCGCCGACTCCAGCTGCAGCGAGCGGGCGGCAAGACAGCTCCAGGAAAGGAGCAGAGAGGCAGCAAAACCAGCGGCAGGATTTATGGCATAGGCCAGCTTGAGGAGCAGCGCTGCCAGAGTCACCGTAATGCCTACGGTCAGCAGCAACAGTATGCCGCCGCCGAGCAGTTCATTGCGTATCATCCGCCGCAAAACCTTCTCCAGGAAGGCGATCAATTTGCCGATGAAGACCACCGGATGCGGCAGCCAGCGCGGGTCGCCGAGCAGCCAGTCGAGCAGCACGGCCGCGGGAATTATGAATACAAGGTCGTTAAACAAAGAAAACCTCTTATTAACCTGACAAAAGCATTTGACCGCGGATAAACACAGATTTGCGCTGATAAATCAGATAATTAAAAACAGAACCCCCTTAACCTGTATCCCCGGCATGGCTCATACCAGATCCAGATACCTATAGCATTTTTTACCGGCGACATAAATTTTATTCAGGAGTGCCGTCCAGGGGCGCTGCTATGACCAGACGCCATCAACAGTCGGCAGAACTGACAGCTGCCCCGGGATTAGCCTTCACAACTGCGCGGCATTATGCTAGATTCCCCTTGCTTTGAATTTAATAAAGAGGATTGCCATGCCGCTCAGAATCTACAACACCCTTACTTCTGCCAAAGAAGAGTTTATCCCGCTAAAGCCGGGCAAGGCCAGCATGTATGTCTGCGGGGTTACCGTTTATGACAACTGCCATATCGGTCACGCCAGGGCCAACGTCGCCTTTGATGTGGTCTACCGTTATCTTCGCCATAGTGGCTTTGATGTTACCTATGTGCGCAACTATACCGACATTGACGACAAGATAATCAACCGGGCCAATCAGGAAGGGGTAGAGTTCAGCGTCATCTCCGAACGCTATATCAAAGCGTTCGATGAAGATATGGCGCGCCTCAATCTGGCAATTCCGACGCATCAGCCAAAAGCAACAGAATATGTTGACGAGATCATCGCCCTGGTTGAGAAACTGGTCGCCAAGGGGTCTGCCTACCCGGTTGCGGGTGACGTCTATTTTTCGGTAGAGAAGTATGCCGGATATCTGAAGCTTTCCGGCAGGAATCTGGAAGAAATGCAGGCTGGTGCAAGGGTGGATGTTGACGAGAGGAAGCGTCACCCGATGGATTTTGCTCTCTGGAAAGGGGCAAAGCCGGGCGAGCCGTTCTGGAGCTCTCCCTGGGGGAACGGGCGTCCAGGGTGGCATATCGAATGTTCGGCAATGAGCATGCAGCTTTTGGGGGAGACTTTCGACATTCATGGGGGGGGCAAAGACCTGGTCTTTCCGCATCATGAAAACGAAATCGCCCAGTCAGAAGCTGCCAGCGGCAAGCCGTTTGTCCGTTACTGGATGCACAACGGCTTTGTAAATATCAACTCCGAAAAGATGAGTAAATCTCTTGGCAACTTCTTTACCATTCGCGACATTCTGGAGCGTTACGACAGTGAAGTCCTCCGTTTTTTTCTGCTTTCGGCCCACTACCGCTCGCCCATAGACTTTTCCGACCAGAACCTTGCCGATGCCGATGCAGGGCTGGCAAGGATTTACAGTGCGCTGGCGGCGATGGATGAGACCATTGCCGAAAAATATGCAGGAAGGGGTGAGACTGCGGAACTGCTCAACGATGCTGCGCTGGAGTTGCAGGAGAAACTGGCAAAGCTGCTCGATCGCTTCTGTGAGGCGATGGATGACGATTTTAATACTGCGCTGGCGATTGCCAACATGTTTGACCTTGTCCGCTCGCTCAACCGGGTGCTGGCAGACAAGACTGCAGTAAACAAAGCGGTTCTGGCGCTTTTCAGTCAGGTAAAGAGCGCAGTTGCTGCGATTGCCGGGGTGCTCGGGGTTATGGATTCAGTGCCGGCTGACTACCAGGCAAGGCTGAAGTCGCGGAAAAGCTCTGATCTGGACATTGATGTCGCCGAGGTAGAGAGTATGGTCGCCGAACGCACTATTGCCCGCAAGTCGAAAGATTTCAGGCGAAGTGACGAGCTGCGAGACCTACTCCTGGCTAGAGGGGTTGAGCTCCTTGACGGGCCGTCAGGGACGGAGTGGAAGATAAAATAGCAGCAGGATCAAAGAGAGCCGCCAGCCGTCTCTCTTTAATTCAGTGCAGCGCTGCGCTCAAACTGCAAAGAATCGAGTCTTGTCTTGAACAGCAGCATTGCTTCGCGCATGATATCGGAAACACTCTTGTCGGTCACGGACACAAGGGTCTCAAGCGCCACCCGCTCGTCATCACTTATCCGCATCGATATTACGTTGTAGCGCGGATTCTCTCTCATTCTCCCCATACATTTATCTCCTTATAATAAGTCTACTGTTTGTTTTTACTGAATACAGTACTTTGCCATAACCGTGCCAATCCCTACTAATGCTGTAGGCAAAGGGGTAACTACCCGTAAATATGAATATTGAGCTTGGGTGGCTTTAATGGGTGGGCTTCGGCAAAAGCTTTTGTGTGCCAGCACTGGCACATTATGGCAGAAAGTTGCCATTTTGTACCAGCTCAGATTAGAGTTTTGCGACCTTTGAGATCAAGCCGGTCAAGAATCCTGTAGAAGGTTCTTCGGGGGATGTTAGCCAGCTGCGCCGCTCTTGAGACATTGCCATTTGCTTCAAGCAGGTATTTCTCGAGGAGAGCCTTTTCAATCTTCATTATCTGCGGCGTGCATTCAGCCTTGAATGAGTTTTGCAAAAGCCTGTCTGGTGCGGATTCAACAGTAATAGCAGCAAATATTGCCGGCAGGTTTTCAAGTTTTATCAGATTATCGGCAGTGAGTACGGCAGCTCTTTCAATAACGTTCTGCATCTCCCTGATATTACCCGGCCAGTGATATTTCTGCATTGCCTGGATGGCGCGCTCTTCAATTGCCATGATGCTTTTATTAAGTTTTTTTTGCGCCTTTTCCAGAAAATGGTGTGCCAGAAGCGGCACAGAGGCAATCCTGCTGCGCAGCGGCGGCATGGTAATCGCAAACACGTTGAGCCTGTAGTAGAGATCCTCGCGAAACCACCCTTCCCTTACGCCTGCTTCAAGATCCTTGTTAGTAGCCGTAATAAGCCGGATATCAACTTTTTTACTGATATTGCTGCCTACCGGCCTTACCTCGCCACTGTCAAGAACCCTGAGCAGCTCAGCCTGCAGCTTGGGAGTGATGTCGCCGATCTCGTCCAGGAAAATAGTGCCGCCGTCAGCTGCGTCGAACAGACCTTTCTTGTCGGCTATGGCGCCGGTAAAGGCTCCTTTCTTATGGCCGAAAAGTTCGCTTTCCAGCAGCGAATCGGTAAGGGTAGTGCAGTTGAGGGTTACCAGCGGCTTATCGTTACGCTGGCTGTAGCGCTGTATGGCACGTGCCGTCAGCTCCTTTCCGGTTCCGGACTCCCCTCTTATCAGCACCGTTGTGGGAGTCGGCCCGACCTGCTTGATCAGATCCAGTACCTCGAGAGTTTTCCGGTCGCTACCGACTATGAACTCATCACCATACTCCATTGCCAGCTCGCGCCTTGCCAGTTCGTACTTCTGCACCAGGTTGCCATGCTCCTTTTCCATAAGCTGCATGGTATGCGGCAGGCACATTTCCAGATCGGCAAGCCCCTGAAAAACGGCTACTGCGTATTCGCGGCAACTCCGGTAGCCGCAGGCGCGGCAGTTCAGTTCGTCTTTGCGGCTGAACTTGCCGGCGGCATGGAGAATCTTTTTAACATCATCGGCTTTTGGAGCCGGCAGCCCGACGTAACGATCACTGAATTTACGGGAAAGATCGGGGCGTTCCGTATACTGCAGATACTCCGGCATCGTGCGGTAGGCAGCCCCTTTTCTGAAGTGCGAAATTACCAGATTCCGCTTGTAGAGACCGGTAAGCTCGCTGTTTTTGCCGGGGCCGCCGATACAACCGTCATAGCAGAAGCGGAGGTCGGCTATCCGCGGGCTGATTCTCCCTGCGGCCAGGTCATTAATGATCCCCATGACATTGACTTCACCCTCTGCCGTGATTATTTCCGTATCAAGCGGGTCAGTCATTATCGAAAAAGCCTTGAATGTCCCGCCGCTGATCGGGAAAAGGCGGCCGAGGTGCGGTTCTATGCCGTCGAAAGCTGTCTCATGGAGCGACGATGCGGTTATGCCTCTGTTCTTGAAAATTGAATCAAGTTCTTTGTAAGTGAGAACGAGGTCTATTGGCGAGCCTTCCTGCGACTGGATTTCAAATTTGGCGGCAACACAGGAGCTGATATAAATCACCTTCATGTCTGCGCCGTGAACCATCTTCAGATAGCGGCCGATGGCGATCATCGGTGAGACAACATTGGTGAGCCGGCCGATAAGCTCCGGATAGTGGCGCTCAATCAGGTCAACAACCGCCGGGCAGTGTGAAGAGATGAGGGGCGTAGTTGCCCCCTCGATGGCGGCGGCGTAGGAATAGCCGATCATCTCGGCGCCGGCAGACCCTTCGTGAACTTCCGAAAAGCCGAGTTTTTTCAGTGCCGACACCAGCTGTTCCGGTTGCAGATAGTGAAAATATGAGGGAAATGAGCAGCCGAGAACCGCAACAACTTTTTGTGACCCGTCGAGCATTATTTCCGTCAGGCCGACTTTATCGGTAACAACCTTGGCTTTCTGCGGGCAGTTGGCAAGACAGTTGCCACATCCTATGCAGCGCTCGAAAATGATCTCGGCATAGTTTTTTTCAACCTTGATTGCCTTTACAGGGCAACTTCTGACGCAGGAGTAGCATTTGCGGCATTTGTCGGTAATGGTGGTTATCGGTTGCATAGTTGGGGAGTATAGCCGGTTTTACGGTGTTGTGCAACATTTGGCACACTTTTCAGAATAAAAAACGCCCTGGTGACCAGGAGGGTCGGTCGCCAGGGCTTAATGAGAGCCAAGGGCTCTCGCAATTGTATTCGTTATATTAATTATAGGCGCATACCGGCGGAAGTCAAGATTCCGGATTGGAATCAGGCTGCGCTCCAGCTTGCCGCATATTTTCCGATCTGCGCAAGAACGCCCAGCTTCTCCTGTTCGCCCCATGAACCGACAACCACCAGATTAAGGTTTTCCGGGGAGAAGAGTGCGGACGCCACTGTCTGCAGTTCAGCGGTTGAAATGGATGATGCGCGGCGGATGTCATTGTCGATCTCACGGACAATACCCATAAGCTCTCCCCACCCATAACGCACCTGCATCTCAAAGCATGAGTCACGACTGTACTCCAGTTCATAGAAGTAGCTTTTGCGCACCCTCTCAAGCTCCTCCTGAGCAACGCCGCTGCGGGACAGCCTGCAGAGCTCGGCAAGCGTTTCGGCAACGGCAGTCGGCAGATTTTCAGCAGCTGTCGACATCTCAATTGCGAAGCAGCCGGTCTCTTCATAAGCAGCAATATTTGCATCAACTGAGTAGACAATACCCAGCTCTTCCCTGAGAGTAAGATTAAGCCTGGCGCTGCCGCTGCCACAGAGAATCCGGTGCAGAAAACGCAGCGGCATTATCCGTTCGTCATTGCGGGAGAATCCCCGGAAAGAGATATGCAGATGCGCCTGACTGTCGGGATCAGAGAAAAACGTTGTCCGTGAAGAGAGCTGCCGTTCTTCCGGATGGAGCAAAGGAGGGACGACGCCACCCTGCCATGAGCCGAAACAAGCGTCGGCGCCGGAGAAAAGATCCTCCTGGCTGAAATTTCCGGCTACGGCCAGTACGGCATTTCCAGGGCGATAATAGGCAGAGATATAGCTCTGGACATCATCGTCAGTGAAAGAAGTGATTGATTGCAGGGTACCGATTGTCGGCTCTCCCAGGGGATGATCAGGCCAGAGAAGACGACTGGCCAGATTGTGCGGATTAATCTCCTCCCCTTTTTCATTAAGATCGTCAAGCGATTCTTCGGTAATTATTTTCTTTTCGATGTCAATCCCTGACAGAAGAGGGCGAAGAATCATGGAAGAAAGTATTTCCAAAGCGTTGGCAAGATGTTCGGGATGTATCCGCGAGAAGAAGCAGGTGCACTCTTCATCGGTAGAGGCATTTACAGCACCCCCTATCTCTTCAAATGCCCTCTCGATATCGGTTGACGTCGGATAGTCGGCAGTGCCGCGAAAGATCATATGTTCGACGAAATGGGCCAGGCCCTCTTTGCCGGCAGAGGCGTTGCGACCTCCCGCCTTGATGTAGAGCGCCAGTTCGGCTGAGTGGAGGTGCGGCATATGCACTGCTACGACTCTCAGCCCGTTAGGGAGAGTCTTTATGGATCTTGCGCTCATGATAAATTCGCCCTTTCAGCATGAAACTGCTGTTTCCGGATGTTGTCTGCGGATTTCATTCCCAGGTTCGACAGATTCCTAGATTGTTACAGACTGAACTCCTGCCAGTGTTAGCCAGGCAACGGCTGCATATCTTGCCAGTTTCCCTGTGGCAACGAATGCCGAAAATCGCCCAAAACTGATTTTTAACAGACCGCCGACAAGACAGAGTGGGTCGCCGATGACAGGGAGCCAGGAGAGAAGCAGCGACCAGCTCCCATACCTGGCGAAAAAGCGCTCGGCCCTCTCCCGCTCCGTATCACTGATACGGAGTACCCTTTTTATGAAGAAACTGCCGCCGTAGATGCCGATTGCATAACTTGTGCAGGCGCCAAGATAGTTGCCGACAGTAGCCACAGCGACGGTGACCAGCGGGTCGTGCCTCTGGACAAGCATTGCCACGAGAAGCCATTCCGAGCCGAGAGGAAGCAGGGTTGCAGCGAGAAAACTTAACAGGAAGAGAGCGGGATAACCATAGGTCGCAAGGGTTTCATGCATTGCGGAAGATTAGCGGAAGAGGCGAAGGAATGTCAAAGGATAACTGGCAGCACTATTTTTTGCTGCCGCCGGGAGGAAAATTATCCATCAGAATTATTTCCGGGAATGTGCGGTCCAGCTGTTTCGAGTAGAAATTTGTCATCGGCGGCACATCCAGAAACGAAACCACTTCGTCAACGTTGAACTCTCTGGCAACTGTCGCCAGCCAGAGATCCTTACCCTTTTCCTGGCAGCGAAGATATACATACATCCCCCCTTTCAGCACCTCTTTGACCGAACAGGTCCGCACCCCATCGGCAGCAAAAGAGCTGGGCAGCGAGATATATAGAAGAGAGCTTGCGACGATAAAACAGCAGATAAAGCTGCCAACTGGTTTCATGCGAGGGGTTCCTTAAGGAGATGAAACAGAGCGAAGCAGATTTTAGGCTGCTCCGCTCTGCTGAGGAGTGTCAGGCAGACGCGCTCCTGGGCCGCTGGGCTTTCTTCAGGAGCGCCGCGGAAAGGGGGTGACTGTTATTCTCAGCATAAACCAGAGGGGTGTTGCCGGTAAGGGTCTTGGCATTTACATCGGCACCGTTGATAATCAGTGCCTGCACAGTATGGTTGCAACCGTAAATCGCCGCAAGCATCAGCGGGGTGTGCCAGTCGCGGTCACGGGAATCAATCTCCGCTCCAGCGGAGATCAGCTGCTTGACAACTTCGATCTGTCCGTGGGCAGCTGCATAGTGCAGGGGTGTTTTCCCCTTGTTGCTCTTGGCGTTGACATCTGCGCCACGGTGCAACAGATCTGTAACCGTTTCCAGAGCACCCTCTTTGGCAGCGTCCATCAGCGGAGTATGCCCGTTTTTCCCCAGAGTGTTGACATTCTGCATGATTAGATCCCCCTTTCTGTTCATGCTGCATGGTTTATATTAGTGGAATAAAGGGTAGCCTGCTATTTTACAGAAGTATATGGAGAAGATTTAACCGCGTCAATAACTGTTATGGATCGTACGCTCTTTTTCAGCAGGTTTATGGCGATGAGGAACTGCTGTTGCCGGAGGGCGACATTTTCCGCAAGGCAGATAACCGGCTTTTTGGGCTGCTGCGGGGGATGAGAAGCTGACTTTGTATTCTTTTTTTATCTGTGCATTCCAGCGGCAGAGACGGTAGTGATAAATCTTCGACTTGGCAGAGCCCCAGACTTCGCCGTAAACCGTAGCGGCAGACAAGGCAAAAACAAGAACAGTCAGAAATATCTTCATCGCCTGACTCCTCCTCCACGTTTAATTTAATGCCAGGTTGCATTCAGGAAATTAAGCGTCATTCCCGAGGGTGTAATCGGGGATCCGGATTTTACCGCTGGATGCCCGATAGAATCATTCTGGCATGACAATCATTTGATTGCAGCTTGGCATCAAAGCATTTCCAGCGGGTCGATATCGACTGCTGTCCTGACCGCGGCAGTTGGCGTGTGCAGCGCTTTCAACTGCTTAAGGGCAGAATGCAGAGCGGTTCGCTGCGATGATTTAAGCAGGATATGCCAGCGGTGGCGTCCACGAATCCTGCCGAGCGGCGCAGCGGACGGGCCGAGAATTTCGAGGCACAGCGCCGCCTTTTTCTTCACTCCCCGCAACAGAGCAGCTGTTTTTCTTGCCTCATCTTCGACTGCTTGCAAGGAGTTCCCGGAAAAATGCACCGCCGCCAGGTAGGAAAATGGCGGATAGCCGACATCCAGCCTCTGCGCCAGCTCTTCACGGTAAAAAGCTTCGTAGTCATGATCCACTGCGGCACGCAGCGCAAAGTGTTCGGGGTTCATGGTCTGCACAAGAACCCTGCCAGGGGAATCCCCCCGCCCTGCTCTTCCCAGAACCTGACTGACCAGCTGAAAGGCTCTTTCACCGCCACGAAAATCAGGGAGATTAAGGGTAGTGTCGGCCGAGATAACGCCGACCAGAGTGACCCCGGGAAAATCATGCCCTTTGGCGATCATCTGGGTGCCGATCAGGATGTCAATCTCCCCCTTTTCGACGAGTTTGAGGATGCGGGAGTGCCCCCCTTTGCCGCTGGTGGTGTCACGATCCATTCTGGCGACCCTTGCTTCCGGAAAGAGCGCGGCAACCTCCTCTTCCAGCTTTTCGGTACCTGTCCCGAGCAGACCGATTTCACCGCCTTCGCATTTGGGGCAGAGTGATGGCGCGAGTATGGAATAGTCGCAGTAGTGACAGATATGCCGCCCTTTTTGCTGATGATAGGTAAGGGTTACACTGCAGTTCGGGCAGCTGAGAATATGCCCGCAATCCCGGCAGACCAGCCAGGTGGCGAAGCCACGACGGTTCAGAAAAAGCAGCGCCTGCCCCCCGCTTGCCAGGTTCTCTCCCAGGACGGCAATCAGCTCCGGAGAGAGTGTGGCGCTTTTTTTGCCCCGCTGATCAAGAAGCTTTGTTATCGGCATCGGCCGGTCATTTACCCGGCGGGTGAGAACTATTTCGCTGAGCCTTCCTGTTCTGGCGGCATGGGTGGTAGTAACAAGCGGTGTTGCCGAGCCGAGGATGACAACGGCAGAGGACTGCTTTCCCAGGACCATGGCAAGGTCACGGGCGTTGTAGCGGAGCCCGTCCGCCTGCTTGTAGGTCGCTTCGTGCTCTTCGTCAACAACAATAACCCCCAGGTCAGTGAGCGGTGCAAAGATTGCCGAACGGGCGCCGATAACTATCCTTGCCTCGCCGCGGATGATCCTGCGCCATTCGTCATATCGCTCCCCGACGGAAAGTCTGCTGTGCAGAACAGCAATGCCGCATGAAAAGCGCCGGCGAAAGCGGCCGACCAGCTGAGGAGTCAGCGCTATCTCCGGCACCAGGACAAGCGCGGTTTTGTCCTGCTCAAGAGCGAGGGCAATGGTCTGCAGGTAGACTTCTGTCTTGCCGCTGCCGGTAACACCGTGAAGCAGAAACGGGGAGTATTTACCGGAACCTACTGCGGCGGTGAAACAGTCCAGAGCAGCCTTCTGCTCACTGTTGAGGATGTGAGGGGTTTCTTTTTCAGGATAATCGCAAAGGAACGGGCTGCGGTAGAGCTCTCTTTTTTCGGTCGTTACCAGCCCGAGTCCTTCAAGCCGCTGCAACTGCTGGCTGCAGCTGCCGAACTCGGCGCTGAGAACTGTTCTGGCAGCACCGCTGCGCTGCTGCAAAAAATGGAGGATTGCAACTGCTTTGCCCTTAAGACTCAAGGGGGGGGGAACCATTGTCGGGAGATAGAAGTTTTCCTGCCGGCAGCGGATGCCTTTGGCAAGAATCTCTACGGAAACAACAGAACCGTCCGCAGCCGTTACAGCTGTACGCCGTCCCATGACAGTCAGCCCTGCCGGCAGAGCGGTTCTGATGACTTCTCCCAGAGGGTGCTGGTAATATGCAGCTATCCAGCGGTAAAAATCTATCTGCTGTTTTGCAAAAAGCGGCTCACGATCGAGTAATTCGCTGATTTCTTTGGTATCGCCGCTGAAAGAACTCTGTCCTGCGCCAAGGACATAGCCGGTAACCGTTCGCCTGCCGAACGGCACCATGACTCTTGTGCCGACAACAGCCGACCCTTTCATGCTCTCCGGAACCCGGTAGCAGAAGGTCTGCTCAAGTGGCAACGGGACGGCAACCTCGACGGTTTCAGAAGTGCTCGGCATAAAATTCCGCTGACTATTCAATCAAGATACGTTTTGCACCTTGCAGTGCCTTGAGTGTTGCCGCCGTCAGTGCGGCAGAAAGACGCCTGCCGAGCTTTTCCCGCTCTGCAGCCAGGGTGGAAATATCATGTTCAAAAAAACTTTCCAACGGAATCTCTTTTTCCCAGAGGAGCTCCCTGGAAAGAACGCGGAAGATTCGCAATCGCGACTTTACCCGCAGCTCTGTCGAGCAGCAGCCGGTATTCTCGATATAACTCCATATTTCGCCGCTGATGTAGATGTGCGCCGGCGGCAGAATCCGTTCAACTTCTTTCAGATCATCCTTGATAATTGCGAACCCGCTAAAACCGCTGGCAGCCTGACTATCATTCAGGCTGTCCACAAATTCGTTGAATACGGCTTCGGAAAAGGCGTCAGGGACGAGTGTGTTCGCAAAAGGGAGGACAGGAACCATCTGCTGATTCTGTCCAATCGTAAAGGCCTGGGAAGTGTAGCCTTTTGCAGTTGAACATCCGCCCAGAAAAAGGGTGCTGCAGAGCAGCAATACAGCGGTTTTGACGGCGCTTGCCCGTGATGACCCGATCATTTTAGCTCCTTGTAAAGAGTGCAAAGAGGATAACACAGCAGCAGAAGGGAAGTAAATTCAACTTTCCGGCTTTATGGGCCTTTCAATGAATTGCACGGTCAAAAAACTTGACAGCCTCTCAGGCGCAATTTACTGATTTATTTTACTAACACCTTGACAAAACTCCCCTTGAGTAATTAATTTAGCTATCATTAGCACTCAGCCTTTCGGAGTGCTAATTTTTTTAATCCGGAGATTTTCGATGCATCCAGGGATGAACATAAGAAGCCGGCAGATTCTCGAAGCTGTCATCGAAGATTATATCACCACGGCCGAGCCGATCGGCAGTGGTGCTGTCAGAAGCCGTCACGGGCTGTCGCTCTCCAGCGCCACTATTCGCAATGTCATGGCCGAGCTGGAAGAGACGGGGTTTCTTGCGTCGCCGCATACTTCGGCCGGGCGGATTCCGACAGAAAAAGCGTACCGCTTTTATATAGACTCTCTGCTTGCTGTCGGCTCTGTCGACCGGAGTGAGCGGGAGGAGATCCGCAAGCGTTGCTGCATGACCGGCAAGGATGTTGACGGCGTTTTTCGCGAGGTGAGTCAGGCGCTCTCTTCAGTTTCGCATTATATGGGGATAGTCGCTGCACCGCGGTTCAACTCGAATCTGTTCCGGCAGATAGATTTCATCCGCCTCGGTGCCCGCCGGGTTCTGGCTATTCTGGTGTCGCAGAGCGGATCAGTGCAGAACAGGATAATAGAGCTTCAAGAGGATGTCGCCGCGACAGAGTTGCAGAAGATGGCGAATTATCTGAACAGCATGCTCCACGGGCTTACTATTGCCGCGGTGAAAAGCCGGATTCTCAAAGAAATGGAAAATGAAAAGATCCGCTACGACAATCTGCTGGCCAATGCGCTGAAGCTCTCGCAGCAGGCGTTTGACGAGGCAGGCGCTGAACTCTTCATTGAGGGGCAGACAAACATTTTTGATCTGCCAGAATTTGCCGACGCCGAGAAAATGAAAAGTATTTTCCGGGCGATGGAACAGAAGAGTCAGCTCCTTGTCCTGCTTGACAGCTGCCTGCAAGCACCGGGGGTAAACATCTTCATCGGTTCCGAATCTCATCTTAACTGCATGACCGGGATGAGCCTGATAACTTCTACCTATGTATCGGGCCGGAATACCCTTGGAGTGCTCGGCGTGATCGGACCTACCAGAATGGGCTACAGCAAGGTGATCCCGATTGTGGATTATACGGCAAAGATGCTCACCAAACTTTTGCACAATGACTAGCAAGGTTATACCTAAGGACATAAGCAGATTGCATCCGGAAGCAGAGCAGATTAAACGAGGATAAAATGAAACATAAAAATATTGACAAGAGTGAGCCGCTCGAAAATCCCGCGGCTGAAGAGGCAGCTCAGCTCGATCCAGTGCCGGAGCTTGAGGCAAGGCTTGCGGCAAAAGAGACGGAAGCTGCAACCAACTGGGACAAGTTTCTGCGGGAAAGGGCTGATCTGGAAAACTTCCGCAAGAGAACCCAGAAAGAAAAGGAAGAGATCCTGAAGTACGGGAACGAGTCGCTGATAGCGGAGATTCTTCCTGCGGTTGACAACATGGAGCGGGCTCTTGAGCATCTGGATTGTGAAAACTGCGATCCGGTTATCGTCGGTGTGCGGATGACCCTTGACATGCTGACGGCAACCCTGAAAAAATTCGGCGTAAACCGGGTGGCGGCTGAAAAGGGTGGCCAGTTTGATCCGGCGCTGCATCAGGCCATGGCGCAGGTGGAGTCCGATCTGCCGGTAAACTGCATTACCGAGGTTTTGCAGCAGGGGTACCTGCTCAACGAGCGGCTGCTCAGGCCGGCAATGGTCATGGTATCGAAAGGGGCGTAAGGCAAAAAGCGGGAACTGGGAACAGTGAACTGGAAAGCGTGAAAGGCTGAAGGTGGGAATGGTGAACTGTTTACCGGTTTTACTGATCCCAGGTCCCAATTCCCGCCTTTTGTTTCGGCAGTTCCCAGATCCCTGGTACCGATTTTTTTGAGTCCCCCTTGTTTTTTGAGAAGCAGATTACTAGGTTAACAATACAGGCATTATCATCAATAAACAGCGGATGGCCAGACCATCTATTTTGAGGAGGAAGAAATGAGCAAAGTAATTGGGATCGATCTGGGCACAACAAACTCCTGCGTTTCGATCATGGAGGGTGGGGAGCCGGTTGTTATAGCCAATGCTGAAGGTACCAGAACAACGCCGTCAATGGTGGCGATCACCGAGAGCGGTGAGCGGCTTGTCGGCCAGCAGGCAAAGCGGCAGGCGGTAACCAACCCGGAAAACACGCTGTTTGCCATCAAGCGGCTCATCGGCCGGAAATTTGACACCGAAGCTGTTCGCAAAGACATCAAAATTTCGCCGTTCAAGATTGTCAAGGCTGATAACGGTGATGCCTGGGTGGATGTGCGCGACAAGAAATATTCGCCGGCAGAGATTTCGGCAATGATTCTGCAGAAGATGAAGAAGACAGCAGAAGACTATCTCGGCACGACAGTTACCGATGCAGTCATAACCGTTCCGGCCTACTTCGATGACTCCCAGCGTCAGGCAACCAAGGATGCCGGAAAGATCGCCGGACTAAACGTTCTGCGGATCATTAACGAGCCTACCGCAGCGGCGCTTGCCTACGGTCTCGACAAGAAGAAGGACGAGAAGATCGCTGTTTTCGACCTCGGCGGCGGCACATTTGATATTTCGATCCTTGAACTCGGCGATGGCGTTTTTGAAGTAAAGTCGACCAACGGCGATACCTTCCTTGGCGGCGAGGACTTCGACCAGGTGATTATCGACTGGATTGCCGACGAGTTCAAAAAAGATCAGGGGATCGACCTCCGTAGCGACAAAATGGCGCTGCAACGTTTGAAAGAGGCTGCCGAGAAAGCCAAATGCGAGCTCTCCACATCGATGGAGACCGATATCAACCTGCCCTTTATCACCGCTGATGCCACCGGCCCGAAACATCTTAACCTGAAGCTCTCCCGCGCCAAACTGGAATCGATTTGTGCAGAACTGATCGCCAAACTTGAAGGTCCTTGCCGCACGGCGCTGAAAGATTCAGGTCTTACTGCTGCTGAAATCAATGAAGTGATCCTTGTCGGCGGCATGACCCGTATGCCTGCCGTGCAGAAGCGGGTGCAGGATATTTTCGGCAAGGTACCGAACAGGGGTGTCAATCCTGACGAGGTTGTTGCCATCGGCGCTGCAATTCAGGGCGGCGTTCTCAGAGGAGACGTAAAAGATGTTCTCCTTCTTGACGTTACCCCGCTGTCACTCGGCATTGAGACTCTCGGTAGCGTCATGACCAAGCTGATTGACAAGAACAGCACCATCCCCTGCCGCAAGTCGCAGGTATTTTCAACAGCATCTGACAATCAGCCTGCCGTCAGCATCCATGTCCTTCAGGGTGAGCGGGAGATGGCGACTGACAACAAGACCCTCGGCAATTTCGAGCTGACCGGTATTCCGGCAGCGCCCAGAGGCGTGCCGCAGGTCGAGGTAACCTTTGACATCGATGCCAACGGCATTGTTCACGTATCTGCCAAGGATCTTGGTACCGGGAAAGAGCAGTCGATCAGGATCACCGCCTCTTCCGGACTCTCCAAAGAGGAGATCGACAAGATGGTGCGGGAAGCTGAAGCTCACGCGTCAGAAGACAAGAAGCGGCGCGAACTGATTGAGGCACGCAACCAAGCCGACAGCACGGTCTACCAGACAGAGAAGTCCTTGCGCGAGTTCGGCGACAAAATCGATGCTGCCGAAAAACAGAAGATCGAGGAGAAACTTGCCGAGCTCAAGAAATCGATGGAAGGGGAAGATCCCGAAGCGATGAAAAAAGCCGGCGACGAGGTGCTGCAGG
Organism: Geobacterales bacterium; assembly: GCA_038206285.1. Lineage (GTDB taxonomy): Bacteria > Desulfobacterota > Desulfuromonadia > Geobacterales > DSM-12255 > VEOV01. Next base: position 34,954 of record JBBRBA010000001.1, read on the forward strand.
CATCGCATAAGCTGGCCGAGGCGGTCTATGCCCAGGGGCAGCAGACTGGCGCCGAAGCAGAACAGGCCGGCGCAGCAGGTTCCGGAGAGAAGTCTGCCAAAGCTGACAATGTTGTTGATGCTGATTTTGAAGAAGTAAAGGACGATAAAAAATAAATAAGACCTGGCTCTTGGCTCTGCGGAAAACCGGGAAAAGGCGAAAAGCGCGGGGGGGCACTCCGGGGCTTTTCGCCTTTTGCCTTAAGGTTTCCCCCCAATGCCAGTGACTAGTGCCTAGTGCCCGGAGGATATTTTGGCTGACAAACGTGACTACTATGAGGTGCTCGGCGTTCATCGCAACGCGGCAGAGGCGGAGATAAAGAAGGCTTTCCGGAAGATGGCGGTCCAGCATCATCCTGACAAGAATCCCGGTGATAAAGCGGCTGAAGAGAAGTTCAAGGAGCTTACCGAGGCTTATGAAGTCCTCTCCGACCCGCAAAAAAGGGCCCAGTACGACCAGTTCGGTCATGCCGGGCTCAGCAACGCCGGTTTTTCCGGTGGTGGATTCGGTGCCGGATCGCCGTTCGGTGATATTTTCGGCGATATTTTTGGTGATATCTTCGGTGGCGGCGGGAGGCAGCGTGGTCGCGGCAAGAGAGGCGATGATCTGCAGTATAGCATGCAGATAAGTTTTGAGGAGTCTGCTTCCGGAACAGAAAAACAGGTCGAGGTTCCGTACGCAAAACGTTGCGTAACCTGCAGCGGCAGCGGCGCCAAGCCCGGAACCGAGCCAAAGACATGCCCGACATGCAAGGGGGCGGGACAGGTACGCTTCCAGCAGGGTTTTTTCAGCGTCAGCAAGACCTGCGGCCAATGCAATGGTGAAGGTCGTATCATTGACAATCCATGCCCGGATTGCCGTGGCACCGGTTCTGTCCGCGATAAAAAGACACTGACAGTAAAGGTGCCGCCCGGCGTGGAAACCGGGGTAAGACTGAAACTCACCGGCGAAGGGGGGCAGGGCAAAGGTGGCGGTAATGGCGACCTTTATGTCTATATCGAGGTCAAGGAACACCAGATCTTCCGACGCGACGGTAACGACGTGATCTGTGAAATCCCGATCAGCTTCAGCCAGGCGGCATTAGGCTGCGAAATTGCCATCCCGACCCTTGAAGGCAGGGTCTCGATGAAAATTCCGGAAGGGACCCAGACCGGAAAGGCTTTCCGCTTGCGCGGCAAGGGGATCGTTTCTCTGCAAGGTTATGGCAAGGGGGATCAGCTCGTTGTACTGAAAGTCGAAACGCCGTCAAATCTGAATGGCAGGCAAAAAGAGCTGCTTGAGGAATTTGCCCGGATCAGTGGCGAAGATGTAAACCCGCATAACAAGAATTTCTTTGATAAGGTTAAAGAGATGTTCAGTTGAGGATCTGACAGGAAGTAAATGTAGCAATATACTGCCGGAATCAGAGCGGATTTGGTTGGGCTGATCGCGACTATTCAAAGGCGTAGCCAGGCAACAGCCTGCAAGCAGGATTTGGCGATTAAAGCCCGACCACGGGTGGCGTAAGGTTTAACTGCAAGCAGTTAACAGTATTTCCTGACAGACCCTATAGGAGGGAGAGAAATGAGGCGACCGGTTTTATTCTCATTACTTGCTTTTCTTTTAATTGGCCTGCCGGCCGTAAATTCCGAACTCTGCGCAGCGCAGAAAGGGTATACCGGCAAGGTTACTCTTCTGCAGGATCACAAATATTTCGATGCGCTGATCAGCGGTATCCGTTACGCGAAGAAAGATATTACCGGCTGTTATTTCCTTTTCAAAGTTACCGGCGGACGCGGCAATCTGCCGCTCAAGGTTGTTGAAGAGCTTATCGCTGCAAAAAAGCGTGGGGTTGATGTTGCAATTGAACTGGAGCAGGAGACAACCGGCAAAGGGACTGTATATGAGCAGAACCGCCGCGCTGCAAGGCTTATGACCGATGCCGGAATAAAAGTCCGCTTTGATGCCCCGAAAACAATAACCCATGTCAAAGCAATGGTAATTGACAAACGCTATGTCTATATCGGCAGCCACAACCTTACCCATAGCGCCCTGAAGTACAATAACGAACTTTCGGTGATGATAGACTCCGCAGAACTGGCAGGGGAGATTGCGGCATATCTCAACAACCTCTAAACTGATCCTCTCTTAACGGCAGCAGCTCACGGTTCTGTATGAGGCTTAAGCCGGCAGGCAACCTTGCCGCTCAATCTGCCCCGGAACCTGGAACTGTAACTTTTCCCCGATACCTGCTCACTACCCTACCTGAAACTCGCGGCAATTACTCTTGGCAGCAGATGCTTTTTGCGCACGGTCAAAAAGCGGCGCAAAACATCACGCGCCTTTTTTAATATCGTCATTACAATCATTGCAAATTATTCAATTCTGGATACACTTAAGCAGTTTCTAACAAATCAACTACGACTGCACCGGCTCCTGAAACAGCAGCTGATCGTAACCACATCTGCGAGTGTCGGCATGGCGAGCAACAAATTCAAAATCACGGTCTCCCCCCTCAGCATAGTCGCCTTCTATGCGTGTGTAGGCGGCATCTGGCTGCTTGTGGTCTTTACCAGGGTCGTTGATCTTTTTTTCCACGACAAGACAGCCAAGATGATGTTCGAAATCAATAACTCCGTCTTCATTCTGGTGACGGCCGGGCTGCTCTATCTCCTCATCCGGAAAAGCGAAGCAGGTATCAAGGAGCGCAAGAACGCGTTAGCACGGCTGAATCGTTCCCTCAAAGCCTACAGCCTCTGTCACCAGGCAATCAACAGGGGTGTTGACGAAATGCAGCTCATGAGGGACATCTGCCGGACGATCGTGGAGGTGGGGGGCTATCGCCTGGCCTGGGTCGGGGTGGCCGAAGATGATGAAGAAAAGTCGGTCCGTCCCGCAGTCCAGTGGGGGGATGAATATGGCTATCTGGAGGGGCTGAAAGTCAGCTGGGCCAATACAGACGAAGGCAGGGGGCCCACCGGCATCGCCATCAGGACCGGCGAACCGGTAGTCGTCCAGTATATCGAATATGATCCCAAATGGGAGCTGTGGCGGCAGGAGGCTCTCGAACACGGCTTTCTCTCTTCCATTTCCGTCCCGCTCATCCATAAAAGCAGGGCGTTTGCGGCACTGGTAATATTTTCCGGCGACACGAAAGCGTTCGATGACGACGAAGTCAAACTTCTCTCCGAGTTGGCCGATGATCTCTCTTACGGCATCGCCACCCTGCGCACAGCTATGGACAGGAGAAAAGTCGAGAAGGAACGCCAGCTTCTTGCTTCGGTCATTGAACAGTCTCTGGAAGGGATATTCCTCTTTGACAGCGAAGGTTTCATCCAGTATGTGAATCCGGCTGTGGAAACGATCACCGCCCGCCCCCCCCAGACCATGATAGGCGCAAATATTCAAACCCTTGAAAGTCTGGAGCCCAACAAAAAATTATACGATGCCATCCTTAAAGCCATCACCCACGGGAAAGTGAACGCCGGCCGTTTTCTTTACAAGAGAATGGACGGCGTCATTTTTGAAATCGACCTGACCATCTGGCCGATTTATGACAGTGGCGGCGCCATTATCAGCTACGCGGCGCTGATCCAGAACGTTACTCATGAAATGCAGTTGGAGCGACAGTTGCGCCAGGCGCAGCGGATGGAGGCCATCGGTACTCTGGCAGGCGGCATTGCCCATGATTTCAACAATACTCTTGCTTCCATCATTACCTGCTCCGAGATGGCCATGGACGACGCGCAACCGGGAGGCACCCTCCAGGAGCTGCTTGATGTCATCCTGAAATCGGGCCTTCGCGGCAAAAACCTCGTCAAACAGATCCTTGCCTTCAGCCGCCAGGGTGAGCAGGAGAAACAGGAGGTTCGGGTCGAGCTGATTGTCGGTGAATGCCTGAAGCTCCTCCGGGCATCACTGCCACCGGTCATAGAAATCAGCTTCAATCTGGGGAGGGATCTGCGCTGGATATTCGCCGACCCGACCCAGGTTCATCAGATAATCATGAATCTCTGCACCAATGCCGTCCATGCCATGCGCAACCGGCCCCGCGGCATGTTGGAAATATGGCTGGACAACGTCGAGTTCGATAATTACGGCGCTGTACGTATCGGTACACTACCGCCTGGGGACTATATACGCCTGACGGTAAAAGATAGCGGTCATGGCATGGACAAGAATACCCTGGAACGGATTTTCGACCCGTTTTTCACCACCAAAGGGCAGGCAGAGGGTACCGGGCTGGGACTTTCGGTCATCCACAGAATCGTTACCACCCATGGTGGCGCCATTACGGTTGCAAGCGAACCGGGGGAAGGGGCCGTCTTCAACGTCTATCTTCCCGGCATAAATCCCGGGACTGCGACTGAAACAGAGGAGAGTGCTCTTCCCGTTTCCATGGGATGCGAGCGGATTCTTCTCGTCGATGACGAGGAGGAACTGGTGTTTGCGGCGCAGCGGATGCTCAAACGGCTCGGCTACAATGTAGACGCCCTTACTGATCCCCGGCAGGCTCTGGAGCTGTTCAGATCGAGGCCGAATTCCTTCGATCTTGTCATTACCGACCACTCCATGCCCCACATAAACGGTACCGAACTGGCACGCAAGCTGACCTGCATAAACCCGGGTATCCCGATCATCCTCTGTACCGGATATGATAATATTTCAAACTACGCTGAGTCTGATGGGGAAACAGCGTCCTTCATCTGCGAACTGGCAGTAAAACCTCTCCAGCGTGCCGAAATGGCAGCTCTCATCCGCCGGGTTCTCTCCGAAGCCAGTCAGCAGGAGGTAACTAATGGCTAGGATTCTGCTCATCGATGACGACCGGCTTGTATGTCAGTCCCTTTCCCTGGTGGCAAAGCGGAAGGGGCACGAGGTGGTCTGCACCTATAGCAAAGGGGAAGGACTGACAAAAGGAGCCGCCGAAGATTTCGACCTGGTGTTCCTGGACGTGCGCCTGCCGGACGGAAACGGTCTCGACATCATACCGCAACTGAAAAATCTCCCTTCGGCCCCGGAAATTATCATCATTACCGGTTACGGTGATCCGCAAGGCGCGGAACTCGCCATAAAAAACGGGGTTTGGGACTACCTCGAAAAAGGTGCTTCCTACAAAGAGACCACCCTTTCACTGCAACGTGCCCTGCAGTACCGTAAGCAAAACCTGGCGGAAACCGTCACGGGTGGGCATGCTGCCATGAAGCGGGACGGGATCGTCGGCGCCAGTCCTGGCCTGGAGGCGTGCCTCGAACAGGTTGTCCAGGCAGCGGCAAGCGATGCGAGCGTGCTGATTACCGGGGAAACCGGAACCGGCAAGGAGCTGTTCGCCCGCGCGATCCACCTGAACAGCCCCCGCAGCAAAGGAAATTTCGTGGTGGTCGATTGTGCGGCACTTCCCGAGAACCTGATCGAGAGTATCCTATTCGGCCATCAAAAGGGGGTCTACACCGGAGCAGATCACGCACGGGAGGGCCTGATCCTCCAGGCAAACGGCGGCACCCTTTTCCTCGACGAAATCGGGGAAATGCCCCTTTCCCTGCAGAAGACATTCCTGCGGGTTTTGCAGGATCACCGGTTCAGGCCTCTGGGGAGCGTTCGTGAGCTGGAGAGCGATTTCAGGCTGGTGGCGGCAACCAACCGGAACCTGGAGGCGATGGCGAATGCCCAACCCGAGCGTTTCCGTGGCGATCTCCTCTTCCGGCTCCGTTCCTTCCTTATCGAACTCCCAAGTCTCAGGGAATGCCCGGAAGACCTGAAAACGCTGGCGCGACACTACACTGATCGAATCTGCGAACACTACGGTATCCCGACCAAAAGTTTTTCCCCCGACTTCCTGAAAACACTTGCCGCCTACAGATGGCCGGGGAATGTACGTGAACTGGTCAACACGTTCGAGCGCACCATTGCGGCTGCCCGTGGTGAAACTATTCTTTTCCCCAAACATCTTCCCATCCAGCTCCGGATCGAAGTAGCCCAGAACGGTTTGAAGAAGGAGCCGGTAACGGAACAGAACCCGGGACATAACGCCTCTCACAGCCTGCCGCGACTGCAGGAGTTCCGTGATTCGGTTTACTCCAGCGCTGAGCGACAGTACCTGCTGGACCTCATTGCGATTGCCGGCAACGATATGGGCGGGGCATGCAAGATATCAGGCCTTTCCCCATCGCGCCTCTACGCCCTGCTCAAAAAGCAGGGGATATCCTTACATCCAGTTTAGTCCGTTTCTCCCCTTTACCCTTTCCTTTCTTCCTGCAGTACAGGAAAATTCCTGCAAAACAGGAATCCCTCAACTGAAGCCCGGGTCCGGCAAACCTTCATAACGTGTTGAACTTAAGCGACTTACCCTCTCCTGACAGCGATCCTTCCTGCTATTTTCGATTTATCCTCCGTACTGCTCACTGCTGAACGCCGTACTGCGCAAGTTACTGTAATTATTGGCTGGTATTTTTCTGCTGCGCCTGCTGGCAACTGGTCCATCGGCTTGGCACATTTGATGCTTTTAATATTTTAAGCTTCATGAAATTTATCGCATTAGAAAGGAGCGTCTTATGAAAGCCAACAGAGTCAAGAGCGTCACGGAAAAGATCGTAACCGGCATGATCGTGGCTCTCGTCGTAATGTGCGCCATCGCCTTTATCTCCTTCGACCATATATCACAAGGTGGCGAGTTCATGCCTAAACTGTTTCTTGTCTTCATCGGTGCCATCATCGCCATGCAGGCAGTTCCCGGTTTACTCCTTCTGGGAGCGATGCTTAAGGGGCTGGCCGGTTTAAGCCAAAAGCAGAAAGTTGCTCTGGGAACAGATGAGGATAAGGCCCCACGGAAATGACAAACGGCCAGGCTTCAGGTCGTGAATCGAGGCTATCATGGAAGAACAAGGAATATTAATAGCTGATAAAGACACTGAGTTCCTGAGAGAGGTCGCCGAATATTTCACCGGCGCCGGCTATCGGGTAGAAACAACGGACTCGGCTGTTCATGTCATCTGCAATATCCTGAAGAAAAAAATTCCGGTGGTTCTCCTGGGGAGTGACTTCGACAAGAGGATCAATCCCCTCCAGCTCATGCAGCTGCTGAAGAAATGCAACCGGCACCTGGCGGTAATTCTCGTATCCGATGAGGCATCGCTGCCGCAGGTGCGAAGGGTCAGCAAAGAGAGGGTTTTATACCAGGTATTGCGGCCAGTGTCGCCGCCAGAATGTGATCCTGCAGGATAAAGCGGTGAAACCGGGATCGAGTCTTCCCGGCAACAGATCACTGCGGAAAGATTCAGAGAGCCGGCCGCCGTTCGCCATACAGGCACAAGGAGGAATGATCATGTCAGCCTTAACACGAAGCATAAAACTAAGCTTAATACTGATGGCAACGACAATACCCGCTCTGGCTGCTGAAGGGGAACGGGATCTTAGCGGCAATCTCGCCGTCTGGATATTCCTCGGTTTTTGTGCGCTGATAATCGTTGCCCAGCTCCTTCCCCTGGTCTGGCATTTATCCGGCAAGCGGTCGGAACAGGCTGCCCGTCGGGAACCTGTCATGGAAAAGTTACCGAAAAACTGAAGAAACAGACCATTCTGCCGGTAGCAAAGGAGGGTATTACTGTGAGATTAGCGAGCAATTCATCACAGCAAAGGATTATTACCACGACGATGGCTCTCCTGTTCCTATCATGCATTGCAGTGGGAGCCGGGGAGGGGGGAGGCCCCGGTTACTCGTTCGGCGACAGCAAAGGGAAGAATGATTCATGCATGGCTTGCCACAGCAATCAGGCAACGGTCGGCGCCAGGAATTATATCGATCCGAAAAAATTCGGCCACACCACCCATTCCAAATTCGGCTGCACCACCTGCCATGATGCCGTCAGCAGCAGTCATCCCGACGGCAAGGCGGTCTCCATGACCACGAGTTGCCGCGACTGCCATCCTGACATTATCGAGCAATACTCGCAAAACTTCCACGCTCGACTTGCTCCTTGCAGTGGTTGCCACAACCCGCACCGGGTCTTTCGGCCGGAGGAGATCTCTGGAGATGAGTTGAACAGACAATGCGGCAACTGCCACAAAAAGGATAAAATTGCTTCGTCCCATTCCCGCTGGCTTCCCCAGGCCGGACTCCATCTGGGCTCAATCGCCTGCGTCACCTGTCACAGCAAGGCACAAGACTACGTCATAACCATTTATATCGGCAAACGTTACGGCACCACCGAAGAAAAACTGGCACCAGCCGGTTATGAAGAGCTGAGCAGACTGGCGGCCGGTGAGAGCCTTCAACCCCTGATTGACAGTAACCGCGATAACTACATCTCCATCACTGAGCTGCAGCAGTTCAACCGCAACCCTGCCAACAAGGAATTTTTCCTTAAAGGGATGTTGACTCCGATCAAACCGACGCACTCATTCCAGACTTTTGACAACCGCTGGGACTGCACCTTCTGTCACGCCTCGGGACCACAGATCATGCAGACGAGCTTCGTGGCCTTCCCGGAGCGGAACGGAACCTACCGGCAGGTACCTGTGGAGAAGGGGGCGGTGCTCGGTGCGCTGCAAACCATCCCCAATTTTTACCTGATGGGATCGACCCGCAACAGCACTATGAACAAGATCGGCTTACTCATTATTGCCGGCGGCATGATCATGCCGGCAGGTCACGGATTTCTCCGCTTCCTGACCAGAAAAAACAGAAAATAAAAGGAGCTTGCCATGAGTAACCATAAAATATACCTCCAACCGGTCCCTGTCCGGATCTGGCACTGGCTGAATGCCCTGGGAATCATCACTCTCGCTCTAACGGGAGCGCAGATTCGCTATCCGGAATACGTATCAATATTCGCTACATACCGGACGGCCATCACCCTGCACAATACGGCCGGTATCGTCGTGGCACTCTCATTCTCCTTCTGGTTTTTTTACTACAAAATAGTTGCCGGGACCATGGCCAACATCTATGTGCCGAAGACGGATGATTTGACCAGGGGTCTTTTCCGCCAGGCAATATTTTATTTCCTCAGCTACTTCTTTGGTGCGCCCAATCCTCACCACGCAAAGCCTGACGACAAATTCAACCCCCTGCAGAAATCGGCGTACCTGGCCATCATGTTCGTCATCATGCCGCTCGTGAGCCTCACAGGGATCTTCCTGATGAATGTCGAGCCGCTGCGTGAACTGGTGCTGGTAATCGGCGGGTTGAAAATTCTCATGGGGCTTCATTTCCTGCTCGCCTGCACACTCACCGCCTTTCTCTTTACTCATGTCTACCTGGCGACGCTGGGCAAGACCCCGCTTGCCTATCTCAAACCGATGTGGACCGGCTGGGAAGAAGAGGAAGATAAGGTGGATGAGGTGCAGGTGAATGATAATGTTCCACCGCACACCGCCTGACGGCGTGCGGTGGATAAAAAGCAAGACAAGGGCAAAAAGGGGAGAATAAATATCGGCAAGCCTGAAAGCGTTCAAGGCGCACATGGGAAGGGAGGTAGGACATGTTGGGACATATCTTCAATAAATCGGGACAATTGAAATCTGCATCTGCAGCAGAATCGACCGCAAACCGCTGGGATCAGCCGTTGATGCAGAAAAACATCGAAGCCGACATCGACAAGCTTTATGTATGCTCACGCAAAGGTTTGTGGGGGCTGGTCATATTCCTGGTAGTGGGCATAGTGGCCTTTCATTTCCGCGACCAGACCCTTACCGGCTGTCTCTCCGCCGCCTTCAGGGAACAGCTCGGCCCTGCACCGCCGGAATTTCTGATCGACATTCTGCAGGTGGTTTCCACGTTTTCCTCCCTTATTCTCATCGCCGGAAGGATCTACGACGGTCGCAACCCCGGTAACACCTGGATGCACCTCGGCTTCAGACTGGTCTTCTTTCCTCTCTATTTCATGGCCGATTCTCTGGGAGCCCATTTTGACTTCGTGTTTGTCTCCGGACTGGTTGTTCTCGCCCTTCAGCACTACAACATCTGGAACTATGCCCAACGAGCCATAGAAAAGAAAATGACCTTGTGGGATCACTTGAGAGCCTGCAACAGGGAGGTAACCGAGAAGTGAGGTTGAAGCGGAGGAAGTTGGACCTGTCTCTAATCTCTCGATATTAAGGGATTAAAGCGACATTAATGAAATTCAATTTCCGGTTCTTTCCAGAAAAGCGGCGATCAGTGGGATCGCCTCTTCTTTCACATCTTCAAGAATGTAATGCCCGCCATCTTTCCAGGAGTGAACTTCCGCTTGCGGAAACCGTCTTTGCCACTCAGCCAGAAAATGCCTGTCAAAAACAAAATCCTGCTCACCCCAGAGAATCAGCATCGGCAGCTTGCGGAACTGTTCAAGCGCTGCAGCGGTACTGGTGACAATCTCGTAGCCACGGTCGCCGGTTGCCAGCGGTATGTCCTGAACGAAGCGGAGCGTGGCGATACGATGCTGCCAGGAGTCGTACGGCAGGCAGTAGAGCCGGCGCAGCTCCGTTGTCATCGGGTTGATCTTGCAGCCTACAGCTGCCGCGCCTTTGGCAAAAGCATTAAAACCGCGTACCAGCAGGGTGCCGACAAAAGAATCACGGCAGATTCTGAGCGCCAGCGGAAACGGTTTGACGGCAGGCAGATGGAACGCCGCAGTGTTGAGAATCACAAGTCTGGCAACCTTGTCCGGGTGGCGGGCTGCCCAGCTCATGCCGATCATCCCCCCCCAGTCGTGCACCACCAGCGTAATCCTGTCACCAAGTTCAAGATGGCCGAGCAACCGTTCGAGATCGTCAATCCGTCTGGCAAGAGTGTAGTCGTAACGGTCGTCACCCGGCTTGTCGGAAAAACCGCAGCCGATATGATCCGGTACAATGCAGCGGTGGTTTGTGGAGAGGGCTTTTACCAGATTGCGGTAATAGAAAGACCAGGACGGGTTGCCATGCACCATAACCACCGGCGGACCGCTCCCCTCATCCAGATAGTGATATTTGAGCCCGTCCAGATCGAAGCATCTGCCGGTAAAGGGGTATTCGGATTTAAGGTCGTCAACTGGATTCAGGATTAAGACTCCATATAATGATCAGTTTTTCAGCAGTTACAGCCGCAACCAGCAGCGTCAGATTTGAGATGATAACAAGGCGGCAAGGAGGAAGCGACGCAGGCCCTCACCCGGCCTCTGGCCACCCTCTCCCAGAGGGAGAGGGGAAACTGTGTACTCTCTCCCTCTGGGAGAGAGATAGAGAGAGGGGTACGTCGAGGAAGCTGCCGACGCGCCAACGAAGTTAGCGCTCAAATATGGCGCTGCAAGCAAACGTTACCATTCGACTCCGAGCATGAGACAGTTAAGTCCGCTCCCGATCCCCAGCAACCCGACCCGCTCGCCCGCAAGAATCTCTTCCCGCTCTTCGGCAATGGCAAGGGTCAGCGGCAAAGAGACTGTTCCCATGTTGCCAAGGTATTCGAAAGTGGTGAAATCCTTCTCAACCGGAATCCCCAGGGTCTTGAGGATGGCACTCTGATGAGCAGAGCCGACCTGATGACAGACAACCCGGTCGACTGAACTCCCCTGCCAGCCAACCTCCGGCAGGAACGCCGCCCAGGTGCGCCGCCCGAGTTCTACGCCGAAGTTCATCACTTTCACTGCATCGGTAGACATTGTCTGCACATATTTTCCGCTACCGTCAGGGGTTACCCCCCAGAGGCAGAGGTTATTATGTTCGGGTGCTGCTCTGGTCACGCCACCGACGAGGCGATGGCCGCTGTTTCCAGGAAATGATCCGTCAGTAAGCAGCACCGCCACCGCGCCTGAACCACCTGTAAGAGTGGCAACGGCGGAGGCAAACTGTCCCATGTTTTTCTCGGCAAGCATCCGGGTAATCATGATGTCGTTGATCTCTCTGGCGCTCTCACAGGAAACGACAAGCCCGGCGCGAATCTGGCCAAGCTCTATCCGGTTGGCTACCTCCAGAATCCCGTTCAGCACTCCAAGACAGGCATTGGAGATGTCGAAAATTGCTGCATCATTGCCAATGCCGAGATTTGCCGCAACACGACAGGCGGTCGCCGGCTCGAACTGTTCACGGCATACTCCTGCATAGATGAGCGTACCAATGTCAGCCGGTTTTATCCCGGAACTCTCCAGCGCTTTCTGTCCGGCTGCCGCTGCACCGCGGGAGAGGGGGTATCCAGGTTCCCACCAGCGTCTTTCGCGGATACCGGTTAGAGCCTGCAGCTGTCCCGGAGCAAAACGCAGTGCTTTGTAGAGCGGTTCCAGACGGCTTTCCAGCTCGGCAGATGTTATCACCACCGGCGCCAGTTCATAACCAAGAGATGTTATGTGAACTTTAGAGTATTTCATCGATTCCCTGTAAGATAGCAGTTGCAGCGAAAGGTGTTCAGCAGAGATTTCGCAAAATGAAAACGCCGCCAATGCGGCGGCGTTTCAGGCCTTTTCCGGCAAGAGTTGTCAAACGCCTATTTCGCGCTGATATACCTCTTCCAGGATCTCTTTACCGCCGTTACGCAGCAGTCTTTCTGCCAGTTCGCAGCCGAGATGCTCACAGGAGTGAACCAGCCCGATGATACTCTCTTTGAGAGTCCTTGAGCCGTCTACCGAAGCGATGAACCCGGTCAGTGTCATCTGCTCGCCGCTTACTTCGCCGAATGCGGCAATAGGCACCTGGCACCCCCCTTCGCAGCGCTTCAGCAGGGCTCGCTCGGCGCGCACCGCATAACTGGTCTCGGGGTGATTGAAGAAGGCGATAGCCTCCTTGACAGCTTCGTTACCGAGATCGCACTCAATCCCGAGCGCTCCTTGGCCGATGGCAGGGAGAGAGAGCTCTACCGGCAGAAGCTCCGTTATCCTGTCGGCAAAGCCGAGCCGGTTGAGACCGGCGGCAGCCAGGATGACCGCGTCAAGCCCTTCGGTCTCCAGCTTGTTCATCCTTGTCTCGACATTGCCGCGAATCATGACCATCTGCAGGTCCGGGCGGGCTTTGAGGAGCTGCGCCTGCCGGCGAAGGGCTGAAGTACCGATTTTTGCCCCTTGCGGCAGATCAACGAACTTGACCCCCTTTGAGATAATCGCATCACGCGGGTCTTCCCGTTTAGTGATGCAGTAAAGACCCAGTCCCTGCGGGAAATCGGTCGGCACATCCTTCATGCTGTGCACGGCAATATCAATCTCGCCGCGCAGCATCGCCTCTTCGATCTCCTTGACAAACAGGCCTTTGCCGCCAACCTGAGCCAGAGGGACATCGAGAATCTTGTCGCCCATGGTCTTTATCTTGGTAAGAGTCACCTCCATTTCCGGGTATCTCTTTTCAAGTTCAGATTTCACCCAGTTTGCCTGCCATAGAGCCAGCTGGCTTGCCCGGGTACCTATTCTTAATTGCTTCAGTGACATATATCCAATCTCCTTTTTGAAGGTTTTTTGAGTTCCCAGTAAAAAGGATCGAGGAACGGGGAACGAGAAAAACTTTTCCTCGCTCCTTTTTCCTCGCTCCTTCGCTTACTCTTCCAGCTCTTCCATCTCCTCGTCCTGCCCACCTCCGCCGAGCTCCAGTTCGAAAATTGTCCGCATGGCATCGACATAAAGATCAGTCCTTCCCCCTTGCCCGGCCTTCTTCAGCAGGGTGGTCGGCGGATGGAGCAGCTTGTTCATGATGGCATTGGTCAGAGCTTCAAGCTTTTTCTGACCGTCCGGCGGGATATCCTTCCAGCTGGAAATGGTTTTTTCCAGTTCAACGCGGCGAATCTCGTCAAATTTATTGCGCAGGGCGACAATAGTCGGCGTAACCTCCAGCGAAGAGAGCCATTTGAAGAACTGTCCGATTTCCTGATTGACGATCTCTTCGGCTTTCTTCGCCTCTTCGCTCCGCTGCTGGAGATTGGCTGAAACCACTTCCTGCAGATCATCGACCGTATAGAGGTAGACGTTTTCCACATTATTGACCCCAGGATCGATGTCACGCGGAATGGCAATATCGATAAAGAACATTGGCTGCTGTCTGCGGCGGCGCATGACTTCATCCAGATCACGGGCACCGATGATCGTATGCGGTGCGCCGGTGGAAGAGAGGATGATATCAGCCTTGTGCAGCTGATCCAGAAGGTCGTCGAAGCGGATAGCCTTGCCGTCGAACTCCTCGGCAAGCTTCTCCGCCCGTTCGAATGTCCGGTTGGTCACCATTAAGCCGCGCACGCCGTTGTTCAGAAAATGCTTGGCAGCCAGTTCGCACATCTCCCCGGCGCCGATGAGCATGACAGTCTTGTCGCTAAGGTCGCTGAAAATCTTTTTGGCCAGTTCTACAGCGGCAAAAGCCACCGACACGGCGGAAGAGGCGATCTTCGTCTCGGTGCGTACCCGCTTGGCAACGGAAAACGCCTTGTGCAGGAAGCGGTTGAGGATAATGCCGGAAGAATTGTACTCGGCAGCATAACCATAGGAGGTTTTTATCTGTCCCAGTATCTGCGGCTCGCCTACTACCATGGAGTCAAGGCTTGAGGCGACCCTGAAGACGTGGCGTATGGCGTCCTCGCCATGCAGCGAGTAGAGATGATTTTCCAGAGTTTCGAGCGGGTAGTTGTGATAATCGGCAATAAAGCGCTTTACTCTGGCGATGCCGCCGGCAATGTCGCGGGTGGTTACGTAAACCTCGACTCTATTACAGGTGGAGACAATAACCCCTTCGGTGATACCGTCCATGGCAACCAGCATGCTGAGCGGCTTTTCCATCTGGGTGGGAGAGAAGGCAATCTTTTCCCTTATCTCTACCGCTGCGGTTTTATGTGAAAGTCCGACAACCACGATATTCATATCAATATTGCCTCAAGAAAAAAAGAGCCCTTTAAAAAAATCCATTATTTATAGCTGTGAAGACCCGGCATCAGCAGGTTTACTCCAAGGAAAGTAAACAACATGAAAAAGAACCCGATAATGGAGAGTATGGCGGCTTTCTTCCCCCGCCAACCGGTTGTCAACCGTCCGTGCAACAGCGCGGCATAAATGAACCAGGTGATGAGCGACCAGGTCTCTTTGGGATCCCAGCTCCAGTAGGTTCCCCAGGCCGTCTCCGCCCAGATTGCCCCTGAAATGATGGCTACCGTCAGCAGCGGAAAGCCGAAGGTCAGGCAGCGATAGTTGATCTCGTCAAGGGTATTGAGCGACGGCAGCTTCTGGAAAAGCCCCGCAAGTTTCTTCTTCTTGAGAAAACGTTCCTGCATCAGGTAGATGATCGCCGCACCGAAAGCCACGGCAAAGCTGGCATAACCAAGAAAGGCGACGACCGTATGAAAAACGAGCCATTTGCTCTTGAGCGCCGGATTAAGGGGGACTATGAGTGTCGGGAAGAGCGCGGAGACAGCCATCAGCACGAGCGCGACCGGGGTGACGAAGGAACCCAGCACCAGTATTTTGAAGCGTCGCTCAAAGTAGATGAACACCCCTACTACCGCCATGCTGAAGAAGGAGAGCGATTCGTGCAGGTTGGTTATCGGCGTGTGTCCAGATTCCAGATAGCGGTTGAGGGTGAAGAGGAGATGAATGACAAACCCGCCGGAAATGAGCCATCTGGCCCATTTTCCCAGCAACTCGGAAGGCTTTGGCAGATAGATCATGTAGCAGACTGTAGCCGCCAGGTAGATTGCGAAGGTAGTATAGAAAAGAGAGGCGTTCATTGATTGTCCCCGGTTCCCGCTGCAAAGGAGGCAAGACCGCAGTCCGCGCCCAGATGTTTTTGTAAAAGTTTATCGATCTCGCCCTCTGCACCCGAGGCAAAAAGTGCCGGGAGCTGTGCAGCCAGATCGCCCAAAATCTGTTTATTGTACGTACTGGCAGCACCTTCAGTCAACAGCTTTTCACGGATAATCCCGAGCAGGCGTACGCTTTTCGCATATTCAGCGCCGAAAAGAGGTTTCAGCTCCTTTTTTATGGCAGCTGCCAGCGCCGGCGCCATGTTGTTGGTGGAGATGGCGATGGAGAGATCGCCCTGCCTGATCATTGCCGGGGAGGTAACATTCCCGGCCGATGGATTATCGGTGATTTCGGCCAGAATTCCGAGGGATACAGCCTCAACAGCTACTTCGCTGTTTGCTTCCCGATCATTGGTCGCCGCGATGACCATGAAGGCACCGGCAAGGTCTCCCGACTGGTATTTTCTGTGGAGATGGCGGATTTTCCCTGTATCGCGAAGTTTCTGCAGTTCATAAGTCAGGGTCGGAGAGATCAGTGTCAGCTCTGCTCCGGCAGCAAGAATGCTCGTTACTTTCCGTTCGGCAACGGCTCCGCCGCCGATCACAAAGATCGCTTTGCCATCTATCTGCAGATTAAACGAGAGATAACCCATCTTGAGACTCCGTCAACAGTCCGAAAAAGTATTGCAATTACGAGGGCAGTCTGCTATTTATGTCGTTCCTTGCGCTGCCAGATTACGGGCAAAAGGGTGAGAAAGTCAATCAAAACTGAATAATAGTTAGTAATTACGCGCTTGTAGCTCAGCTGGATAGAGCAACGGACTACGAATCCGTAGGTCGGGGGTTCGAATCCCTCCAAGCGCGCCAATAAAAACAGGGACTTAGGCTTGATTGCTTATGCCCCTGTTTCTTTTTTAGCTGTCAGGGGTAACGTATGGGTAACATTCTGACCGATATGTGTAACCGTGCTTCAAATTTAGTTGCACTTTCCTTTGCGCTTGCTAATCTTTTGTTATCCTATTTATCTGGGAGGAGGAATGTCGGAAAAAATATTAACCACCAAGCTGATAAAATCTTACGAACTTGCTCATTCGATATTTGAGCGACAATTGCGGGAATTGAGGAGTATTGAAAGTATTCTGTCCGTCGGTGGAATGGCGGTAGCTATTTTTTCAGTCATAAATATATTTTTATGCATGCCGTGGGATTACTTTGCGTATGCCGTACTCGTCAGCTCTGGGCCATGGGCATGCTTAGCAATTCACCATAAAAGGCAAACAGTTATTGCGACTCAAAACCTTAATAAATTGCGTAATGAATTGAAAAGTATCAATTATTCAGTATGTTACGAAAATCAGTCTACTTATTATGTAAAACTGATTATCACTGAGCATGCTGCAATGGCCGATCAAATAAATGAAATACCAGTTATGATAAATCCGAAAAAAGGCTACGGTTACATTATAGATATTAAAAAATATATAGAAGTGTTTCAGTTAGGCTGATTAATTTTAAGATGATGGCTCAATAGGGGTCAATGTTCTTGGCAGAGTAAGGAATTGTTGGGTCATCATGGGCTTCGCTTCTTTTTGCCTCAATCCGTTCATTGCCGACCGTTGTCCGGGTACTTGGACACATCAAGAGGAATATCCGACAAAGAAAAATCCCAGAGTGCCGCCAGGTTTTTGCTAAATTTCTATTTCTTTATTTCCCTTTCAGCATTTCCTTTGATTCTCTCAACAGTTCACGCATTTGCCGCATTTCCTCAATCATCTCCCTGGTTCTCATGCCGTGGCTGTATCTGCCATGATTCACGCCGCTTTTGCTCTTGCCACCATGCAGCCTACATCGGCCATTCTTCATCGCCGGTTGACGACATGTGCCGCCCGATCTTGTCTTTGCGCCACAATGTATCCGTGGCATGGGGTAATGTTCAGTTTCCATTCCTACCCACCCCCCCCTGGTGCATGATTAACGTTGCCTACAATTGCCTGCCCCCCCTCATGAACATGAACATGCTCAACCGTGACCTTTTGCCCCCCCTTGCCTCGCAGTTTCTGTAATGCTTCGATCTGGGAGACAAATGTCCGATGAAACTTGATAGCCAGGTTTGCGTTCAGTTCTTTGCCGGCGAAAGTCTGCTCTTTCAAAAATGCCAGGGTCATGCACTTCGCAACCGCTTCGTTTACCTGCATCATCTGCCCTATCAGCATTGACTCAAGGTGACTCTGAGGCTTCAAAGAATCCATTTGCTGTAACGCCAGATTTAATATTTGATCAGGGTTTTCTATGTTCATACCTGCCGCAGCATGTGCTATCGCAACTGAAGCCGCTTCAATATGATCACATTTCACAACATCCCGGATTTTCTCCCAGGCAACCATTTGGCCTTCTATGCCGCTCATCCCGTCAATCGTTGCATCACAATTCTTAAATTGCGGCAATTCCGCCGCTAGGCGATCTCTTGTTTCTGATGCAGCAACAAGCTGTTTCTCGGTCTCGGTTAATGGTCTTGTTAGCGCCATAGACTGCGTTTTGCTCTTATTTGCTTTTTTCATTTCATCTCCTCATGCCGCTTTTAATGACGGCGTCTGTTCTCTATTCCGCCACAAGTTCAACCCCAACAGACACGCCGCTTTGTATTCCCCAAGCTCTCTGTCAAGCCCTGCCGCATCCTGATTAAGACAGGCGTCAGCAATTGCCGTTGTGATGACCTCCTGATATTTGCCTGATAATTTCAGGATATTTCCTTATGCTGCAAGCAATGGCATTTGCTGTATTTACCCTCTTTTCTCTAATGTCGCAGCATTGCCGAATACCTGCTTGACCATAAGCACCATCCTTGCTGCTTCTTTTCCGACCTTCTGTAGTTCCATGATTTCGTCACCAGTGAAATATACCGCGCCTTCTGGTATCAGTCCCACGGCTTCCGGTTCAGTGGCAATCCATAACTTGTTACCTTTAGGCGTGAGTATCTCAACTGCTCCCTTAAACTGGTGGTGATCGTCGGTTGCTAATGCTAATCCTGCTAAAGTTGCTAAAGTTGACTCAATAAAGGCCGTTTTGTTGCTTATATTAGCAGGATTAGCAGCTTTAGCATTAGCAGAAGGTGGCCGAGGCTTGAATCGCTTGCCAGAAATAAGATCTTTCAGCATGGCGTGTGCCCTCCGAATAGTGCAGGGTTCACTTCAATATAATGCCGCTTCCCTTGCTTGGCTGGTCTTGCTCGGTGTAGCAGTTCGAGCTCATCCACCGCGCTGTCAATAGCCGCCTTTTTCCTTAATCCGTATGGAGCATATTGTTGAACCACCGCAATGGGGATGGTGCCGGTCTTTTCCCTGTTGCAGTAATTCACAAGCCATGTATCCAGCCGTGCCGCGTCTGCCATCTCGGGGGGTAGTGCCAGTTCCCCAAAAAAGCGCCGGGACTCATTAAGGTGCCATGCTGCAATACGTTCCGCCGATTGAAAAACGTCCAACCCAATCGCGCCGCCGCCATATATGAACACCTGAAACAGTGCCGCAATACGTGCCGCGTTGTCGGCTGTTTTAGACGCAACATCACGGACGTCATAAAGTTCGCCGCCTGTTACAAGCTCGCTCTCAATAGCGTTGTGAAATTCAATCCATGCTGCCTTTGCCTCGGGTGCCAGCGTTAGCAGTGCCGGGTGCAAGCATCCATCATCGTCAATAGAGGTGGTCTGTTCGAGTATTTCAGTCATCCGTTTATTGAACGCTGCCAGGTGCGGCCATTGGTCAGGGGCTTCAGTAAATGGCCTGCTTCCTTGTGTCGATTCAGGCCATGCAATCAGAAAACGTGCAAGAAAGCCTGTGCCCCTTGCAAGTGCCCCTGTTTTGGTCAGAAAGTCCCGCAAAGCGGCTTCTTGAATCTGTACTGCTACTGTCAGCCGTGCGCCACGTACGGTAAAAGATTCAGAGCTACGCCGCCCCGTTTGAATATCCTTGCCGTCCCATAGCTGGTTTAACGTCGCAAGATTCCTTGTGACTGAATCAGACTGCATACCGTGTGCGCCGAATACTACGCCGCCCTCACTCGATACGACGCCAGCAGACGGCCACTTTTTGGCTAAATCCCACTTTAGAGCTTCAGGGGTGCTGTCGGCATACATCAGAACCGGATACCGTGGGGGCTCGGGCTTTTCGTGTTCAAGGTCAATGAGTTTTTTTTCTTCGTCGGTGGGGTCTGTACCGTTTTTTGCAAGTTGCCTGATAGCATCTTTGACGCCGCTGGTTTTGGCCGTCCATACTGAAACAGCAGCTTCATAATCCTTCATTAGGGGCTTTGCTGCCTGCTCTTGCTGTGCTTCATACTCGCGGATTGCCTGCGTAAAGAATCCATCACAAGTGGTTTTACGTTCGCCACTGTCTGCAATGGATAACAGGAATAATCCGCTCGGCCCTGTCAGTTTTTGCGCTCGCTCAACGTCTGCATGTGCCTGTACTGCCACTGATAACGCCGCTATTGCAGTGCAAGCGACAAGCGCAACGGGTGCCTTGACGAATCCTCCGACTTCAGTGACGGCTTTGCATATAACATCGGGTAGTGCGTCAAGCGGATATTCTTCCGGCTCTACCTTTGACGCCATTGGTAACGGTTCCGGCCATGCTTCGGCCTCTTGCCCTTGCAGGTTCGTTTCTATGGGGGTTTCTGCCTGTGGGGTAGGGGTAACTATCGCCGCGCTATCAATGCAAGCCCTGACAGCTTCCGGCGTTGTCAGCTTCGCCATGTCTTGAAAGTCGGAATCCTTCGAGCCCCTACTCTCTGGAAAGGCGGGAATTGCCAGCAAGCCGTTGACAGCCCGCGCCGCTTCGGTTGCAGCCTTTAAACCGGGGTTCCCTTCGGTGGCGTGGTCATCATCGGCGCAAAGTATCAAGGTTGTATCCGGCAACTTTGCCCGTAATGCCTCGGCAACTGCTTCCAGGTTCCCCGCATTGAAGGCACAAGCAACAGCAAGCCCGGTTATCTCATGCAGTGCCGCCGCTGTTGCATAGCCCTCTGCAATAAGTAGCTTGCCCTTCGGTTTCCCTATGGCGTGATAACAGCCAGTAACAGCGGTTCCGGTCTTAAACTTCTTGCTGCCGTCTGCCTGTATGAACTGCAAACCGTGAAGGGTTCCGGCGCTATCTCGTACCGGCACAAGCAAGGATTCTTTCGACTGCCGGACGCCATAGGGTTTGATCTGCTTTGCCACAATGTAAGGATGTTGCGCGTCAACGTCCCGGCCTTTGTCCCATAATTCCGCTGATTGCTTCCGACACTCTGCCCGCTGTTCTGCTTCAAACCGTGCCGCCTCTGCCCGTGCCTGCTTGACCTTTTCCGCATAGGCGGCGCGTTGTTCGGGTGTTGTGGCGGCACCTTTTTGTGCCTGCCAGGTCTCAGTAATGCCTTGACGCCAGCAACCTAAAACGCCGCCTTCACCATCAACGAACAACTTGCACCATCCTGATTCATCTCCGCGTTTGTCACTGGTGGCGAATCTTATCAGCTTGCCGGGGGTGATCCCTGAAAGCGAAGGTGCGCCGCCGGTTGCGTTCATGACCGCTTCAAGGAATTGCTCAATCATTCCTTCACCTCCTTGCTTGCGTCAAGAATCACATTGCAGCAATCAACAAGCTCGGAAAGTTCGCGGGTAAATTCAAGGCCGGTGAGTTCGTCCCTATAACGGGTAAGGGCAATGACGGCAAGGGGGTTAAGCCTTGGAAGTGTCGACATGGCTCGCCCCCTATGCTTGCGCTTCGGTTGTCGAAGTAAAAACCCTTTCATCAAGAAAGGCGTCAAGGTCGGCAATCCGATATCTGACATTACGGCCTACTTTGCAGAACCGGGGTGACTTACCATTCCAGCGCCATTGTTCAAGAGTGGAAGGTTTTATATTCAGATATGCTGCCGCTTCGGGGGTGGTAAGTGCTGCCGTGGAGGGAGGTGAGATTTTAAAGGCGAGTTCTTTTGACATGGCTGTTCTCCTGTTCCATTTGATTAATTTCTATGGAGACAGTAAAACAGAAAAAAGGCTATGTCACTGATATTGCAGGTGAAATTAATTGATGGCTTTTAGGTGAGTTTATTTCACCCTGGGAGGATTATGGTCTGCTTCTTACGATCTTCTCTGTGTTTCTTAATTCTACTGAGTGCCTTCTTGATACTGCTAACTTCCTTGAAGCCGTATTCTTCCCGTAATTCATCAAGTATAGAGTCGCTACAACCGCGCGAGTAACGGCGCTCATATTCGAGTGTAATCCTCATATCCCTGCTAAATGTTTTGGTTCCGGTAGGCCTGCCGGGTTTATCCTTGCTCGTTGGTAGGTACAACTCCGGGCATAATAGATGGGCAATTTCCTTGCGAGCCAACTCAGTGAGTGGATCTCCTGATAATAGCAATTCCGCGAAACTCTCCTTTTGTTCTTCAAGGTATTCTGCGTACATTTCTGCTGGTGACGGTATGCCGACAAATGTGGCCTCTGGGCCACGTGCAATCTGTATTTCAAGCTCTTCTTCGGTACATACTCTCATTACGTGCCTCCCATAGCGCCCTGTAAAATACTCGCGGGAAAACGGGCAGGGAATACCCGTCTTGTCGTCTGGCCGGACTATCCCGCGAAACATAATTACTCTGCCGTTGCCTGGAACTGGATAACCTGCCCGTGTTTTGTCTTGAGCCTTTCCTTTAAGGCGTTCGTGATCTTCTGCATTGGCTCCCGCAGTCGGTCAACATTCAAGATGATATAGCCGCCGGTAACGTCGCCGGTCTGTTGCTTGTGATTCAAGAGCGCCTTAACGGTGTAACTGGACAAGTCCAGACTTTCGGCAAGGGTGGCAAATGTTCGCCGCAGATCATGGCAAGAAAAGGTTATGCCGGTGGCGGCTGTCACTTCGTCAATGGCTCGCTTCGGTTCTACGATATAACCGGTCTTGCCTTCGCCTGGGAAAACATAAGGTGAAGCAAATCTTGACTCTGCCAGGGCAAGCCGATTGTGTGCCGCCTGCTGTTCCTTCAGTGAAAGGTTGCCAGCTTTGGCAAGAGCTGCTTTTGCTGCTGTCAGTTCGGTTTTCAACCCAGCTTGACGGTCTTTCAAAAGTTTGTGAAGGTAGTCACTTAATGGCAGTGTGTGCGGTTCCTTGTTCTTGGTGTCCGTGATAGTGAAACAACCCTCTTCAAAATCAACCTGCTTCCATGTAAGCGTTGACGCCTCTTGCCGCCGTAATCCGGTGAAGAGCAGCAACCGCAGGTAATCAGCCATTATAGAGTTGTCCAGCCCCATAACGGCCTTGTGCCATGCCGGGAGGTCGCTATTTTTTATGAGGGTTCGCCGCCGATCTACTTTGAACCATGCTTTCTTTTTCCTGCTTGAAAGAATATTCACCGGGTTCATGTAAGGTGTGCCGCCCTCTTCATCTTCAAAAGCATAATTCAAAACAGCCCGCAAGGTTCGCATACAGTTATCAGCTGCCGCCTCTTTACGCTTCGGTTCAGGTGGTGCAACTGCTTTCAGCTTCGGCTTGTCCTTGCGCCCCTTCACGGTATCAATCTCTTTTGCCAGATTTGACCGCTGCCGTATTCCGGTGGCAATATCCTTGTGGCGTTCCTTCACCATGTCGCGGGTGATCTCTGCCGCCGGTTTATTCAGCCAGTCGGCAAGGTACAACCGGAAGAGGTCTTTATACGTTGTCACGGTTCGCGGCTTCAGCTTGCCTTTATCCAGATAATCATTAAGTGCCGCCTGTAGGGTAATGCCTTTTTGCTTATTCTCTTCTGCTTGCTGTCGTGCCTGCCGTTTCTCTTCGTTCGGGTCAATGCCTTTTCCCATATCGGCAAGCAAGCCCTCGGCGTCTTTCCGTGCCTTCTCTGCCGTGATCTTGTCAGCAGTGTCAATCTTTGTTCGCTTCAGGCTTCCGTTTACACGCCGCATGACAAAGTAAGTTTTCCCGGCAGTCTTTTCCTGGGCTTTGGTCAATGACTTTCCGCTGGATTTCAAAGCGGAGACACGGACACCGAAACCCCGTAACACGTCATCAAAAT
Organism: Geobacterales bacterium; assembly: GCA_038206285.1. GTDB lineage: Bacteria > Desulfobacterota > Desulfuromonadia > Geobacterales > DSM-12255 > VEOV01. The sequence continues at coordinate 58,662 of JBBRBA010000001.1, forward strand.
AATCAACTCTGTCTTTTACTGGTCGTTCAAGCTTTTCAACTGATTCTTTTGTAATATGGATTGTCGGCATATCATCCCCCTTGAATTTTGTTACCCTAAAATTTATGGGTAACACATGGGTAACACTCTGGAAAGAACCAAGCGAAACAACGCAGAACAAAAATAAGCTATATATTACGGAAAGTCAAGGGGTTATAGAACTAGGTAGAATATAAGCCGGGTAATCAACAGGGGTATTTTACAAACTACGAATCCGTAGGTCGGGGGTTCGAATCCCTCCAAGCGCGCCAGTTATAACAAGGGGTTAGCTAACATAGCTGCCCCTTTTCTATTTGCATTTGATGAAGATTTGATGAAGATGCATAGCTTAGAACTGCCAAGCTATGCTGAGTGAGCGAGGTAGTCAAAGAAAATAGTCTTCCTACATGCACGCTATCCTGATAGAAGCAGTACCACAGATACAGCCCCATCTTAAGTACCACAACCATCTGATCTTAAAACATGAATAGTCAACTTCTTATGTTGATTCTGTTGACAAACAGTTTCCGATTAACAGGCTGATACGTAACAATCAAGGCAGTAGTACCACACTTATTATCTGATTTAGGTGAACATGTAATATTGACTGCAACGCAATTCATCGGGATAGGACAAACCCTGAGGCAACCTATCCAAAAAATGAAGCCTCATTAAATGCAAGATGAATGCGAAATGCAGACAAACTCTGATTTTTATTGTTGAGAATTTATGCTTAAACTTGCACTTGAGGATGAAATCCTAGGTGTATTTGGAGGTCGTATATGAGATTGGACAGTATGAATAATACGGCCAATAACGATGAAAAAACAGTTACTCAAGCTGACGGAGCAGTGTCAGATATTAGAGAGGTAATTCTAGAGGCTACGAAGGTTGCACTCCAAGCAAGAGAAACGCATATTGAAGCTGATAAAGCTCAGAATGATGCTGATGGGGCGACTGTTACCGCTGAACTAGCTTTTGTTGAGCCTGTAAGTCCTCTCATAAAGCTGGAAAGTTAGCAATAGGGCAATAAATCTAATGTTACAAAACCACCCCAGTATATATGAGCAGTAGTTCCACCAGTACGCTCAAGGCCATCACGTCCGTCATATCCCGACGCCGGTTCATTCTCGCTTGTTGTTGAATATAGTAGAGTAGTGATATGTCCCGGCAGATAGTCTCAGGTAAGATCAGCAAATTACGAGAGTATATTTGAAAATATAAAGTAATATCGAGTAGAGTAATTTTAATAGTCAGAGTTGAGCAGCTTGGGTCAACTACCCCGGTGCTTTTTTACTACAAAGAAAGGCCTTGAGAAGAGAAATAACTTCCTCATACGAAGAATTGCCGCGGAGCTACAAAGCGCCAAATGCACAAAGACACGCTGTAAAACCAACCCACCTATACAACCTCAACAAGCAAAGCGAGCACCTAAACCTGCGACTGAAAGCAAGTAGTTTGTCTGGATCAGATATTGGCAACATAGATGACTTGTCTCCCACCCCCTGCTTCTATGCAGGAGATGACGCGGGCGGCAGCACGCCATGAATACGATTGTCAGTTGACAGAGTTCAATTTAATAACGTATCGTTCTTGCAGCCCATGATCCGTTCATTATTTAATAAATTCCTCTCTGTTGTGTTGATTGCCATCATTCTCTGCGCCACTACGTCCGATCTTTGCCATGATGCGCACGCAGCCGGGGATGCCTTGTGTGAGCATAGCTGCCCGGAGGCCGGGACTGCTCATTTTGCCGCAGCTGACGGACAGTGCCCTTCCTGCCCCGAGGCTGACCATACAGGGTCAGACCACTGCTCAGCGACCTGTTACTGTTCATGCCATCTGCCAGTCATTGAAACCGGAATCGAGCTTCGTTATTCACCCCTCATAACCATCAATCTGTTGCATGAAACCTTTACCCCTCCGCCGGACATCTTTCTTTCCCTCTTTGTTCCACCTGACAATCTCTCCTGATAAAGGTCACCAGAACAGCACGTCAAAAGCAACGCACTCGTTGTGCGTCTGATGTGATGTGTCAGCATCCGTAGTCATTTCGGATAGTAACATCATAATTTCAAACTAAAGACGGAGGTTATCTCTTGGGAAAATCATCGACCCTGAAGAGGCTCACGCCTCTTTTGTCGGGGCTTCTGTATCTTACAGCAGCACTCCCGGCGTTTGCCGAACAGCAAACCTACGCTTTACCACAGCTCGTTGATTATGCTCTGCGACACAATGGTGACCTCAGCGCATTTCGTGAACAAAAAGGGATTCAGGATGCAGGCAAAGTGAAGGCAGGTCTCCTGCCTAATCCCACGCTCGAATTTGATGCCGGCACAGGCGCACTGACCGGCAGCAGTGCCGAAAGCAGCCTGTCGCTCGGTCTGTCACAGGAGTTTTCTCTTGCCGGAAAACGGGAGAAAAGACTCACGGTTGCCGAACAGGAGCTGGAAATTTATCGCTGGCAGTTGCACGATCGCGAACGGATTGTTACTGCTGAAGTGAAATCAGCTTTCTATGATCTGATGCTGGCTGAACAGCGCAGCGTCCTGGCAGAGCGTTTTATTGGCCTGAACCGTCAACTTCTGGATGTTACCAATGAGCGCCTGGCCGCGGGAGATATTCCCGAATTGGAAATGAATCTGGTCAAAGTCGAGCTGGCAAGAAGCGAAGGCGCCAGAATCGACGTCGCGAAAACTCTCAATCAAAACCAGGCAAATCTCTGGATACTCGCGGGACTGCCAAGTGGAGAATCTCCCGCACTGTCCGGGGGCCTTGATGCCGAAGTTGCCATGAAAAAGGGACTGGCTGAGCTGAAACAGCTCGCCAAAGAAAAGCGCCCGGACCTGAAAGCCCTGGAAGCTGAAAAAACCCGGGGAGATGCGGACCTTATCCTTGCCCGGGCCGAGGGAGTTCCCAACCTCACGGCCGGACTGGCGGTCAAACGTGACACAACAGCCATCAGCCTTGGCGGAATGGATGGCAAAGATACTGCCTATACAGTCGGTTTGAAGCTGTCGATGCCCATTCCCTTGTTCGACAAGAATCAGGCTGGAATTCAGGAAGCTCTGGCACGGAAAAGCAGCACCGAAAGGCGCCTGGCTGCCAGCCGCCAAACCATTGAGCGTGAAGTTGAGACAGCTTACGCCAGCTTCCTGAACGCCGATAAAGTCCTTGCTCTCTTTAGAACCAACATAATCCCCCAGCTTGAAGAAAACCTGAAACTGACCCAGGAAGCCTACCGGCTCGGTGAAGTTGGCATTCTGTCCGTCATTCAGGAACAGAAGAACTTCTTCCAGGTCAGCGAGAGCTATCTGGCGACTCTTCACAGCAGGCTGACAATCCATGCAAAACTTGAAGCAGCAGTGGCAACCGATCTTAGCGGAGGTGTGCAGTGAGCAAGAAAAACATAATCATCGGACTTATCCTGGCCGTAGCACTGGGTGGCGGCCTCTATTACCGCTCTGCCCAGACCAAAAACGGCGGTGCGGAGCATGCGGAACATAAGGAAGCAGGCCACATAGAAGAAAAGAAGGAAGTTCAGGCAGGTCAGGATAAACCAGAGGAAGAAAAGTGCGTCAGGATGAGCGCCGCAGTACAGAAACAAAACGGTGTGGTTGTCGCAACGGTAAAAAAACAGCAGCTGGCTGGCGCCATCAGCGTTACCGGCAAAGTTGAGGCCAATGCCGACAAGATCGCCCATGTCTCACCCCGCATTTCCGGCAAGATCGTTAGCGTCACGGCCTCTCTGGGAGACAGTGTCTCTGCCGGCAAGACAATGGCAACCCTTGACAGCGTTGAATTGGGAGAAGCCTTGAGCCGCTACCGCCAGTCAAAAACGAAACTTGCCCTGGCGCAATCCAATATGGAGCGAATCAAAAATCTGGTAGAAAAGAAGATAGCTGCCAGAAAAGACATTCTCCAGGCAGAAACCGATTTCAAGATGGTTCAGACCGAACTGCACGCCGATGAAGAGCGCTTGTCCCTGTACGGCGTTGCCCCCTCCGACCTTAAAGGAGAAAGCTTCAAGAGACCTTTCCTGCCGGTCCGTTCACCCATAAGCGGCATTATAACCGAAAAGCACGCCATAGTCGGCGAACTCGCCGACCCCTCCAAAAGCCTCTACACCGTGGCCGACCTCTCGTCGGTCTGGGTGATGGTGGATATCAACGAAAAGGATCTCGCCAAGGTCCATAAGGGGCAAGCAGCAAGCGTCGCCGTCGGCGCCTTTCCGGACTTGAAGCTGAAAGGGCGGATCACATATATCGCCGCTTTTGTTGACGAAGCAACCCGTACGGTCAAAGCGCGCATTGAGGTTGCCAATCCTGGCCGTAAATTGAAACCGGAGATGTTCGCTACTGTCGAACTTGCGCTGGCGGCTGATGCGCCACCGGTCCTGGTTATCCCCGAAGAAGCACTGCAGGATCTGGACGGGAAAAAGGTGGTGTTCTTTGCGGAAAACGAAGCCGAATTCGCGGCGCGGCAGGTGCAGACAGGCCGGACAGCTGGCAGCCTGATCGAGATTGTTGCCGGCTTGAAAGAGGGGGAACGCTATGCCGTCAAGGGGTCGTTCATTCTGAAATCAGAACTGAAAAAGGCTGACCTTGCCGGGGATTCCTGCGAGGTCCCAAAAAAATGACGACTGATTCCACCACTTAAGTACCAGCCGATAATTCACCACAGAACAGAAGCGAGGCGCCGATGCTGGAAAAATTAATAGCCTATACATTACGGCAGAAAGGGATGGTCATCTTCCTTGCGCTGCTGATTATAACCTTCGGTACGTACTCATATCTGAAGTTGCCGATTGATGCCTTTCCTGATGTAACCAACATCCAGGTGGAAGTGGTAAGCCGTGCCGATGGCCTGTCGGCCGTAGAGATTGAGAGAAACGTAACCTATCCGATTGAAATGGCCATGCGCGGCCTGCCGGACATTGAGCAGATGCGTTCTGTTACCAAGTTCGGCCTGTCGATTGTCACCATCGTTTTCAAGGACAGTGTTGATATCTATTTTGCCCGGCAACTCGTGTTTGAACGGTTGGCGGAGGCGCGGGAAAAGGTTCCCAAGGGTGTCAATGTTGCCATGGGGCCGATCGGTACGGCCATGGGGGAGATCTACCAGTACACCCTCGAAGGGAAGATGCCGGAAGACCCACAGCAGAAATCAGCTTATCTGACCAATCTGCGGACTATTCAGGAGTGGATTGTTACCCCGCAGTTGAAAAGCGTTGCCGGCGTTAACGAGATAAATTCATTCGGCGGTTACTTCAAACAGTACCAGGTTATCGTCTCAGCGGAGAAACTGGTGAAATATGCCATAACCGTGGATGACGTCTATTCCGCCATCGGCAGCAACAACGAAAACGTCGGCGGCAACATTTTAGAGCGGGGCACGGATCAATATATTGTCCGCGGCGTCGGCTTGATAAAAGATGTCAGCGACATAGAGAACATTGTCCTGAAATCACAGGGTGGTACAGCGACCTATATTCGCGACGTGGCCCAGGTAAAGGTCGGCGCGGCGGTCCGCCAGGGCGCTGCCATGAAGAATGGCAAGGATGAATGTGTCGGCGGCATCGTCATGATGCTGCGCGGCGAAAACAGTCGTGACGTCGTGCGCCGGGTTACGGACAAGGTCAAGGAAATCAATGAAAACAATGTACTTCCTGAAGGGATCAAAATTGCTCCCTATTACGACCGGAGCGACATTGTCAAGGCAAGCGTCGGTACGGTCAACAAGGCGCTGATCGAAGGTTCCATCCTCGTGTTGATTGTGCTCTACCTGCTCCTGAACAGTATCCGGGGAAGTATCATCGTCCTTATTGCGCTGCCATTGTCGCTCCTGGCCACCTTCATAGTCATGAAGCTTAGCGGCATTACTGCCAACCTGATGTCGCTCGGCGGCCTGGCCATTTCCATCGGCATGATCATCGACACGACAATCATCCAGGTGGAAAACGTCCAAAGGCACCTGAGCGAGGAGGGTGGCCGGCATCCGAAACTGTTGACAGTGCTCAAGGCTGTCATGGAAGTCAGAAAGCCGAGTATCTTTGGTGAACTGATCATCGCCCTTACCTTCATACCGATTCTCTCCCTGGAAGGAATCGAAGGGAAGATGTTCGCTCCACTGGCTATAACCGTGGCCATTGCGCTCCTGGCCTCCCTGTTTCTCTCCGTATTTGTCATTCCCGTGCTCTGCATCCTCTTCCTGAAACCGCAGCCGGAAAAAGAAAGCTTCATCATGCGACATGCGAGCCGTCTCTATTTGCCGCTCCTTGAATATGCCATGAAGACAAAGCGCGTGGTGCTGACTGTTGCCGGCGTTTTACTGGTTGCGTCCCTGCTGCTGGTAACGAGACTGGGAACGGAATTCATTCCGACCATGGACGAAGGTTCGTTCGACATGGATGTTTCCATGCTCCCCGGTGTTTCCCTCGCCAAGGCGATGGAGGTGAACCAACGCGCCGCGGCGAAGCTTATGCAGTTTCCCGAACTGGACGTTATCGTCGGCCGGACCGGACAGACCGGTGTCGCCCTGGATACCAGAGGGGCGGACAAGACAGGTTATGTGGGGATATTCAAGCCGAAGAGCGAATGGAAACGCGACATATCGAAAGAAGAACTTACCAATGAGATGCGCAAGTCACTGGAATCGATTGCGGGGATCACTTTCGGTTTCAGCCAGCCGATCCAGTGCCGCATTGACGAACTCGTCGCCGGAACCAAGGCGCAACTGATCGTCAAGCTGTTTGGTGAAGATATGGGCGTGCTCAGCGAAAAATCGGCGGCGATAGCCAAAGTCCTCTCCACTATAAAAGGGGGGACTGATCTGAATGCGGAAAAGGTTTCCGGGCAGCCCTACCTGACCGTCAACATCGACCGGTCAAAAATAGCCCGCTACGGTCTGAACATCAGCGATGTGCAGAAGGTGATCGAAATAGCCGTTGCCGGGAAAGCGGCGTCGCAACTGTATGAAGAAAACCGCAGTTTTGACATTACTGTTCGTCTGCCGGAAGAGAAGCGGAATTCCCTCGAAGCAATTAATAATCTGCTGATCACCACGAAGACCGGCATCAATGTGCCGCTCGAACAGCTGGCGGATGTGAAGATGATCGAAGGGCCGGTGCAGATCAGTCGCCAGGACGGAGTGAGAAGAATCGGCATTGAGATGAACATTACCGGCAGGGACATCGGCGGTTTTGTCGCCGAGGCAAAGCAGAAGATCAAGGCGCAGGTAAAACTGCCCCCAGGTTATTATCTGACATGGGGCGGACAGTTCGAGAACCAGCAACGGGCGATGAACAAGCTGATGATTATCGGGCCGGTGGCAATCGGCTTGATCCTGTTGCTCCTCTACATCACCTTCAGGTCGATCCGCCTGGCGCTGCTGGTCATTTCCAATCTGCCGTTCGCCCTGATCGGCGGCGTCTTCGCCCTCTTCATCTCCGGGCAATATCTCTCGGTCCCAGCGTCGGTCGGCTTTGTCGTCCTCTTTGGTGTTGCCGTCTTAAACGGCCTGGTGCTGGTATCGCGCATCTCGCAACTGCGTGATGAAGGGCTTGATTTACCGGAAGCCATCAGGAAGGGGAGTCTGGACCGCTTGCGTCCGGTACTGATGACCGCCTCGATATCAATCTTCAGCCTGATACCGATGCTGCTGGCCGGCGGCGCCGGTTCCGAGATACAGAAACCTTTGGCAACAGTTGTTGTGGGCGGCTTGTTTACGTCAACCCTGCTGACGCTTTTGATTATTCCGTCAGTGTACAGCTGGTTTGAAAAGAGAAAAGAAGATGCGGAAATGTAACCAAATCACTATGAAACGGAGAATATCATGAAAGAGATAAAAGCTGTAATCAGGCCGTCCAGATTGCTGGAAGTAACCGAGGAACTTCATCAAATCGATGGATTGCCCGGGGTGACGATCCTGGAAATCAAGGGATTCGGCAAGGGGAGGGCAAAAAATGCAGCGGATAAAGTTACCTATGAAATGGTTGAGTTTATTCCCCGCATCCAACTGGAAGTTGTGGTCGATGACGATATGGTCGATAAAGTTGTCAACGTAATTCAGAAGTATGCTCATACCGGCAATACGGGTGACGGGAAGATATTCGTGTCTACTGTTGATGAGGTTGTAAAGATACGGACAAATGAAAGAGGAAAAGACGCCTTGTAATAGATTGTTGCAGATAATTTGGTGTAGATGTATGTGCCGAGTCCTGAGCATGACGTGAAAAGGCTTGATTTCAGTGTTCTGGTACAGATCCATCCGGGGAAGCGGAGGTTGACACTATCTACCAATCGGTATTGGTCCAGCAGAAGGGGAGTACCGTTGTTTTGACGCAGGCAATTCCTGACAATATTCCGGATAATCTTCTTGCCAGTTGCCGCCATTTCGGGTATCTCTTCCTCTGTCATATAAATCAGCAGGTTAGCACCGTCGAATTTACCCGAAAACATTTAAAGGCAGGTCAGACGTGAGCAAACAAAAAGTCAGCATGGTAAGCCTCGGCTGCCCGAAAAATCTTGTCGATGCCGAGGTGATGCTCGGCTATCTCGGCAAAGAAGGCTATGAGATCACTACCGATGAGCATGCGGCGGATATCATCATCGTCAACACCTGTTCTTTCATAAAAGAGGCAAAACAGGAGAGCATCGACACCATTCTCGACCTTGCCGACAGGAAGCATGACGCCAACTGCAAACTGCTGGTGGTTACCGGCTGCCTGCCGCAGCGTTACCAGCAGGAGCTGGCCAAAGAGCTGCCGGAAGTGGACATCTTCGTCGGCACCGGCGACTATCCGAAAATTGCCGAGATCATTGCCGAAAAAAAAGGGGTGGAGGGGCAGATCCACTACATCGGCGACCCGAACTATCTGTACGATGTCGAGATGCCGCGGATGCAGTCGTCGCCGCGCTACTACTCCTATCTGAAGATAGCCGAAGGGTGCTCCAACTGCTGCTCCTACTGCGTCATCCCTTCCTTGCGCGGAGCTTTCCGCTCACGCCCGCTGAATCTCGTCATGGAGGAGGCGCGCCGGCTGGTCGCCGGCGGTGTCAAGGAGCTCAACCTGATTGCCCAGGACATAACCGTCTACGGCAGCGACCTGGCGGACGGGGTGTCGCTGGAGACTCTGCTGCAGGAGCTGGTGCAGATTGCCGGGCTGCGCTGGATCCGCCTGCTTTATGCCTACCCGGACGGTATTACCGACGGCCTGATCAAGCTGATCAAGAGCGAAGAGAAGATCTGCAAATATCTCGACATCCCGCTGCAGCATATCAGCGATCCGGTGCTGAAAAGGATGAACCGCCGCAGCTCAGAAGCACAAATACGGGCGCTTGTAGCTAAACTGCGGGCCGAAGTTCCGGAGATCGCCCTGCGCACTTCGCTGATCGTCGGCTTCCCGGGGGAGACCGATGCGGACTTCAAGAAGCTCTGCATTTTTGTCGAAGAGGTGCAGTTCGACCGGCTCGGGGTTTTCTGCTACTCGAAAGAAGAGGGGACCCCGGCGGCAGAGATGCCGGAGCAGATTTCGGAGCGGGTCAAGCGGGAGCGTTACAAGAAGCTGATGCAGCTGCAGGCACGGCTGTCGTTCAAGCGTAACCGCCGCCTGATGGAGACGGTCGAAGAGGTGATCGTCGAAGGGGTGAGCGAAGAGACCGATCTGCTTCTTAAAGGACGCTCCTCCCGCCAGGCACCCGATATCGACGGCATGGTCTACATAACCTCGGGGCAGGCAAACATCGGCGATATTGTCAGATTGAAGATTACCGATTCGTCGGATTATGATCTGATCGGTGAAATCGTGGCGTGATGCCGTGGTAGTCGCGGCACCGGCCTGACAAAATGCAGTAACCGGGCGGTCAGCGGGGAGGCAACTCCAGTAGCGGTTTGATAAATTTTTCAAAGATTACCAGTTGCTTGGCGGTCAACAGGTCGAGGTCCCCTTCGTTATCAAGCAGAAAAGTGCCGACACCGATGACTGTTCGCGCCAGATAGCCGGTCCCGGCAACGCTCTTTTCAATTTCAGCGCTTCTTTTGCTGAGCAGATTGCGAAGTAATTTCAGGTTAAGTGCCATATCATGAGCTCCTGTTGTCTTTGATTTGCGTTTCGTTTCACCGCAATCAGCTGCCAGGCAACAATGGTTTCATTGCGCACGCAGCTGATAAACTTTAAAACGTTATGGTTAATTAGTAAAGGATACTATGCAATTTCCATCAGCAGTTTCCGGATGGAAACCATGTAACAACCGCCGACTGCCCATTCCTGATTCAATTCACCAGCGATAAAACAACCAAGGCGGCCGACTGGCCGCCTTGTGAAACAAAAAAAGCCCCTGCAGTAATGCAGGGGCTTTCTGAAGTCGCCCGTCAATCGAGTTGACGGGCTAGATTGTACAACCTTCCTTGCAATGGGATACAGGGCGAATACGAAATCTTTCAGTCCACATTGGTGTAATCTCCTTTCAATCCTGAGATGCTTGAAGCATGTATCATTTATACACGCAGATGCCATGCCGCGTCAACCTAAATCAGATATAAAGGGTCTCTTTTGTTCGTCGCTTGCGGTGATAGCGGCTGCTCATATTACAGCGAACTGCAGGCAGGGGACAGCCGGCCGGCAATAGAACATCGCAACAGTTCAGCAGACCGCAATGATGGTAAAGGGAGTTGCCGTGGCAGCGCCACCAGACTGGATCTCGTCACCGACACGCAGCCCCAGCAGGGAGCTGCCGAGGGGCGAGGCAGGAGTAATGACCACAATTTCCCCGTCGTCAGCACCGATTTTCAGACCGCCGGCGTGGGGGCCGAGGAAGAGCCGCCGCTTGTTCCCCTCCCCGTCTTCGAGGGTCACCAGTGCCGTCAAGCGGATCGGGGTAGTTTCGTCAAAAGCGGACAGCGTCAGGGCGGAGTAGCTGTCCAGCGCCGCCTTGATCTCTTGCGCGCGATTGGCCTGACCCTGGGCGATGTAGGAGGCTTCAAGCGCGGTGGTGTCATACTTGTTGTCAGGCATGCATTCTGCGTGGGTGGCAGCCGCATGGGCTGACCGGGCAGCAGCGGAAAGTATTGCCAGATCGGCAGCCAGGGCTGAGGCGATCGCCTGCAGCAGTTTTATTTTGGTCATCGGGGCAAACTGCTTTCAAATGGAGTGGATTCTTGCCGGCAATAACCGGAAGGGTCTGGCAATCTAGCAGAATTGAGCTGGAGCGTCAATTTTTGCGGCGACATGAGGATCAGAGAAACAATGAAAAGGCAGCCGCTTGCACCTTTTCATTTATGCAAAGCTGTCAGGCCTCAGCCGGACTTCAGCTGTGCGGCAAGGTCGTTGGCCAAACGGCACAATGAAGCGGAATCTTCCAGCCCGGCGAAGAAACGGCGGGGAATGCCCGCCAGACCGACCTGCGCGCCAACCAGAGCGCCGGCAAGGATGGCGCGCGCCTGATTCTGCCCGCCACCGTTAATGGCGTGAAGTATGGCGGCTTCGAAATCGTCGTGAAAGCGTGCCGCCAGATAATAGGCCGCCGGCAGCTGATGATAGATGGCGCACGGCATGCCGTAGACAATGGAGACCTTCCAGGCCGGTTCGATGCGGATATTCGGATCAGCCGCCGCGGCCGCCATGTAGGACGGGGTCAACAGGGCATCGGGAGAGGCAAACTTGCCGACCAGCGGCGGATCAGAATCGCCGGGGCGGGGGGGCTGCAGGTTCGCGGCGGTGATATGGTGGAACGGCAGTTCCCCCCTGTTGACCAGCCGCATCAGCTTGCCCGACAGCTGCTCGTTCAGGGTGTGCCCCTGGACCAGCAGCCCCAGTACCGCACCGTAGGCCACGGTCATCGAGACAATGGCCGGGTCGATCTGGGTCAGACGGGTGTTGCCGGCAATAACGGCAGCCAGCCGCCCGGGTTCAAGGGCATAGCGTACCGCCAGGACCAGGGTCCGTTCGATCGCTTCCGTGGTGTCGGCATGACCGCCGGTCTCTCCCCACGGGAGCTGTTGCTGCACCCGCTGCCGCCAGAGCTCGCGGATCGACTGGCTGGTATAACCACCCGGCCCGCTGACCGGTGTGCCATCAAGCAGCGGCAGCAGCTCCTCATCCATCCGGCGGCAGAAATCCGCCTCGTCATAGCCGCCGCACGTTACCAGCGAAGAGAGCAGCATCCTGAGAATGACTCCGGCCTGTGACAATTGGCCCGCCTTGAGCCCGGCGTGGTAGCGTCCGGGTCTGGGATCGGTATAATCGCTGATCCACTCGCCGTAGTCGCGGCGCATTTCTTCCAGATCGTAGTACCAGTGCGGGCCGAGCCCCATGGCATCGCCGATCAGGGCGCCCATGATTGCACCGGCCGCTCGTTGCTGAACTGTTGTGGCAGACATGGCTCTCCCCCTCGAATCGTTGGCAAACTTAACGTAGCCTCTATTCCACCTGTATTATTTTAAGCCTGTTATGCCAATAAGGGAAGAGTTTCGCCTGCCACCTAACCGGTTGTCTGCCGCTCTCCTTCGGGAGTAAAATGTAAGAAAGAGGAACAGACTTTCACTTTGAATATTTACAACGAATTGGGAAGAGAGGTGGCTGGTTATGCGAGTTTTACTGATAGGTGGCAGCGGAACGATAGGGCAGGAGGTGGCTAAAGCGCTGCAGAAGAACCACGAGGTAGTAACCGCCAGCCGTAGCGGCGGGGTACTGCAGGTCGACATTGCCGCTCCGGAAAGCATAGAGGCGATGTTCCGCACAGCCGGAACATTCGACGCCGTCGTTTCTGCAGCCGGTAGTGGCCGTTTCGGTCCATTGGATGATCTGCAGGACGACGACTTCCTCTTCAGCTTCCGCAATAAACTTATGGGGCAGATCAATCTGGTGAGAATCGGCCGTAGCTACATAAAGGACAACGGTTCACTCACCCTGACAAGCGGCGTACTCGCCAGGGAACCGATGCCCGGCAGCAGTGCAGTCAGCATGGTGAACGCCGGCCTGGAAGGGTTTGTCCGCGCGGCACAGCTGGAGCTGGAGCGGGGGATACGGGTAAATGTGGTGAGTCCGGTCTGGGTACAGGAAACCCTGCTGGCGATGGGGCGGGAAACGGCTGCGGGGATGCCTGCCGCTCTGGTCGCCCGGGCCTACGTGGCGAGCGTCACCGGCACCATGAAGGGGATGGTGCTGGATGTGAACGACTATGTTTGAGCGGTAGCAGAAACTCTGCCGCTGCAGAAAAGGCGGCCGCCTGCCCGCCCTGTGCCAATGCAAAATTACGGCGTCATCCCGGTCACGGCAGCAGCACGATCTTGCCGAAACTGCTCGTCTCCATAACGGCGTGGTGGGCGGCTGCCGCGGCGGCAAGCGGCAGTTCCCTGCTCACCACCGGCCGGAGCGTGCCATTGACCAACCCTTCGCAAAAGGCAGCATGCATACTGGCCAGTTCCTTGTCGTTGGCATTGTAGAGTGTCATGCCGAGGATGGCGGTTTCCTTTCCCATGGCGGTGCGCGGATCGATCTCCACCCGGCCGCGGCTGCCGATCACCACTACCCGTCCCCCGATTGCCAGCAGACCGAGATCACGGTCCAGATTGATATTGGCGAGCATCTCCAGAATGACATCGACTCCTCTGCCGCAGGTGAGCTCCGGCAGTTCGTCGAGGTAGCCGTCGCTACGGTGGTTGAGCACATGGTGGGCGCCCTGGGCCAGTACCAGCGCCTTACCCTCATCGCTGCCGGCAGTGCCGATCACCCGCATACCGGCTCCCCGGGCCAACTGTACCGCGGCGGTCCCCACACCGCCGCTGGCGCCATGGACCAGCACCGTTTCCCCCGCCACCGCATGGGCACGCTGGAACAGCGCCCGGAATGCGGCTCCATAGGGGACACCGATAGCCGCCCCCTGACCGAAGCTGGTTACATCGGGGAGCGGATGGGTCTGGAATTCGGTGCAGAGCACCTCCTGCGCATAGGTACCGCTGAGCGACCAGGCGACATAGACCCTCTGGCCGACATGGCGGTGCTTCACCCCGGAACCGGCGGCGCTGATGACGCCGGCGCCGTCGAGACCGGGAGTGTAGGGCAGTTTCAGATCGGGACGGTAGAGACCGGAGCGGATATAGGCATCGACCGGGTTGACGCCGACGGCATGCAGCCTGACCAGGACTTCCGCCGGACCCGGGACCAAAGCGGCAACTTCTTCAAGCTGCATTACTTCTGGTTCACCAAATTCATGGACGCGAATCGCTTTCACAATAATCACCCATTCCTTTAGCCTGAGTTGACTCCTTCCTGATTCATTATATCACCGCCAGAATCATCCGGCGCAGCTGCGGTTACATCAGGACCGTTTTGACAAGGCGGTGCAACAAACGGCAATTACTGCGGCCGGGCTGGATTCTGCATTGCGTATTGCGTCCCCCGTAAATTTGCCTGTTTCCGGCCGCGGCAGCAGCAATTAACGGTTTGCGACGAGACCGTAAAGGACTAAAATAATCTTGTAGCCGGTAAGTTTTCGCCACTATCATTATGGAGGTGTCACCATGAAATCATTCATCTCGAAATACAGTTCTGCTTGTTATGCGCTGATGCGGATCGTCGTCGGCTTTCTGTTTCTCTGGCACGGCGTCCAGAAACTGTTCGATTTTCCGGGCGCCATGCCGGCTGGAGTCCCGGCATTTATCACCTACGTCGCCGGTCCGATCGAGCTGATTGGCGGCATCCTGATAATGATCGGCCTGTTCACGCACTGGGCAGCCTTCATCACCAGCGGGCAGATGGCATTCGCCTACTGGATCGGTCACGGGACCAAGGCGCTGCTGCCGATCCAGAACAATGGCGAACTGGCAGCGCTCTACTGCTTCGTTTTTCTGTTCATCGCTGCACAGGGGAGCGGCATCTGGAGCATCGACTCCCTGATAAGCGGCAAAGCTTTGGATCGATAGCAGCGGTCAGCCATGTCGCCAGCTGCCTGGCCGACAATATTTGGCAACAGGCCCTTAGATTGAAAGATGGTCAAAATCGACATTGAAGGCTCGCGCCGGGCGTATGACAATGACCTGGAAGCGCCGGAAACCGGCAAGCCGCCTGAGGCACCTGGGCAACCGGCCGTACCGGCCGGCAGCCATTATCCTGTTCATCCGGGTAAAACGGTGTAATGTAGAATACACAGCTTAAGATGTGCAGGGGAACCGATGACCAGAGTTGAACGGCATAACGCCCTGATTGCCGCCAATCGCCAGGAATATGGCCGCGATTATGATTTTCTCGATTTTTCGACGCTTGCCCAGGCGGCAGCAGCTCATGCCGAAAGAGATGAGTTGCTCGCCTGGCTGCGGGATAATGCGGCTTTCAGCTGCTGCGACACCAAGGTTGACAGTCGCCGGCTCTCCCCGGGCTGCCGGACCTGTGCCGACGGGGCATGGTCATGCCTGTTCATCAATGGTCGCTGCAATGCCGCCTGCTTTTATTGTCCGACTTCACAGGACGAGACCGACGGTCCGTTGTCAAATGGCATCCCCTTTGAGACTCCCGAAGATTATGCCGAATATGTGGCCCGGTTCGGCTTCACCGGAGCCAGCATCAGCGGGGGGGAACCTCTGCTTACTCTGGACAGGACCCTCGCTTATATCGCCGCTGTCCGCCGCCGCTGCGGCGATGCCGTTCATCTCTGGATGTACACCAACGGCACCCTGCTCACCGGAGACAGTGCCAGCGCCCTGGCAGATGCCGGCCTCGGCGAGATCCGCTTTGACATCGGCGCAACCAATTATGACCTCACCAGACTGCGCCTGGCGGTTGGTGTTATTCCGACGGTGACCGTGGAAATTCCGACGGTTCCGGAGGAAGAGACGCTGTTGCGGGAGAAAATGGTAGAAATGGCAGCGGCAGGGGTCCAGCATCTGAATCTGCATCAAATGCGGCTGACGCCCCATAATTTGCGGCATCTGGCAAGGAGAGCTTACACCTTTTTACATGGCGAGAAAGTGACGGTTCTGGAGTCGGAACTAACGGCACTGCGCCTGGTACGCTTCGGGATTGAAGAGGGAATCGACCTGCCGGTCAACTACTGCTCATTCCCCTATAAACGGCGCTTTCAGCATGCCGCAGCGCGGCGGCGCGGCATCCCTTATATTCAGGGAGTGCACGACACGGTAACCGACGTCGGCTATATGCGCTCTCTCAGCGCCGGGCACGTGCAGTATTTTGAGGCGGTCACCCTGCCTGACGGCAGCAATCGCCAGTCGCTGTTCGGCATGACCCTCCCTTCCGGGCGACGGATTGTTGTCGAAAAACGCCCTGTTTCTCCGCTGATTCCGGTTGCCGCAACGTTTTTCAGCGATTTTTCCCCTTCCACGCCGCTTCCTGAGGTGTTGCGTCGCTATGAGCGCATCTCGGTCGGACTGGCTGATTATTTCTGAAGCAGAATTGAAAAAAGGGGGCAGGCTACATTAATAATGTAGCCTGCCCCCTTTTTTGTCCTGGCAAAATGGAATAGTTATGGTCTGACAGCAATCATCATTGAGCAGCTTAACCGCACCCCTGGCAAGGGGACGGACTCATATCATTTTTTCCAGCCTCTGCTGCGGGCCTCGCTCTGATCAGCCTCGATCTCGCTCAACAGTTCCAGATAAAGGCTATAGCGTTCGGCCGCGATTAGACCCTGCTCCACCAGGCTGATGACTGCACAGCCGGGTTCGGTCCGGTGGCGGCAATTGCGGAAGCGACAGCTCACCTCGCCATGTTCTTCGAAGCCGGGAAAGTGGCCCGCCAACTCTTCCACCAGGATCTCTACCAGGCCGAAATCCCGGAAACCGGGGGTGTCGACCAGTTCACCCCCCCCCGGTACTGCATGCAGAGTGGAGACGGTGGTCGTGTGCCGGCCCTGACTGTTGTAATCGCTGACCGCCCCCACCTTGAGATCTATCGTCGGGCAGAGGGCGTTCAACAGCGAGCTTTTACCAACGCCGCTGGAGCCGACAAAAACACCCCGGTGCCCCTCGTTCAAAAACGACTGCAGAGCCGCCAGTCCGCTGCGGCTTTTGGCGCTGAGGGCAAAAACTGGCACCGATGTGGCATAGATCCGCTGCAGGTCGGCGAGCAGGGCGCTTGTGCCGTCCAGATCACACTTGTTGACCACCACAAAGGGCTGCAGTTTTGCCACCCGCGCCGCAACAATGGCCCGGTCGATGAATCCGGCCGGCGAGTGGAGCGCCACGACGATGCCGAGGACATCCAGATTGGCCGCAACCAGGTGGATACCGCCCCGGGCATCACCCCGGCGCAACTCCGTGCGGCGGGGCAACTGCCGCAGCACCTCGCCCCTGACCTCCACATCATCGCCGACCACATGGCCGGAACTCCGTTTGACCCTTACCATGCGGCGCTTGCCGGTCGTGAAGACAACCTCGACCTCAACGCCGTAGTGGGAAGTTATCAAACCGTAACATGCCTGGTCAATGCCGGGGGAATCGAGGTTCTTGCACAGGGAGGATTTCAGCTGACGTGATGATAATGCTGCAGATTTCATATGGTGACACTCTCAATTCGCGTCCGCAAAAAAACCACAGAGAGTGTCCCTGTGGTTCAGACGCCTTATAAATATACCATATTACGGCTGGATGCGCAATTTATTAGCCGCGCCGGAGTTACTGCCGTTACCCTGCCGGAAATCAGCCGGTTCTGCGTACCCTGAAAAAGCGTCCTTTGATTCTGTTCCCACCCAGACAGGACAACGCCTGATCGCAGCTTTGGCGCATGATCGCCACATAAGTATGGAAATCGAAGACATCGATCTTGCCGACTTCACTCCCCGCAATCTCCCCTTCACCGGTCAGAGCGCCGAGGATATCGCCGGGACGCAGCTTGTTCTTGCGGCCGCCGTCTATGCAGAGCGTTACCATCGCCGGCGCTGGCGGCCTGTCCGCTGACACTGTCAGAGCGCTCAGGTTACCGCGGGCAATCTTACTCCCGAGCGTCTCTTCAATGGCCGTGATCAGCCGGCTCTCCCGGGGCGTCACCAGGCTGACGGCCAGCCCCTGCTCCCCGGCGCGACCGGTACGGCCGATACGGTGGGTATGTATTTCCGGATTGCGGGACAGCTCATAATTGATAACCGCCGGCAGCTCCTTGATATCGAGACCCCGAGCGGCAACATCGGTCGCTACCAGCACCGCTGCGCTCCGGTTGGCAAAACGGACCAGTACCTGATCCCGCTCCCGTTGTTCGAGATCACCATGAATGGCCAGCGCCGCAAAGCCTCGGCTCACCAGGGAAGCAGCAACTTCCTGGCATTCGAGCTTGGTATTGCAGAAGACCAGGGTCGACTCCGGGCGATAATGGCCAAGGACACGGATTAGCGCTTCGATCCGCTGTTCCCGCTCCACCTCGTAGAACACCTGCTCGATGGCACCTTCGCCATGGGTTTCGTCTACACTGACAAAGGCCGGCTCATGCTGGAGCGCCGCACTCATGGCGGCGATGGTATCAGGATAGGTGGCGGAAAAGAGCAATGTCTGCTTTCCGTCCGGAGTAGCGGCGATCAGGTTGGCAAGATCCTCCTGAAATCCCATGTCAAGCATGCGATCCGCCTCATCCAGCACCAGGGTATGCAGCACCGAGAGATCGAGACTGCCGCGGCGCAGATGATCGAGCAGGCGCCCCGGGGTGCCGACCACCACATGGGCACCATGCTCCAAAGAGCTTAACTGGGGGCCGAAAGGGACGCCGCCGCAGACCGTCAGGATCTTGATGTTGTCGGTAAAACGGGCCAGACGCCTGAGCTCCTTGCCGACCTGGTCGGCAAGCTCACGGGTCGGACAGAGCACCAGCGCCTGCACCCGTGAAGATGACGCCTCCAGGCGTGTCAGCAGACCGATGCCAAAGGCTGCGGTCTTGCCGCTACCGGTCTTGGCCTTGGCAACGACATCCTTGCCTGCCAGGATGAGCGGCAGACTGTGGGCCTGCACCGGCGTCATCACATCATAACCTAGTGAGGTCAGGTTCTTGAGCATCGGGGATTTCAGGTGGAGTGAAGAAAACAGTTCAGGGTTCATGGGGTGTCTCTCTTTTTTTTTGCGTCCGCAAAAAAACCACAGGGGTATCCCTGCGGTTCAGACACCCAGCAGATATAACATGTTACGGCTTGCGGCGCAATTTATTAGCCGCAGCCCGGGATGTACAAGAGGAAGCAAAAGGGGCGTGCCGATATATTTTACTTTATGAAACATGCGGCCACTCTCCCAAAAGATGTCCCCATCCCCGGGATTCCTTTGGCGGGCAATATTCCGCTTGCTTTTTTATTAGATGAGATTAACATGAATATAGAAGACAAGATCTTTGACAATTTGCTCTGGGGTGTCCGTAACAACGGCGCTGAAGCAGATATCGACCCTTCCAGGATTCTGCCTGTCTTCAAGACGTGGTGAGCAAGCCTTTGATGTCAAAGGGACGCCTGAAGCGTTGCGGCAGGCAATTGGTTAAACAAAGGATATAAGTTCGCACGATTCTACGTCATCCCGGAGCAGCTTTACGAAAATTGGCCTTGCGCGAAATCACGCGGAAAGCGACAAGTCTCATCCGCAAGGCGTGTGATGCCGCTTGAAAAAGGGGAAACCGGGAAGCCTGACCGCCTGATCCGGCCCATATGGGTCGACACGATCAGCCTGCCGGTTTTCACCGACGGATCAGCATAAAGGATTTCACTGCAGCGCCAACTGTTTTACCAAAAGGCGACCAAATGGTCGCCTTTTGCATCAGGTATGGCATCCGCGGAAGGGCCGCCTGAAGCGGCGATTAAAAAGGAGCTGACTACGTTTTAAGCAGCCCGCCCCTTTACTTACCCCTCCGGCAACACACATGCTGTCCACTGAATCCCGAATCGCGGCTGCCGCACAATCACCGGCCTTTGACATGCGTCGACAGGATGTCACGCAGCCTCCGGACATCCGGAGAGTCACTCTCGATCCTGCCGGACAGAATATCGCCCGCGGAAACATTGGGCCGATGGTAGAAGGCGGCATCAGCATCATGATCGATAAAGAGGACGGCCCCTTCCAGCGAAAGTCCTGCAAACAGGCCGCGACTGCGGGAGTAGGAATAGATTTCCGCTTTCATCAGCGCATCGGTGTTCGCTTCAAAGTTCCGTCCCACCGGACCTGCCGCCACCGCAGCATCAACTCCCAGAGTGAATTTGCCGTTTACTATGCCATCGATACTGCGGCGATTCTTGAAAACCAGGATGAAATCAGTCGATTGAGCACCTATTTGCCAGCCAATGCTGCCGCCCCCTATACCGACAAATACGGGTGAACTCCAGACGCCAGCCTTATCACGCACTACCAGTATTCCGGTACCGAATCGTCCACCAACACCCAGACCGACTTTTATGACCCCGGGAATGACGGCTATACCGGCAGCGTCCTTGAACAGCAGCGGGTGAATGCCTTTCTCGGGAATGACCGTAATCTCCTTGAGAACGCTGACAGCCTCACTTACCCGTCCTGCTTCGTCAGCAAACACCGGGACCACGGCAAGACTCAACATGTAACTTAACAAAACAGAAAAAAACAATCCGATTTTTACTTTCATGGCAATGACCTCCTTTTCCTTTCACTATTCAAGAGGATCCTCTGCTTAATTTTTCTCGTCCTTTCAGGCTCGACCTTTACCATGCCTCTTTTTAGTACATTATATCATATTATCGGTAATGCGTATGCCGGTTAAGTGCGCGGCACCCCTAAAAGCCGGAGGCAAATAATGGAGATATGCCGGTACGGCCGCGCAAAATTAAAAAGGGGACGGGCTACATTCATAAAGTAGCCTGCCCCCTTTGTTCTGGCAGTCCGAGTCAAAAGCACCATTTCCGGCTGGAAACGGGCTAGAACAACCCCTGCTGGCCGATGACTGCCGGCAGGCGCGTCGGCGCCTTGATCCGCAGCTGTTTATTGACATTCATGCGACCGAAAACCACTTGAATAGCGCTGATCGCAACGCCGAATTCAGCAGCAAGAAAGCGCACCATATGGTCGGTTGCCCGCCCGGCACGCGGGACTGCAGTGACACTGACACAGAGCTGCTGCCCCTTGACCTTGCCGATAACGTCCCGCTTGGCGCTGGGTGTGCCGAGAATATTGAGCACGAGAGTATCACTCTCCCATGTATAAAACGATTTCTTCATTATTAGTTCCGCCTGTCTCCGCCGGTTATTCGGAAAACAGCAGACAAATTTTGGCGCAAACAGGCAAAGGCAACCGCCTTTTGAATTAAATATGCTGTCCGGAAATTCCCGCTGTTGGTTCAACAGAGCAGCAGCTGACCGTCGCCATCGGTTTCGTATACTCTCTCCTCGCAGACCCTTGAAGGAGCCGGCCGGACCGGGGCGAGCGGCAACGACATGGCGGTCGCTTTCTTTTGCCGCTGCGCGGCCTGCTCTGCCGCCAGTCTGCGTTCTTCAGCCGCGCGCACCCCCGCCTCTGCCGCCCGCTTCGCCAGCCGGTCGCAGCGCTCGTTGAAGTGGTGGCCGTCATGGCCGCGCACCCATTCCCATTTGACTTCATGGTTGGCGGCCAGGGACGCCAGCTGTTGCCAGAGGTCCTGATTCTTGAGGGCGTCCGGAATCTCCAGGCGACCGCTGCGAATCCAGCCGGCAAGCCATTCACTCATCCCCCGGACCAGGTACTGTGAATCGCTGTAAACGCGCACCCTCTTCGATTTCTGCAGCGCTTCCAGCCCCCTGATCGCCGCGGTCAGCTCCATCCGCTGCGAAGTGGCAACCGGCTCAAACCCGCTCAACTCTTTCTCGGAATTCCCATAGCGCAGGATCACCCCGTACCCCCCGGGCCCGGAGTCTCTCCCCGAGCCGTCGCAAAAGATCTCGACCACGCCGGCCGGCGGCGGGGTGAAGGCGACCTCCAGCGCCCCGAATTCCAGCTCGCGCAACAGGGGGATCAGCAGCAACAGGTTCGGCGGCTGGCGCTTCAAATCGTCCAGTGACAGCTCCAGGGGAACGTCATAGCGGACAGTGGCCAGAATTTTAGAAAGCCGCGCCTGGTCGGCATGGATGTGTAAATTATCCCGGCGCTGTTTGCCGTTCACCAGAGTCCGCCACTCGATAACCTTTTCCAGGGAACCGAAGCGCCGCACCAGCCCGGCAGCGGTCTTCTCGCCGATCCCGGGAACTCCGGGGATATTGTCCGCGCTGTCGCCGGCCAGGCCGAGCAGATCCGGCACCAGCTCCGCCGGGACGCCGAAGCGGTCGAGAACCTCCTGCGGCCCGCAGCGCTGATCCTTCATGGTATCCAACAGGCCGATGCCGTCGCCGACAATCTGCATAAGATCCTTGTCACCAGTGACGACTGTGACCTGGGTTCCTGCGGCGGCATAGCGGCGGGCGAGGGTGGCAATGACATCGTCGGCCTCAAAACCGGGAGCTTCCAGGACCGGAATATTGAGGGCCTGCAGGATCTTCCTGATGTACGGCAGCTGAGAGAGGAGATCCGCGGGCATGGCGTCACGCTGTGCCTTGTACGGGGGGTAGATCTCGCGGCGAAAGGTCTCTTCCCGCGGAGGTTCGAGGACGACGGCGAGGTAATCGGGGCGGTTCTCCTGCAGAAGGCTTAGGAGCATCCTGGTGAAGCCGAAGATGGCATTAGACCGGATGCCGCTCGTAGTGGCAAGATCGCGGACGCCGTAATAGGCGCGGTAGATGTAACTGGAACCGTCCAGTAAATAAAGCTGCGGCACTGCTTTCACATTATCTCCCGCCGCGGTCAAGCCGCGGTGAATTCCTGCCTCAACCGGCAAGGGCCAGCATCGCCCCCCCCTTGAAGTTTAAGCACAATCTTTTTATGCGGCAAACAAGAAACAATAAAGGGGGTTGCTGTGGCCGCCTTTGCGCTTTAAATAATCCGGTCGGTTTTCCTCTTGCCCGGCGGCTGCTCTTGTGGAGCAGTCGGCTGAAAAAGCAGGTACAGGGTAATAGCCATCGCCATGGCTATCAACAGTAACTTCAGCCATAAAGTCCGGGCAAACAGGAACGTGGAAACAGGAAACGACACCCATACCATGCCGATAGCCATTCTTTTAGCCCTAAGCGGGATCCCTGCCCCTTTCAGGTAATCGCGCAGCAGCGGACCGAGGTGATTGTGCTCCACCAGCCACGAATGAAACCGTTCCGAACTTCTGGCAAAACAGGCCACGGCCAGCAACAGGAAGGGAACCGTCGGCACCAGCGGCAGAAAAATCCCTGCCACGCCTCCGGCAATGGAAATCCAGCCGCAGGCAATCAGTATCCAGCGCAGTAAGGCACTCTTGACATGTCTATTGTTCGGTCCCGGATCATTCGCCATGGTACCCGTCCCTGTAACAGCTCCGTTCGGCAGCCGGGATAAATCGGTTGTGCAGTACTCTTATCATGAAGAGACAGCCGCTACGGCCTCTTCCTGCCGTGACCAGTCAGTGAATTATAGCCGATTGGCCGCCGCCGTGCTTCAGGAAATATGGGGAACATGCTCCCGTTTCTTTACCGTCTTTGCAGCTGTCAAGAAAGGGGCGTCGAATGTTTTTCCCAATACCTGTTACCATAGCCGCAGAATATTTCTTCTCCGACTGCTATCCTTCTCTTGGCAACGATACAAACTTTACCATTTTCATCAAACGTTATTGTTGCATTGTTTTTATACGCTGTTTTCACAAAACCCCTGGCATCATTTGCATATTTGGCAAAACAGGCCACATGCATTGCATCCAGTATTGTGCCATCCGGCATGTTCATGAAAAAGCCGTCAACGCCGATTGCTGCGCCATGTTCTGCTTCTTCGGCTGATAAAATCTTGCCTTTGAAAATTGAAATCACTTCATTTTTGTAAATCGGAATTGCGGTAAACAGACCGTTGCCGGCACCGTGAATTTGAGATTCCTTGATGTACAGATAGTCCGGCTCGTTCGCGGCGATTTTATCGGTTGTTGTAGTGGAATATTCTTTGAAGCCGGCATTGCAGTTCATAAATCCTCTCTCCTGAAAGTCGAAGTCAGGCCGCTCTGGACACTCTTCCGGTGAAAGCTGCAGCCGCCTCCATGCTTCGTCCGCTACCACAACAGCCTGCGGGCGGAAGTAAACTCTCTGCTTACGCCGCTGAGAGGGTCCTTGAAGCGCAGCTTTTGTGCGACAAGCTGCAACGGCGTGTCGAAGTTGTCTTCTTTTTCGGGCTGCAGCTCGGGGTAGTATCTGTCATGCAGTATCCCGAAACCGAGACCGCTCATGTGGATCCGCAGCTGATGGGTTTTACCGGTGCGCGGCTGCAGGTTAAACCGGGCCAGCTCGCCTTTGACCGCCAGCAGCGTAATGACAGAGCTGGCATTTACCGGGCCCGGGACCGTCTTCATCCGGAATCCGGGTTCTCCCTGCTCAATCCGGTTGTTCACCTCCCAGACAGCCGTTTCCTGCAGCGGCTGGCATGCCGCCAGAGCGGAATAGGTTTTTTCAACCTGACCATGGAGGAAGAGTTCAGCGTAGCGCCCGCGACTCTTTTTGTTGACGGAAAACAGGACCAGCCCGGCGGTGCCCCGATCGATGCGGTGCAGCGGCGCCAGATCATAAATGCCGGTGATCCTGCGCAAACGGTTCAACAGACATTCGTCAACATAGCGCCCCCCCGGAGTCACCGGCAGGAAATGGGGTTTGCAGGCGACCAGAATCTCGTCGTCGCGAAAGAGGATTTTTTCGGCAAATGGGATGAGCGGCTCAATAGCGACTTCGCGGAAGTAAAAAATGCGCCTCAAGGGGACGTATGCGGTCGCCAGCGTTATCCGCTCCGAATTTTCGTCAAGCACCTTCCCCGCAGCAATCCGTTTTCCCCAGATCTCCCGGGAAATAGCGGGAAATCTGTTGCTCAGGAAAGCGAGGATGGAAGGGTACGGTTTTTCGGCTGGCGGCATGGTGACGACAGACGGATGCTTCGAAATCCCCATGTCATGTTTCCGCGCGCAACAGCAGGTCGCCAATAGTCAGGCGCTTCCGGCCAGCGGCCAGCGGCGACGACTGCGCTAAGCGCTCAAAGCGGGGCGTCTCGCGCCCGTTAACCGTCACGGTCTCCAGAAATATGGCCAGCGGCCGCACCCAGAGCGAGTCGTTATCATAGCAGCAGCGATAAATCACCAGCTGCTCGTCGGTTTCACTGTGACGGGCAGTCCCGATCACCTCGTAATCGCCACCCTTGTAATGACGGTATTTTCCAGGCAGCAGCGGCTCCTGCATACGGACTCCTTTCAAATGCCGCAGCTGGCTTCGGCAACGGCAGCTCTACTATACGTTAATCAGCTGAAGATGACACGCTTTGACTGTCTGCGCTGTTCCAAGTCTTATTGCCCCGGGAATTTTTTGGACCTGGCTCCATCCCTGCAAATACACTATCCTTTAACAGCGGCTCAGGGTATAGTCATTTATCGGCTACCTCTTGAAAAAACCTCCGCAACGACCCTTCGCTCCGAACTTAAGTCTCTTCTCAACCCCTCGGAAACAGTCCGCACAATTTCTGAAGAGCGAGCCGCCAAAGAGCCCGAACCGAACAGGGAAAGCGTGAAAACGACTCCCTGGCAGACAGAACAGGATGCGACAACTCATGAAAATGCCGAAAAAATTTGCGCTACTTGTCGATAACGGCCTCGTCGACGAGGTCGTCTCCCAGCTGATGAGCGGCAAGGAGGCCGATGTCTATGTCGTCCGCTCCATGGGAGAGCTCCGCTGCGCCAAGGTATACAAGGACGCCGACAACCGGAGCTTCAGCAGGCAGTCGCAGTACCAGGAAGGCCGCAAGGTGAAGAGCAGCCGCCAGGCGCGCGCCATAGGGAAGAACACGAAGTATGGCAAAAAAGAGCAGGAGGGGGCCTGGCAGAACGCCGAGGTGGACGCCCTGCGCCGCCTTGCCGCTGCAGGAGTGCGCGTGCCGCATGTTTTCAATTACGTCGGCGGGATTCTGTTGATGGAACTGGTGGTCGATGCTGAAGGCAACAGCGCGCCGCGGCTCAATGATGTAAAACTGACCGGGGCGCAGGCCCGGGAATACCACCGCGTGCTGATCGCACAGATCGTTCTCATGCTCTGTGCCGGGCTCATCCACGGCGACCTGTCCGAGTACAACGTGCTTGCCGGCAGTGACGGCCTGGTCATTATCGACCTGCCCCAGGCCGTGGATGCCGCAGGGAACAATGCCGCCCCGGCAATGTTCGAACGGGATGTCGCCAACATGACCGCCTACTTCGGCCGTTTCGCCCCTGAACTGCTGGTCACCGACTACGGCAGGGAGATCTGGAAACTTTACGCCACCGGCAAACTCAGCCGGGATATAACACTAACCGGTCTCTTTGAGGAGAGCAGCATACCGGCCGACGTGCGTGGTGTCATGCGGGAGGTCGACGCGGTGCGTCGCTGGCATGAACGCAACAGCTGAAAAGACCCGCCAGCAGGGATGAGGCAGAAACAGCAGCCTATAGAGGAACAACTCTTGGACCGAGCATCGCGCAACCGTCTCAACGCGCGCCATATTACCATGTTCAGTAGCGACACCCTCTTCGATCGCATCGCCCGAACCGTTTGCACTGCCGGCTGCCTGCCGCGCAAGGAGCTGTTCGAGGCCTGGGAGACGGCCCGCCGGGTGCGGCGGCGTTTCCGCGGCGGCCGGGTGGTCGATCTGGCCTGTGGTCACGGCCTGTTGGCGCATATGCTCCTGCTGCTGGACAACAGTTCCCCGGAAGCCCTGGCCGTCGACCGGCGCATTCCCGACAGTGCCGCAACTCTGGCAGCAGCCCTGGAAGAGGCATGGCCCCGGCTGCGGGGCCGGCTGCGCTTTGAGCAGGTGGATATCGGGCAAGTCACCCTTGACCCGAACGACCTGGTCGTCTCCGCGCATGCCTGCGGCGGGCTGACCGACCTGGTGCTGGACAGGGCCATGACCGCCGGGGCACGGGTCGCGGTGCTCCCCTGCTGCCACGATCTTGACGCCGGGGATATGGGGGGACTTCAGGGCTGGCTGGACGGCCCGCTGGCAATTGACGCCACCCGGGCAGCAAAGCTGCGCGCTCACGGATACAAAGTCTATACCCAGACCATACCACCGGACATCACCCCGAAAAACCGGTTACTGCTGGCGGAGCCGGCATAGCGGGAAGTATTGATCAGGCCGCGCTGGTTTTTAATTACAAGCCTTAAAAATGGTATGCAGAAAAATCGGCAACCGGGGATAAATGCCGGGCTAAATCCTGTAATAAGCTTCCACCTGAATGGTTATCGTTTTTTTGCAAACGCTGTCAGTGGAGAAAGATCGACCGTTCCGGGCCGGCGTTTGATTACCTTATTGTCGTTCTCCGCCCTGGCAAACTGCGCAACCAACTCCGGGAACTCCCTGTTCAGAAGCTGGCGCACACTGTCATATTCGATGGACAAATGGTCGTCCTGTTTTATGCCGCCCCGGCCGGCGAGAAACCGGTTCAGCAGAGCATCGGATTTTCTCAGGTATTCGATCATGTCGAGCACAAACATTTTGCCTGTTGGGAATTTGCCGCTGCATAACCTGAGCAGGTCATCCGTCTTCACGCTGTTCGTGGCGAGGTGCCGAATCCATTTTTTACAATCACAACTGCACGATGTTTCAAGGTCGCCGCTGGTGATTTTGAATCTGATCCTGTCTTTAGACACAGAAAACTCCATTCGTTAATCAGGCAAGCAGCAGTGAGAACGCATGCAGCAGCAGGCCGATTACCCCGCCGACCAGGGTGCCGTTCATCCTGATGAACTGCAGGTCGGAACCGATACTCAACTCTATTTCGCTGATAAATTCGTCGTTGTCCCACTGTTGCACCGTGCCGGAAATATGCCCGGCAATGGTGGTGCGCAGCGTATCCCCGTAATGCATGAGCAGCTTTGCCAGGTGCTCGTTCAGGGAGTCCTGCAACTCCCGGTTGTGCGCAAGGGTAGTGCCAAGACCGGCAACAGCTGCCGAGATTTTCTCCCGCACCTTTGACCGGGTCTGCTGCAGGTCATGACTCAACCAGCTCTGCAGATCGATGCCGATGCTCTTCACGTAAGCAGCGATAAATTCGTTGTGGATCATTTCGAGCTTGAGCGCCTCAATCCTGGTGCGCAGTAAAGTATCTGATTGCAGCCGGGCGATGAACCCGGTCAAAGTAGTGTCAAACCGGTACCTGACCTCATGGACCGGATCGGCATTTACGTCCTCCACGAAGGCGTTCAGTCTCCGGGCGATCTTCTCACCCACCCCTTTGGCAAACTGGTCCCGGTTGGGGATGAAGTGACTTATAAGCGGATACTCTTTCGTCACCATCTCATCGATGGCGCCGGCCAGTCTGGCCTGCGCTTCGGCGGTTGCCAGCCAGGCGGCAAATCGGTTCAACAGGTCATCAAGCACGATCTGGTGGCGGTTATCTTTTCTCAGGGTCTCGAGAAGCGCGCCGGCAGAAGAGGAGAGGTCGAGGTTTTCAAGCCGGTTAGCCAGGGCTGCCCGCAACAGCTGCTGCACGCGCTCGTCGTCGATGAATTCCAGGGAGTCGGCCAGCAGGTGGCTCAGACCTCTGCCCAGGCCGTCGGCATGCTCCCGCGCCATCAGGTAAGCGGCAAGATGCCCGGCGGGATTGTAGTCCCGCAGCTTGGCGATCAGGGTATCGCTGGCAAGAAACTTGTCCCGGAAAAAGTCGGCAATATTTCCGGCAATGGCCTCCTTCTTGTTCCTGATGATCGCCGTATGCGGTATCGGCACACCAAAGGGGTGACGGAACAGCGCCACCACGGCAAACCAGTCCGCCAGGGCGCCAATCATGGCCGCCTCCGCAAATGCGCCCACCCACTCCCAGACGCCATGCCCCTTGTGGGAGCGGGCCACAACAAACAGGATGGCCGCGCCGATCATCAATCCCGTGGCTATTGTCTTGTTTCTTTTCAACAGTTTTTTTCTGATGTCCACACACTTTCTCCCGGTCTGCTTCCTTGCTGTCTCAGTGCCGCACAGGCTTATTTATGGCACGGCCACGGCATTCTTGTCAACGCCTGGCGCAGGCACGGCATAGCGGTATCAGCGGCAATCTCCTGCCAAACGGACAGGTAGCTGATAAGGGGTGTCCTCCTGTCGTCTGTTATGCTATGCTTTCACCCCGAATGGGAGACACTTAGACAACAAGGAGGAGACAATGGCAAGAGCCACTGCCCGCCACATCCTGGTGGCAAGCAAGGAGGTCTGCGAAGACCTCAAGACGCAGATTGAAACCGGTGCCGACTTTGCGACCGTCGCCAGGCAGCATTCCCTCTGCCCGTCAGGCAAGCAGGGTGGGGGGCTGGGAGAATTCAGCCCGGGCCAGATGGTCAAGGAGTTCGATCAGGCCGTTTTCAGCGGCGAAGTCGGCAAGGTTCTCGGTCCGATCCAGACCCAGTTTGGCTACCACCTGCTTGAGGTCACCAGCCGCACCGCATAGGCACTGTTTTCCTGCACTGCCACCGGTAATACAGAAGGGGCCGGGCTGTTTGTTTCCAAAGCAGCCCGGCCCTTTTTCTTTTTTTTGCTTCATCTTCTGGAGGGCCGGCTCCGGTGACTCTGCGCAGCAGCCCGGGATGACGCGGTTAGAGGAAGAAGGCTGCTACGTTATGGTGAAGACGGATGAACCGGTTATTGCTCTGCATAGTATCACTCGCATAATATTGTTCAGGGTGTTATGGTTGAACTCTGCCATGCTGCCCGATGGTCTGCAACTGAACTGCGCCTCAAGCCGGGCTGAACTTCCAACCATCAATCACGCAATGTCAGTACTTCAAGCCCATCGGGGTTACCTCCGGGGGATTCCCGGGACGGGGGCAGCGGGGGCGAAACAGGCCCAGGGCACCCGTGCGGCAAGGGTCACCACCATGATGGCCGCGGACTCTGGGCGGCGTTTTGGCCAAACTGATACATTTCAATCAAAGGAGATAGATAGTGAGACGAGTAAAAGCCGCCGGAGATATAATTGAAACCAACTGCACCAAGTGCAAGGCCCTCACGAACCACACCATCGTTGCCATGATCGGCGAGCTGATCGTCAAGGTCGAGTGCAACGTCTGCCATGGCAGCCACAAGTATCACCCTCCCAAGGAGGCCAAGGCGGCGGCCGCTCCAAGGGCAACACGGTCGGTAACCGGGGTAACACGCCGGGTGAAGAAGGATCCGGTGGCGGAAGCGATCGCCGAGTGGGACGAGCTGCAGTCCTCCTTCGATCCGGAGCGGGCGCGCCCCTACGACATGAACGGAGTCTACCGGGTGAAGAACCTGGTGTCTCATTCGACCTTCGGCCTCGGAGTGGTGCAGAAAGTGCTGCCGCCGAACAAGATCGAGGTTCTCTTTCAGGATGGGCGGAAACTGCTTCGCTGCGGCTAGTGGCTGCAGCTCATTTCGTCAGCAGGCAAACCCGGCATGTCAGGATTTTGGTCTGCCCCCTTTAGCCTGCCCGCGAATTACAAGATATGGGGCGTGCCCCTGGTTTTCCGTTAATATAAAGGGGCCAGGCTGTTTATGAGCAGCCTGGCCCCTTTCTTCTCAAAAATATCAATTATTTTCATTTCTTGTAAGGCACAGACCCGCCTCCGTTGGATACTTTTACTTGCGCAGAGCGGTGAAAACACCGTCCCAGCCTTCGGAGGGCGGGTTAAGGATGTATTCGGCGCAGCGCTGGCGAAAGAGGCGCGACGGCGGATCGTTGTAGCGCTCCTCCAGTTCAGCGAAGATCGCTTCCGCCGCGACGAAACGGCACTGGCGGAAATGTTCGAGGGCCTCTTCGTAAGGGGCAAAGGCAGGGTTGGCCTGCAGGGAAACCTCGTAGATCTCGGTCGCTACATCCTTCCCCTTGAGGCGCGCTGCATCGATGCGGCGCATATGATATTTCCCCAGCGTGAGGAGGGAGCGGGTCGCATCGCTGATCAGCAGCCGGGTGCCGTAGAGCTTGTTGATGCTCTCCAGGCGCGAGGCAAGATTGACATTGTCACCGATAGCGGTGTACTCCATCTTCTTGCCGGCGACGCCGATGTTGCCAACGATCACCTCGCCGGTGTTTATGCCGATGCGCAGCGACAGGGGGGCCTGCCCGGAAGCCTGCCAGCGGCTGCGCATCTCCTCCATCTTCGCCCGCATGCGCAACGCGCAACCGACCGCCAGCTCGGCGTGGTTCTCCTGCGGCAGCGGCGCCCCCCAAAAGACCATGATGCCGTCGCCGATGAACTTGTCGAGGGTCCCCTCATGCTCCATGACCAGATCGG
Organism: Geobacterales bacterium; assembly: GCA_038206285.1. Taxonomy (GTDB): domain Bacteria; phylum Desulfobacterota; class Desulfuromonadia; order Geobacterales; family DSM-12255; genus VEOV01. Next base: position 89,942 of record JBBRBA010000001.1, read on the forward strand.
TCATCTCCGCCAGGTACTCGTTGAGGATGCGCACGACTTCCTGTGGCGGCAGCTTTTCGCTGAAGCCGGTGTAGTTTTCGACATCGGAGAAGAGAATGGTGAGAACCCTGTTGTCGCCGCCGACCCGCGCCTGGCTCGGGTCCTTGATCAGCCGGTCGACGACATGCTTGGAGACGTAGCTGGAGAACATCTCTTTGACCTCGCGTGCCTTGCGGTCGAGGAGGGCGAAGCGCAGGTAGACGGTGGTGAAGAAAGAGAGGGCCAGCGACAGCTCGGGGTAGAGGACGCTGATCCACATACCGTGCAGAAAGAGGAAGTAAGCGAAGCCGAAGTAGCCGAAGAAGAGGGCCGTAATCAGCAGCAGGGAGACCGCATAGCGCAGGTAAAGGGTTATGATCGCCGCCAGGGCGCCGAGGACGACGATAGCGATCAGATCGATCAGCGCCTCGACCCCGCTGCGCTTCATGAAGGTGCCGCGCGTCATGGCATCGATGGCGTTGGCGTGGACCTCCACTCCCGGTGAATTGTTGGAAAAGGGGGTAACGCGCATGTCGTAGATGCCGAGGGATGTCGCCCCGACCAGGACCACCTTCCCTTTAAGCTCGGCGGCGCCGACCCGACCGGCGACGACGTCGCTGAAGGAAAAGCGCGGGTATGTTCCCGGCGGGCCGATGTAGTTGATGTAGTGGTAATACTCCCCGTTGGTCGGGATATCGTGGTCGCCGAGGGAGATGCGGAAATTTCCGGGCTGGATGCTCTGGGCGCCGAGCAGCAGTTTGGTGGCGCTGAGCGACAACGCCGCGACCTGGCCCTGTTCATCGTTGACGAGGAGACGGATTGAACGCACCACGCCGTCGTTGTCAGGGAACATGTTGATGTGCGGCTCGGAACGCGCCGCCTTCGAGAGGAGGGGGATGCTGCGCGTCACTCCGGCGATCGAGCCGTCGCGGTTGAACTCGAAGGCGATTGCCAGGGAGGTTATCCCGGAGCGTTTGAGGGCGTCGGCAAAGGCCTTATCAGCGGCCGCGCTCTCCTTCTCGGGGAAGAAGGCATCGAGGTAGATCGCCTTCGCCCCGGCCGCGGAAGCCCGATCGATGAACCTGGCGAAACGGGTACGGGTCCAGGGGAAACGCCCCAGCTCCTTGACGCTCTTGTCGTCGATGGCGACGATGACGATATCCGGATTCGGGGTCAGCGGACCGCGCAGATGATAGCGGAAGTCGTAACTCTTGGCTTCGAAGCTGTCGAAGAGCGGATTCTGCATGTAATAGAAGATGGCGCAGCCGACGGTGACCAGGAAGGTGAGGGCCAGAATGACCAGTTTTTGCCGTTTCATGGGGGACTCCGTTGTTGGAGCAGGTAAATATGAAAGCCATTTTAGTAAAGGAATTGGTGAATGTAAATGAAAGTTATAAGGCTTTTATTTTAAGGGGTCCCGACTCACCTCGGCGACGAGAGAGAGATCGGCCGGATTTTTCGCCCTATACAACTGCCGGTATATTTTCTTGTTTATTAAATCATCAGGCTGCTGATATTATTTCGTTCATACTGAATACTGCAGTAAGCTGGAAAGTAACGATTCAATATTGAAGAGGGTAACCATGGCCGACTGCAAACTTATTGAAAACTGCGTATCTTTCTTTGAAAAACTGGTAACTATGCCGTCAACTTCCCGATTGATGAAGGGTGCATATTGCAAAGGAAACTACCCGGATTGCGCAAGGTTTACAGTCTACGAGGTCCATGGGAGGGAAAAGGTCCCGTTGGATTTGTACCCGAGTGACGCTAAGTATGCCAAAGAGCTGATTAATTAGCATATTGCCTTGGACCTGTTGCGCGGGGACAGGCGGCAATATGGAAAAGCAGCCTGACCCTTTTTTCTCCATTTCATCTTGTCACCTAGGAAGCCTTGACCCCGACGGTGACCAAGCCGCCTCTCCCCTTTTTCAGTCTCCGGGCAATTAATCCAGGTATCCGCGGAATTTCCTTTCCGGAAGCGCTGTTAATAATTCCATCAATGCGTCCAAAGTTATATAATTGAAACAGGAGATAACTTGTTTAGAGGAGGATGGTCATGACTGATACAAGACATGACAAACGGATTTACTCCAGTGAGAAATGCGAGCTGGATTTGGCCGGTTCGGTTCATCAGTGCAGAATCAATAATATTTCTTCTGCCGGCGCATTGGTAAACTGTTTGGGTTTCTTACGGGAAGCCTGGCCCGGAGACAAGGGTGTGCTGCATCTGCACGATCAGTCGGGTGAACACGCATGTCACGTTTCGCACATTGCTGCAGCGAAAATTGGTCTGCGTTTTGACGACTGATGATGTAACTGGCGCCATCACCAGGCTGGCTACTAAATCTTCAGGGAGGCGTTGTCGGCAGGAGAGGTTCAACCTGTCTCCTGTCAAGGGCTGATTCTTACCGGGTTTCGGGTGAAAGCAGTTGCGCTGCCTGGAAGTCAGGGCGTAGAAGGATCAGAAAAGTCGCAAAAAGGGGGTGCTCTAAATGGCAGCTCGGGCTGTTGAAAATGAGGCGGCTAGAATCGAGGAACTCGGCAGCGAAGCCGAAAGCCTGTTGGAGAAAACAGGCACTAAGAAGGATCTTAAAGAGAGGCGGGGGGTCATAAAGCAGACCATGTATGATGGCTCGAACAAACTGAAACACATTGTCCCGAAAGGAAAACGCATATAGCCGGATTTCAGGGGAAGGAATGCTACATAAAAGGGGCCGGACTACATTAATAAAGTAGCCTGGCCCATTTTTTCTCCGGACTTTCTTGAAACCGGCCGGCCCGCTGAGGAATACCACCCAAATTACCGGGTCAAGAACCCTGGAGGCTGCACCTGCCATTATTTGCGGGACTGAGCTGCCTTGGCGGGTGATCAGTTGTTGCAAGCGAGTTAACGATGATTGTGCGCATGGCTCATATCGTTCTCCCTTGTGTAATGAAGTTATCCGTCATTGCCGTTGCAACTATGCAAATCCGGGGAAATATTTTCGCAACCCACGGAAATATGGCAGGCACGCCGAAAAACCGGTGTAAAATCGGTTGATCGGCACATATATCGGTACCGCCGGTTTTTTGAGAATGGCCGATGATTTTGCACAAATGCAAATAGAGTCGAAGGGCGAACTGTACCGTTGCTGTGAAGGTACTACCAAAAACGCCGCAACAAGCGGATCTGCAGCGGCTTGTACAGGTTACCGCTGATTGGTATGGGGTTTGCTATAATAACCCGGAACGACAAAGACCGGCTTGAAGAAGTTTGCGCTTCACGGAAATCATTGTCCCGTTCTCTTGACTTTGTGCAAACATATCATCTCAATTATCGACCGAGGTATTCATGACTACAAGTTCGGTCTGCCCTTTTTACGATAAGAATGAAGATCTCTGCGATGTGGGCTGCGGGTATATCTCCAGTTACGATGTCAATATGATCATCAAATTCTGTAGTTGCCGTTATCAGGGCTGCCTCAAGTATCAGGAACTGACCGACCGCTTTCCTGCTGCTGTATCGAGCATGCAGCCAGGTCCTGCCTAGGAAGTTGCCGGATTAATTCACCAGGACCGGGTTGAGTCCCGGGAAGCTTAGCAGCGCCTTGCTGTTGCAGCTTACACAGGAGATCCGGTCAATGTAGAGCCCCTTGTCGCTGCCGCAGACGGAAACCGGAGAGTCAAACGCGGTATTGTTCTGTTGACATCCGATTGCGCCGGGTGCACAGATCCTGCTGATACGTACGAGCGCATAGCGTGTCACCAGCCGTTTCGCGAATGCGGGCTCCTCCGGGCGGACTTTCAGGCAGTCAGTCACCGGGGCGATGACCCACCATCCCAGAAGTTTCCCTGAAGGCTTGTCGTACTCCTTGTTGGCAGCATCCACGTTCGGATTGTACATCATGGATTCCATATCGCGCAGGGCATTGTCCTGCGGATCGAACGTGGTCAGAATTTCCTTTTTGCAGATCTCCTGAGACGGTGTGCCCATGCAGATTAGGTCCGTGATGTTTACCGCCGTATTCAACCGGTACAAGAGATAGGTCGCGGCAAGACTTTCTCCGGTTACTGCCCCCTTGTCAGGGGTCAAGAGGGCGCTGATCATTTTCCTCTCGGCAATAGGGCAGACGGCAGGATAGGAACAGCGGCTGTCGCAGGCTTCCGTACAGAGGGCAAAGCCGGCATTGGCCCGTGCAGGGAGCGCGGCGACTGCGTCAGGGGTGTAATCAAACTTCTGTACGCCGGAAAGAATCCCGAGAAAGTTCCCGACCTTGCCGATGCCGGTGGCCTCGCTCTCCGCCGTACGTCGCGTCCGAACCTGCATTGCATTGACCGGCGTTGCGCCGGGGGTGTAGGTACGGCTGCTGATATTCCAGAAACCGACCGTCATATCGTTGCTGGTCGTCAATTGATTGGTGTTGTTGTTGAAGGCGTGGGTCAGGGCCGCTTCCTTATGTTTTCCCATTGCCTGCTCGACGGAAGTAGCGCGGGCAACCGATTGCACGGTATCGCCGGTGACGTTTGCCAGTTTGCCGGGGTCGGTCTGGATTTGGGCCAGCAAACGCTTCTTTATGCTCCGGGTGCCGGCCATGGCCGACATTTCGGCCACATCACGCATACCCTCCTCATCGACATACAGGTAGCCGATGCTTACGGCCAGTGCCACAACCACCAGAAAAGCGACGATCATGGTGTTCACGTAGGTGGTATCCATCACTGCTCCTTCTTGCGCTCTTTTGTTCAGGACACGGTGCTGCCGGGTACCGTCGGGCCGCCGGCCGTCACCCTTGGGCGGACAGCGGCCAGTAACCATGTTTAACCGTGATTATACGCAGTTATCTTCATTTGAAAACAAATTAAGGGTCATGCTTGACGCATGGCCCTTAATTTGTTGCGATTCGTCCGCTCGGGACGGTTTCAGCAGCCGGCCTGACCGGTTACCAAGATGCCATGAGAGCAACTTTGCAGCGACTTACGATGCTTTCTCCATGACCGGAACCGGCTCGCCGATAGCCACCGGGACTTTGACATCGACAGCCTGCTTCTCACGGAGGAAGAAGGTGAGGACAGTGGCGATGGCGCAGAAAGTACCGGCAAGAATGAATGACTTGTTCAGACCGCCCGGCTGGGCATTGAGCATTTCGGATACGCGGCCCATGACGAAACCGCCCACGCCCCAGGCGGTAAACAGGGCGCCGTAGTTGAGGCCGTAGTTCTTGAATCCCCAGTAATCCTTGGCAAAGGAGGGGAACAGGGCAAGATTGGAGCCGTAGTTGAAGCCGATGAAGGTAGCCACGACCACCAGCAGGGAAGCGCTACCCGAACCGACGACCGGGATGGCGATGAACATCAGCAGGGCCTGGAAGCTGAGCATGATGGAGAGGGTTGCCTTGCGGCCGATCTTGTCGGAGAGGACGCCCGCAACAATCCGGCCGGCGGCGTTGCCGACCGCCATGATTGCCACGGCGACAAAGGCCATCGGCCCCATGCTCTTCTTGGCCAGGCCGGCCACGCTGCCGATGACCATGAGGCCGGCGCCGGCGCCGATGAAGAAGGTTGTCCAGAGCATGTAGAACTTGGGAGAACGGATCATTTCGCCGACGGTGGCTTCGTGGACGACCTTGGCGGCCGGTTTGGGCGCATCACCCTTGGTTGCCGGCTCGGCAGGCGTATACCCCTTGGGCGGATTGACCAGGAAGAAGGAGAGCCCGCAGACCAGGGCGGTGAAGCCGATGCCCAGGATCAGCATGGATTTCGGAATGCCGTAGGCGCCCAGGAGCCAACTGGAGAGCGGGGCGATGTAGACCGGCGCCAGACCGAAACCGGCGACTACCGTACCGGCAATGACCCCGGTCTTGGAAGAGTGGAACCATTTCAGTGCCGGCGGGGTTGCCGCGGCATAACCGAAGCCGAAGCCGGCGCCGGAGAGCACACCGAAGCCGACGACCCAGGCGGCATAACTGTTGGACAAGGACATCAGGGTAAAGCCGCTGCCGACGAGGAGGCCGCCGATGAGTGCGGTGCGTGCCGGTCCCAGCTTGTCCTGGCACTTGCCGGCAATGATCATGGCAAAGGCAAACATGAGACAGCAGACGGCATAGGGATCGTTGATCGAGGAGAGGCTCCAGTTGAAGGCGCCTTCGCCGCCCTTTTCGATGGAAGATTTTATGGCGCCCTTGAAGATACTCCACGCATAGAGAACCCCCAGCGCCAGGTTGATGCCCAGGCCGGACATGGCTACCTGCCAGCCTTTTTTGTTAGAAGTTGCTGCCATGATTGTCTCGCCTCCTTTTTGGTGACTTGCGTAAACTCAAGTTAGTATTGAGCAACATGCATACCAATGTTTTGAAACATTGAGTTATTCTCGCAACTGGCTGTAATTATGAATTTAATTTGTTTGTTGTGCCGGGGAGGAGGAATGCCCTGAAATCTCTTTTTGTAAAATTGCAAAAAATATTCTGCTCGAACAGCGGCTGTCTGGCAGAAACCTGTTTGTATACGGCACATTAGCAATTCGTTGGGGTGCAAAACCGTTATTTGCAATTATGCGAAAGAAACTGACGCTGCAGGAATGGCGGGAGGAGGCGATATTGTGCAGATCCACTCTGTCTGCGGCAGTTCTGGCATGGGGGGAATATAGCGTGAAGAAAGACCCCTTATGTTCTCTCTTATGTTCTGATATGTTACTCTTATGCTAGATTGAGCAGGACACCTTCAGCCTTTCCATGGCTGTTAAAATTCGTCTGCATACCTGGAGGGAGCATGAAACGTTTTACGACGACAATCACTCTTATCGGTTCCATCCTGACGGCATCCGCCATTGCCAGCCGGGCCGATTTTGATGCCGGCCAGCGAGCGTACAAGGATAGCGACTACGCTACCGCTATCCGCGAATACAAGCTGGACGGCGGTGCCGCTGCCCATTACAACCTCGGCCAGATGTATGCTGAAGGGAAGGGAGTCAGGCAGCCGAACAGCCGGGAGGCGATGAAGTGGTATCGCCGGTCTGCCGAGCAGGGGTATGCAAAGGCCCAATACGCCCTCGGCCTCATGTATGCCATCGGCGAGGAAGTTGCCGCAAACAAGACGGAGGCGGCCAAATGGTATCGCAAGGCCGCCGAACAAGGGCATGTCACCGCCCAGTATAACCTGGCCACCATGTACGACAAGGGAATCGGTGTCGTACCGGACGAAAAAGTCGCTGCCAATTGGTACACGAAGGCCGCCGAACAGGGGCACTCTGCCGCACAATTCAATATTGCCCAGATTTACGACAAAGGTGATGGGGAGACGGACAGGAAGGAGGCGGCGCGGTGGTACGTGAAGGCTGCCGAAAATGGGAATGTTCGCGCCCAGTTCCGCATAGCCCAGATGTATGACAAGGGTGAGACTGTTCTCCAGGACAAGAAAGAGGCGACAAAGTGGTATCGTCGTGCTGCGGAGCAGAAGTATGCCAAGGCCCAGTTCATGGTCGGCCTGCATCATGACAAGGGGGAAGGGGTTCCCCAGGACCGGAAGGAAGCGGCAAAGTGGTATCGCAAAGCGGCAGAGCAGGGGATGACTGAAGCCCAGTTCAACCTGGGACTCATGTATTACCACGGTTCCGGGAACAAGCAGAGCAGGCCGGAGGCTGCCAAGTGGTTCCGCAAAGCCGCGGAACAGGGGGACAGCGACGCCCAGTTCAATCTGGGCCATATGTTCGAGCAAGGGGATGGCGTCAAGCAGGAGTGGAAAGAGGCGGCAAAATGGTATCGCAAGTCTGCCGAACAGGGCTTTGACCAGGCCCAGCTTAGTCTCGGCCTCATGTATTTTCGTGGTCAAGGTGTGAAACAGAACAGGAGGGAAGCGCTCAAATGGCTCGGCAAGGCCGCGGCACAGGGGTCGGACGAGGCGATAAGGACCCTGGAAATCCTCGGTATGCACATCAGATGAGGGGAACCGCTGGGACAAAAGGGACAGGTTTGCAGTGTCCCGCGGCAATCCGGCACTGTCAAACCTGCGCTCAATTCTTCACGGCATGGGGCTGAAAATGACTATTCAACCGGAAAAGACGGTTACAGTGGTATAGGAAACTTTTCAGCAACCGGAAAATCACACAATCAAAAAAAGTCGGGTACCCTGCCTGGGTTCCCGACTTTTGCGTTTTAAATGGGGAGGGTGTCTGCCCTGTGGGTATCTGCGGCTAATCAAGTCTTTCCTCAACCTGCCCCAGTAATGCCTGAATCTCCGCCTGCTGCACGATCTCGCACTGCTCCGTCAGGATCGCCCCGAGAATCTCGTCGGTGGTCAGCGGGTTGGCCAACACGACGCGCAGCACGGTTAGTTCCTCATCATAGCCGGCCATGCGCAGCCGGGTCCGGGAGACAAAGGTCTTGCCTGCTTCCCGCTGATGCTTCTGCAGCAGCTGGCAGACCTGGTCGAGGAGCTCGCTGATGACGAGGCGCTGTTCAAGGGTTGCTTTGGCCAGCGCCTGCTGTATGTTGAGCGGACAGTAACGGTAGGTGAGGATATTCAGCTCCGGTTCGCTGGTCAGTTCGAACTCGGCATGCCTGCGGATCATCCCGGCAAAGGTGCGCGCCCGCTCGATCCCCATGTCGATGAGCAGCTCGTACCCCTTGCGGCCGAGGATGGAAAAACCGGCATGCACCAGCATCGCCATCCCCGGCCGTGACCCTTCAAGGGTATGGCTACCGAGGTCCTTGGAACCGTGGCGAAGGATATAGTTGGCGTGATGTTCGATCGCCGACAGAGCGGTCGGATCCTTGAAGACGACCATCCCCGCCCCCATCGGGACATAGAGCTGCTTGTGCGCATCGATGGTGACCGAGTCGGCCCGCTCGATCCCTGCGAGCAGGGGGCGGTAACGGTCGGAAAAAAGGGTTGGTCCGCCCCAGGCGGCGTCCACATGAAAATGGCAGCCGAGCTCCAGAGCGAAATCGGCCAGCGCCGCCAGCGGGTCGACGTTGCCGGTTTCGGTGGTGCCGGCGATCCCCACCAGAGCCAGCGGCAGAATGCTGCGCTCCTTGAGGCGCTTGCACTCTTGCCGTAGCGCTTGCAGGTCGATTCGGTTATTCCTGTCGGTCTGCACCTTGACCAGGTTGTCCCGCCCCAGGCCAAGGAGGTCGGCGGCCTTGCCGAAGGAGTAGTGGCCCCGCTCGGAGACGAGGACCGCAATTCCGTCACAGCCGCGATGCTTGAGCGCACGGCCGAGCCCTTCCCGGGCGATGCCGCCAAATTCCCCGCTCGGGGCGAAGAGGCGGTTGCGCGCCACCCACAAGGCGGTGACGTTGGCAATGGTGCCGCCGGAACAGAAGGCACCGAGGGCATGCTGGCTGTTGTGAATCCAGGGAGGATAAAATTCGTCCTCGCGGCGGTAGACCAGGTGATGGAGCATGGCGAGGACCTGTCGCTCCATCGGCGTAAAAGCCTTGGAGGTCTCCACCTTGACCAGGTTCTGGTTGAGAGCGGTCATGAGGCGCGCCAGAGGGAGCATGAAGTAGGGGAGCGCCGAGGTCATGTGGCCGACAAAGCCGGGGGCAGCGGTATGGACCGACTGGGCGACGAGGTTCTGTTTGACGAATTCGGTATATTCGGAGACGTAGGTCGGCTCTTCCGGGATGGTAGCGGAGGAGAAATGCGCCTCAATCTCTTCCAGGTTGCGCTCGATGGCAACGATGTGCGTCTGCAGAAAGCCGGTGACATCGGCGGCTATGGCCTGATCGATGGCGCCGAGGGTCGAATCGGGCGCTTCCGGCACGGTGAAGATCCGGTAAAGGTTTTCCAGGTTGGCGCGGGCTGCGTCGCGACTTTTCGGCATCAGCGTTCCACCTTTGTTTTTGGGTGACGATCGATCCGCTTGTTCCGCCTTGATCTGCGGCTAACTATAAACCTTTAAGGATTTAATGGTACGAAGAAAAAGCGGAAACCGGAGAAAAGCAGATCTAAAGCCGAATCCTGGGGATATCCCAATTAATTACCCTGTCCTCTCTGCTCACCGCCCCCGGCGCTTCTTCCCCTGCCGGGCGGGCGGGGCAGGGAGAGGTACAAACTCCGGCTCGTAACCGACAACATAGCTGTCGTCACCGCTGTTACGCATACTGAGGAAATGGGCGTTGTTGTTGTCGAACGGACATTCGGGCAGACAGCACGGTTCGAAGCCGAACCTCTGGTAATAGCCCGGTTCACCGAGGACAAACAGAGGCCGACTTTTGATCGACTCCTGCCGCAGGGCAAAGCGGAGCAGCTCCGCGCCTATCCCCTGCTTCTGAAAATCGGGCGCCACGGCCATGGGGGCCAGGTGCAGGCCGCAGATGTCGCTGCCATGATAGGCATTGGAAAAAGCGATGTAGGCAATGACCTTGTTCGTATGAATACAGACCCATTCGTGCAAAGGCCGGCCAGAGTCGTGAAGTTTCCGCACCAGTACGACTTCGTAGTCGCTGCCGGGAAAGGCGCACTGCAGCAGAGCATAGGCCTTGGCACGGTTGTCGATGGTCAGTTTCTGTATTTTCATAATGGACTCACTCTCAACGATTGCGGCTGCTAATAGTACGCAAAAAAACGAAAACTGCGGATAACAGCCGCTCTAACCACAAAGTTTTTGGGGTTAATCCGTCTTTTTTCGCCTTGATTTATGCCCTGGGTATCTGCGGTTAAGTGATAAATGCTTTAAGCACATATTTATATTAAGGCGTTTGCCGCCTGCTTAAGCCGTTTTTCACGGTACATCCGCTGGTCGGCCTGTTCGAAAGCCTCCGTCAGTTCCTGCGGCGATGAGGCGGTGGCGCAGCCAAACGATACGGCCAGGGGAAAGTCGGCAACCGGCGGCGCTGCCTTGTCCAGGGAGTTTTTGAGCCGCTGCAGCAGAGCCTCTGCCTGCTCGGCACTCACTCCCGGCAGCAGCACGCAAAATTCATCGCCGCCGGTACGGGCGACAATATCCCCGGCACGGAAGGACTCTACCAATGAGGTGGCGGCCGCCATGATGAGGATGTCGCCGGCGGCATGACCAAGGGTGTCGTTGCAATCCTTGAGCAGATCGATGTCGGCAACTACCACGGATACCGGGGTGGTGCGACCTCGCGCCATGCGCTCGATTTCGGCGTCAAAAAAAGCGCGGTTGTACAGTCCGGTCAGGGCGTCATGGGTGCTGATGTGCAGCAGTTCCGCGCTCTTGCGGTCTTCATCCTTTATCATGGCATTGAAGGTGTTTACCAACGCGCCGATTTCATCCCTGGACTCATGATCAAAGAGCCTGTCTCTCCCCTGCTTCGTGGCCATGTTTTTTACATGGGCGGCAAAGCGTACCAGAGTATGGGTATAACGCTCCATGATCAGCCTGACGACAACAATGACCAGCAGCGAACTGATGATAACCGCGGCGATAAAGTATTTCTGGCTCCGCTTGATCGGCTCGTACGCCTCGGCCAGCGGGTAATTGGCGCCAATAATCCAGTCGGTTACCTGCAGATGCTTGAAGGAGGCGAGTGCCTGCAGCCCCTGCGAGTTAATATTTTCGCCGCTGCCTTCGAAGCCGTTCAGCGCCCTGTCCAGAAGCCTGTTTGCCCCGGGTTGGGCAACGAGCTTCATGATCCTTTGCTTCTCCGGATGCATTATCAGGAGCCGGTCATGGGTAACCAGGTAGAGATAGCCGGTTTTTGCAATGCGGGTACGTGACAGTGCGCCCAGAAAATTGTCCTGCAGCAGATTCAGGCCGCCACCGAGGATAGCGATCAATTTGCCGTTTTTGTCCCGCACCGGAGCGGTAAACATCACGGACGGGGTACCGGGCGTGTGGGTGGAGATGAATGGTGCCGATATCTGCGGCTGTCCCGTGGCCACCGTCCTTTTATAAAATTCCCGAAAGGAGATGTCGCGGCCGCGCCGGTTTTCAAGAAAAGGTGATTCGGCGATGATCCGCCCCTCTTTTGAGAAAAGGAACAGGGCGTTATCGAATATGCTCCGGGCGTCGGGATGATGATCCAGAAAAGACTGGGCCGCGACCGGATCGTTCACCATTGCCGGAGTAACTTCTCTGGAAATTGCTATCAGCTCTTTATGGGCTGAGTTCAGTTTCTGGTCGATGTCCTGCGCCACCAGTGTCAGCATGGTGAACTGTTGCGTCGAGATGCTCTGTTTGAGTTCACTCTTGAAATAGACGAGGCAGAGCACGGCCAGGAGAGACTGGACCAGGATGACAAAAGCGCATACCGCCAGGGTCATCCTGAAGGTAATGCTTCGCCTGGTAGCAGGTTTTATGCTTTTCATTTTAATGGCTTTATACGCATGGAATGAGCCCGTTGTTCGCAGACATAATACATACTTCATTACAAAATGCAAAGGACGCCTTCTGCGGCGCCCTTTCTCTTTCCCCATACGCCGGCAGGCTGTAATTCCTGGGAGAACTTGCTATTACATTGCTCAAATCGCTGCCTGTCCGGATAACGCAACCTGGCAGCGCTTTGTCAGGCCCTGCAGGAAATTCTGCAAAAACTGGTCAGGGCACTCCTTGTAGTGCTTATGCCCCCTGGTGCGAAACAGGGCAGTCAACTCCGGCTTCGAGACGCCAGCTCCCGCCAGCTTCAGGATCGCCCGCATATCATCCTCTTTCAGGTCCAGGGCGATGCGCAATTTTTTCAGGATGGCGTTGTTATCCAGCGAGGCATCGGCTTTCGGGGCCTGGCCAGCAGCCGCTTCCCGTGGGCCGCGTCTATGGATGATCAGCCCGTCGAGAAAAAACGACAGCAGCGGGTTAGCACAGGGGATGTAATCCGCTTCGTCCTCTTTTTTGAGCAGCAGCAGCAGTGTCGCCTGATTCATGGCGCAGCCGGCCAGTTTGAAAATATCGATCATCTCCGGGTCGCTGAGATCAAGGGCGCAGCGGAGCTGACGCAATAGGTCGTTGTTGTTCATAGCTGTTTTCTCCGGTGGGGTAAACAGCGAAAGGCGACCGCCCGGCCGCCCTTCGCTATTCACATTACTTCAGATTTTTCTTTATTCTTGCAACTGCTTCGATGACGTTTTCTCTATGCCCGAAAGCCGACAGCCGGAAGTAGCCTTCGCCGCTCGGGCCGAAGCCGGAGCCGGGGGTGCCGACGACGTTGCACTCGGTAAGGAGCTTGTCGAAGAAGTCCCAACTCGTCATGCCCCCCGGGGTCTTGAGCCAGATATAGGGGGCATCGACGCCGCCGAAAACGGTGCAGCCCGCTTCCTTCAGCCCTTCACGGATGATGCGGGCATTCTCCATATAGTAGTCGATGACTTCCCTGGTCTGCGCCCAGCCTTCGTCGGAGTAGACCGCAGCAGCCGCCTTCTGTACCGGGTAGGAGGCACCGTTGAACTTGGTGGTGGTGCGACGCAGCCAGAGCTTGTTGAAGCTGTACTTCTCGCCGGCGGCCGTCGTTCCCATCACCTCTTCCGGCACGACCACCAGGCCACAGCGGACGCCGGTGAAGCCGGCGGTCTTGGAAAAGGAGCGGAACTCGATGGCGCACTTCTTCGCCCCTTCGATCTCATAGATGGAGTGGGGGATTTCCGGATTTGTGATGAACGCCTCGTAGGCGGCGTCGAAGAAGATGACGGCATCATTGGCATTGGCGTAATCGACCCACCGCTGCAGCTCGGCTTTGGAGGCGACGGTGCCGGTCGGGTTATTGGGGAAACAGAGATAGATGATGTCCACCTTGCCGGCAGGGAGCGCCGGGATGAAGTTGTTGTCCTCATTGCACGGCATGTAGACGATGTTCTTGTAGTAGCCTTTCTCGTTGGCCTCGCCGGTTCGGCCGATCATGACATTGGTGTCGTTGTAGACCGGGTAGACCGGATCGCCGATGGCGACGATGTTGTCGAGGGCGAAGATGTCGAGGATGTTGGCGCAGTCGCACTTGGAGCCGTCGGAGATGAACATCTCCTCCGTTTTCAACGAGACGCCGAGCGGCTTGTAGGATTTGTCGATGATGGCGTTGATCAGCCAGTCATAGCCCTGCTCCGGGCCATAGCCGGCGAACTGATCGATGGTACCGAGATCATCAACGGCAGCATGGAACGCCTTGAGCACGGCCGGGGGGAGAGGGCGGGTGACGTCGCCGATGCCGAGGCGGATCACTTTGGCATCCGGGTTGGCGGCGGAAAATTCGCGCACGCGGCGGCCGATCTCCGGAAAGAGGTAGCCGGCCTTGAGCTTCAGATAATTGTCATTGATTTTTGCCATCTTCGGTAAAACCTCCACATTGTATCGATATTGAGAGCTGAGAATAGTATTGAGAAACAAGGCCGGTCTCACGCAACGACGCGACGAAGCAACGAAAACCTAAAGGCCTTCCTTGGGGTACGGCTTAAGATTCTACCCATCAACCTCTTGTAAAATCTTTGGGGGTCGACTCTAAAGCGTTGCGGCGTTGCGTGAAACAAAGGTTTATGCGGTTTGATTCAGGGTTTATTTCAAACCCAAAACATCCTGCATGTCGTAGATGCCCGGTTTTTGCGAAACCACCCACCGGGCGGCCCGAACACTGCCGCGGGAGAACATGTCGCGGGTCATGGCGCGGTGGGAGATCTCGATCCGCTCCCCCTGGCCGATGAAGTAGACGGTATGCTCGCCGATGATGTCGCCGCCGCGTACGGTCTGCATGCCGATCTCTTCCCTGGTCCGCTCGCCGCAGATCCCTTCGCGATGGTAGTTGGCGACCTTGTTGTAGTCGCGCCCCAGAGCCTCGGCCACCACTTCGCCCATCCGCACGGCAGTGCCGCTTGGAGAATCCTTCTTCTTGTTGTGGTGCAGTTCGACGATCTCGACGTCGAAGTCGTCACCGAGGGTTTTGGCGACGTCCTTCAGTACCTTGAAACAGACGTTGACGCCGACGCTCATGTTGGGAGCGAGCACACACGGGATCTCCCGGGCCAGTTCGGCAGCGAGCAGACGCTCTTCCGGGGTAAAGCCGGTGGAGCCGATGACGATCGCCTTCTTCTTCAGGGAGCAGGCTTCCAGATTCTTCAGCGACACCTTGGGAGTGGTGAAATCGATCAGCACGTCGCAGCCGGCAACGACGGCATTGAGATCGTCCGAGATGAGGACGCCAAGCGCGCCGCAGCCGGCATTCAGCCCGGCGTCCTGGCCGACGAGCTCGTGCCCCGGGCGCTCGAGTGCTCCGGAGACGGTGCAGCCGGCCTCTTTCACGGCAACGATGATTCTCTGACCCATACGACCGGCAGCGCCGCAAACAGCAATCTTAATCATGGGAAACCCTCGCAGGCTCGGGGCTCGGGACGCGGGGATTTGGGTTCGGGGCTCCAGCCTCGGGGCTCAGGGCAAAACATCCAGTCTTGACCCCCATTCCCCAGCCTGCAGCCTTTACCCTTTACCCTGTGCCCTGAGCCCTAAGCGATTTTAGATCAGTTTGTATTCTTTCATGATATCAGCAAGTTTAGCTTTATTCGCCGCGCCCATCTCGCACAGTGGCAGGCGGACTTCGGCAGAGCACCTGCCCATCAGGCCGAGGGCGGTTTTGACCGGGATCGGGTTGCTTTCGATGAACATGGCGTTGCCGACTTTCAGGGTATAAAGATGGAGCTGACGGGCCTTTTCCAGATCACCGCTAAAGAAGGCGTCGGTCAGATCGCCAACTGCTTGCGGCATGATATTGGCCAGTACCGAGATAACCCCCTTGGCGCCGCAGGCCATCATCGGGAAGGTAATGAAGTCGTCGCCGCAGAGAACGTCGATCTGGTCACCGCAGAGAGCCAGGATCTCGGATGCCTGCTGCAGGGAGCCGGTCGCTTCCTTGATGGCCACGACATTCTTCTGCACGGCGATACGGGCAACGGTCTCGGGGAGCATGTTGACACCGGTGCGGCCAGGCACGTTGTAGAGGATCTGCGGGAGGGCCACGGCGTTGGCAATGGCAGTATAGTGGCGCACCAGCCCTTCCTGGGTCGGCTTGTTGTAATATGGGGTCACCAGGAGTACGCCGTCAGCGCCGGCTTCCTTGGCCTTCTGCGACAACTCGATCGCCTCGGCAGTAGCGTTGGACCCGGTGCCGGCAATGACCGGTACCCGCTTTTTCACCTGGTCGATGACCGTCTTGATCACGGCCATATGCTCGTCGTAATCAAGGGTCGAGGCTTCGCCGGTGGTGCCGCACGGCACGATGGCATCAGTCCCCCCGGCAATCTGGAATTCCACCAGTTCACGAAGTTTTTCAAAATCGACTCTGCCGTTATTAAACGGTGTAACAATGGCAACAATACTTCCTTTGAACATGGCTAATCCTCCTTATACATCCAATTCCGGATCAAAACGCCATCTCCGTCGGCTCAATCCTCGCCGCCTCGATTGCATCTTTGCCCGGTTATTGAAATTTGCTTGCGCCTATCACCTTACATTTGGAATTTCCGCTAAATTCAGTCGTCAGGCGCGGGCGCTGATCCTCCACAACTCTGCCACTACTACTGTTTGCGGAATGCTCTACCAGTTCGACCTTGCCGTCCGGCCGGCGGCGGTAATAAGATTCTCCGGCAGGGAGCATCGGCAGGTATTGGCCGTCGATATCCTCGTAGATATCGACATGGGCAACCAGATTCCCTTCTCCCCGGTAAGGATCGGAGCAGAGGCTCAGCACCAGATCACGCTCATAGACGGAATGTCTGCCATTGTCATTACAGAAGCAGACGAAATACCTGCCATCCTCTTTATGATAGAAGTCGCCAATCACCGGGAGCTGCTTGTTGTCGACTACTTCAGCGAAACTTTCACCGCTGATATGGAACTCTTTTTCCGCTTCGCTCAGCAGCCAGACGGAAGTCATCTTGTCAGGGCTGTGGGTGAGGATGGTTCTCTTCCTGTCGAGCGTTGTATGATTCAGCCGGCGGTAATCTGTATGCACCACGCTTTTTCTTAGCGAAATATCGTGAATGGTTATACCGCTGTTGAAAGTTGACACGGCATCCCGGTAGCGCGCTTCGCTCCAGATTCTTTCAATGTAGTCGTTGATGTCGCCGTTGATTACCGCAGCCCGCGCAAATTCGGCAGCGCTCACCCCGGGCTGTTGCGGTATTTTCTCCCGGTAAAGGTTTTCCCACAGCTCCAGATCATGATTGGTGTCCGAACTGAAGATCACCGTTTCGCTGCCGTTGCTGAATTTTACACCGATGCCGGGTACTCCATGCCACACCGGCGCATTGATCGCTTCAATTGTGAACCCTTCAGCATCGACAAACGGCGACCAGTCTTTGTCATAAAAGACAGAAGATGAAAACGGATAGAAACTTTCCGGCTCGACCCATTCACCGGATGGCGGATCCTTGAACAGCATCCGCGGCGTGCCGCTGGCGCCGATGAAAATCTTGGCGCGCTCCGGCGGGACGATGCTGCCGCTTAAGTCTACTACGGCAAGCCTGGAGAGTCCGGAGCCTACGGGCAGATTCTCGATCCGGTATTTCGCCCGTGGAGCAATTGAGGTGAAATCGACATATTCATCATAAGCGATCTCGACAACCTGGCGGCAGTCATCCGCCAGGCTGAGTGCCAGTGCCGGGCCGGAACCTTCGGCAAGACAGCGGTTTACCTTCTCCGAGGTCATAAGCGGCAGCCGATGATCGACATCCGGGGCATACCGGTTGAACAGGGCAAAGTCGGAGAACCAGCGTTTATGGTCATCATGACAGTGGGTGACGATCAGCCCTTTGATGGTCTTGAGGCCATGGCCACCGAACTTCTGGAAGACCGGCGAGCCGCAGTCTACCAGGTAACAACTTTCGCCGATCGTCACCTGATAGCCGATACTCTTGCCGATTCGGGAGAAAGGACCGTAATCACCAAGAACCTTTACTGTTATGCCGCGGCTGTTTTTCATTTTTCCGTTGTTGATAACCGTTTAGAGAAATGACGCTATTTTTTCACCCTTGATCAGCTCTTCGACGGTCTCGCGTTCGCGGACGACCTCGAACTTGTCACCCTTGACCATGACTTCGGCAACACGCGGGCGGCTGTTGTAGGAACTGCTCATGGCAAAGCCGTAAGCGCCGGCAGACATGAAGGCGACCAGGTCTCCCTGTCTGAACATCGGTACTTCGCGCCCCTTGGCAAGGAAGTCGCCGGACTCGCAGATGGGGCCGACAATATCGGCAACGATGATGCCGTCCTGGTCTTTAGCCACCGCCTGCACACCGTGGTAGGAGTCGTAAAGCGCCGGTCTGGCGAGATCGTTCATCCCGGCATCGATCATGATGAAGTTCTTGTCGTCGCGGGACTTGGTAAAGAGTGTTTTGGCCAGCAGGATACCGGCATTACCGACAAGATTGCGTCCCGGTTCGAACAGCAGATGCATGCCAAGCTCTTTGGTGGCAGCAACAATCTCCTTGCCGTAATCTGCCGGCAACGGCGGCTCTTCGGCATTGTACTGGATTCCCAGCCCGCCGCCGCAGTCGAAGTATTTAAGGTCAATCCCCTGGCTGCGGAGCTTGGCGATCATGATCTTCAGCTTGTCGATCGAGTCGACAAACGGATTGACCTTGGTCAACTGGGAGCCGATGTGCATGTCGATACCGATAATATCGATGCCAGGCAGCGTCCTGGCCCGGCTGTACTCTTCCATGGCCCGCTCGATAGTGATGCCGAACTTGGCGTTCTTCAGGCCGGTGGTGATGTAGGGGTGGGTGCCGGGGTCAACGTCAGGATTGACGCGTATGGCAATGCCGGCCTTCTTCCCCATGCGGCCGGCAATTTCGGAGATGCGGGTCAGCTCCTGCTCCGACTCGACATTGAACATGAGGATGCCGGTCTTGAGCGCGAATTCGATCTCATCGTCCTTTTTCCCCACCCCGGAGTAAACAACTTTCTGCGGGTCGACCCCGGCCTTGAGGGCACGGAAAAGTTCGCCGCCGGAGACAATGTCAACTCCGCTGCCGAGATTGATGAAGGTTTTCAGTACCGACTGGGTCGAATTGGCTTTGACCGAGTAGCAGATGGTATGCGGCAGTGCGGCAAAAGCATTGTCAAACGCTTTAAAGTGGCGCTCAAGAGTGGCATGCGAGTAGACGTAAACCGGGGTACCGACTTTGGCAGCGATATCCTTGATCGGTACATCCTCGGCAAAAAGATCAATCCCTTTGTACTGAAAATGATTCATATTGGTGAAACCTCCGGATAAAAGTGTTTTTTTCTATCATGCCGGCGGGGAAAAGTCAAAAGATTCAAGTTGCTAGGAGTCTGGCGGGCTTGAGGAATCGTCACCGGAGAATCTGCGCGAGAGTAGTTTAGCGGAAATTTGAAGCGAATAGTTGTTCGCTGCGCCTTTAATATTTGCGGGTGAATAATTCGAGGCGCCTTTCTCGCTGCAGATTCACGCCAAGGCCGACAGACGCCTGCATGTTGTCAGCGAAGTTCCTGGAGAGAAAAAAGGAGTTCGCTCTCTTCCGACGGCAGCGACTCTGCAGTTTCCCCGCCTGTTTCCACCAGCGCAGTTGCCGAATAACTGTAGGTCTGCCCGAATTGCAGCTGCTGATCCTCCCAGCCCCCTTGCGGGACCGGGGCGATGTTCAGCGGCTGCAGGGAGGGTTCCGCCCCTTTCAGCCGGCGGTAAATATTGAAACCGAGCAGCTTCGCCGCGGTCGGCACGGTAAAGCTGAAAGAAATTCTGATCGCCGCGGGCAGCACTACTGCCTTGATAGCAGGGGCGGCAATGGCCGGCAGCATTTTCCTGAGCGGCGAAGTCGCCGGAGAGCTCCTGCCGCCGCTTTTGCTGAGAGCAAGCAGCCGGTACTGGCTGACGCTGCCCGAAGGCAGCCCCCGGTCGAAATAGATGAAACCGGAACTGCCCTGCTTTGCCTTTCCGGGGAGATCGAGGTCGATTGCGGTCAGCAGTTTCCACGCCTCCGGGCATGATGCACAGTCACTGCCATCTTTGGCGACATCGCGCCGCAGCAGACTGAATTCGGCAAGATCACGCAAAGGCCTGCCCCCCTGCTCTTTTGCAGGTGCCTGCCAGGTAATGCGGAAATCTTCCCCTTTCTGTTGCACCTGTAAATTCTGCACAGCCGCCGGCACCAGCGCCTCAGGCGGGATGAGCTGCCCCTTTTTGCCGCAACCGGCAAACAACGCCAGTGCAAACGGCAGGAGGAGTATCAGTTTTGTTGTTGCGCGCTGCCCCATCATCATAGCCTTCAAGGTGCGAGGAACTATGCCCGAGGAAAGAAAATCCCGTTCCTTTATCCTCGTTCCTTATCCCCGTTCCTTTATCCTTATTTTCCTGCCCTGATCCGCGCAATCTCCTGCCTGACCCGCTCCAGTGCCGTGCCGCCGGTCGCCCGTCTGGCATTTACACTCGCCTCCAGGGTGATGGCGTCATAGATGTCCGCGCCGATTTTGTCGGAGAAACCCTGCCACTCCGCCATGGTCAGCTCCGGCAAATCCTTGCCGCTATCCAGGCAGTAGGCAACAGACTTCCCCACCACCTCGTGGGCGTCGCGAAACGGCATCCCTTTGCGGACGAGATAATCGGCCACATCAGTGGCGGTGGAAAACCCCTTGGCCGCCGCCTGGCGCATGGCAGCGGCGTTTACCTTCATTTCGCGGATCATGTCGCTAAAGATCTTCAGGCTCCCCTTGACCGTGTCGATGGTGTCGAACAGCGGTTCCTTGTCCTCCTGCATATCCTTGTTGTAGGCGAGCGGCAGAGCCTTCATCACGGTCAAAAGCGCCATCAGGTTGCCGTAGACGCGACCGGTCTTGCCACGTACCAGCTCCGGCACATCCGGGTTCTTTTTCTGCGGCATGATGGAGGAGCCGGTGCAGAAACCGTCGGAGAGGTTGACGAACTTGAACTCGCTGGTGGACCAGATGATCAGCTCTTCGGAGAAGCGGGAGAGGTGCATCATTGTGATCGAGGCGGCGGCGATGAACTCCAGGGCGAAGTCGCGGTCAGAGACCGAATCGAGGGAGTTCCTGGTCACTTCCGGAAAATCGAGCAGTTCGGCCACATGCTCCCGGTCGATGGGAAAGGTGGTGCCGGCCAGGGCGCCGGCGCCGAGAGGCAGGACGTTCACCCGCTGCAGGCAATCCGCCAGCCGTCCCTTGTCCCGCTTGAACATCTCCACGTAGGCGAGCATGTGGTGAGCAAAGAGGATCGGCTGCGCGGTCTGCAGGTGGGTGTAGCCGGGCATGATGACGTCAATATTCTGTTCCGCCTGAAAGAGGAGGGAGTCGATCATCCGGTCGAGATAGGCAGATATTTCGACAATCTCGTCACGCAGGTAGAGGCGGATATCCAGCGCTACCTGATCGTTGCGGGAGCGGCCGGTATGGAGGCGCTTGCCGGCCTCGCCGATCTTCGCTGAGAGACGCGACTCGATATTCATATGGATGTCTTCCAGGCTGACAGAGAAGTCGAACTCGCCGGCCTCTATCTGTGCGAGGATCTCTTTCAGCCCGTCAACAATTGCTTCTACGTCGCTCAGCGGGATGATCTCCTGCTTCCCCAGCATACGGGCGTGGGCGATGGAGCCGCGGATGTCTTGGTGGTAGAGGCGCTTGTCGAAATCGATGGAGGCGGTGAATTCTTCGACGAATTTGTTGGTGGGCTGGGCGAAGCGCCCCCCCCAGAGCTTATCTTTGGACATCGGTGTCTCCTATCTCTGTGTTAAATTTATTTTTTTTGTAATCCCCACAGGAAAAATATTTTTCCAGCCAAATGTACAGGCAGATAAAAAGGTAGCGGCTTCCCATCTCCTTGATCTTCAATTTGGCAACTCCGCTGCGGCGATTTCTCCAGGTAATCGGTATGACATTCCAACTAAAGCCTCTAACAATCGCTTTCAGCGGCAGCTCAACGGTCAGGTTGAAGTGCGGGGCGATGAGCGGCCGGCAGCCGTCGATCACCTCGCGGCGGTAAGCCTTGAAGGCGTTGGTTGTGTCGTTGAGCTTGATGCCGAACAACATTTGCAGGAATGTGTTGGCCAGACGGTTGAAAAACATCTTCACGTACGGATAGTCGATAGTGCCGCCACCCTTGATGAAACGGCTGCCGAAAACGCAGTCGTAGCCCTTGTTCAGCTCTTGCCAGTAGCGGACAACATCGCGGCAGTCGTCCGACTCGTCGGCCATCATGAGGACAACGGCGTCGCCGCTCATGGTGTCGAGACCACAGATTATAGCCCGTCCAAAGCCGTGGAGGCCGTTGTTCTGTACCGGCTTAAGCTCCGGCATCATTAGTGCCAGATCCTGAAGAAGCTCCCAGGTTCTATCACTGCTGCCGTCATCAACGACGATGATTTCGTGGGGAACACCCTGGAGACGCAACTCCAGATGAAGATGCTGTGTCGTAGAGCAGATGCATCCCTCTTCGTCACGGGCGGGGATGACGATGGAGAGAAGCTCAAGCTGGTTTCTGGCCTCAGACTGATTGTTCATGGTAATCGCGAAAGTTCCAGCCACTCAGGGTGCTGCTCGGCATGGAGCGCTATTTCAGCCAGTAATTCGTAGATCGCAGTCTGCGGCTCCCATTCCCAGATTTCTTTTGCTAATGAGGCATCCATGACCATCCACGGGATGTCGAACCGGCGCATCTCATGGTTGCTACTCACAGAATGTTCTCCAAAACGTGCCCGGCACCAGCTACTCAGTTCCGCCAGCGACATGGCGTTGGACGCGCCGCCGCCGAGGTTGACAATGCGGGTTTTAGCCGTAGCACCTGATGCAGTCTGCTTGAGCAGCAGCGGTATCAGGTCTCTTGGGTGCATGGCGTCGCGCACCTGATAGCCATTACCCGTGAAACCGATGTAAGTCAGCGGGCGTCGTCTCAGCCAGGCATTAATCCAAAAGGCAAAAATCCCCTGATCCGCTCTGCCAAACTGTCCGGCTCCGGCCAGTACGCCACAACGATTGACCCATACCGGAAAGCCGAAGGTCTCACCGTATTCAAGCGCAAGCGACTCGGAAGCAAGTTTGGTGCTGCCGTAGAGAGAGACCGGTGGCGTTGTACTGAACTGTTCGCTCACGCCCCTGCTTGTGAGACCTTGAGGCAATATCTGACCAGTGGTAATGCGGAAAGCTTCGCCAACCGGCTCAACCGAAACCGCAGCAAGCCGGTCTATGGAATAAACCCGGCTGGTGCTGATAAGGATGAACCCGGCGCCAACCCGCTTGCAGTATTCGAGAATATTGACGGTGCCGAGCAGGTTGTGTTCCACAAGCTGGCGGCTGCTGGTTTGGCCGTCAACTCCCGCCAGAACGCTTGGGTTGGCGGCTGCGTCGATAACCCAGTCAACCGGGGGTAGGGTCTCGAAATCGGAAGCGAAGCGGATGTCGCCATGAAAAAGCCTGATGCCCAGGCGTTGCAGCTCATTACGGTTATGTTCACTGCCGGGACGGATGAAATTATCAAGTCCATAGATAATCAGCCCCGGTTCGGCAGCAAGCCATGCCTTGGCAATGCTGCTCCCGACGAAGCCGCAAATACCGGTGATCAACAGCCTCTTCATTGCAATCGTCTCTGCCAGGATTCGACAATCTCCTGCACCGTCTGGCGCAGCGATTTGGTGATATCCCAGCCCGGATAGTGTTTTTTCATCTTTGTCAGGTCGCTGTAGTAGCAGATATGGTCACCGATCCTGTTTTCATCTACATAGCGGTAGACCTGACTCTTGCCGCTGAATTCAGCTGCCATGGCAAATGCTTCCAGTATGGAGGAGGAGTTCCCTTTGCCCCCACCAAGATTGTAGACCTCTGCGCAACGTGGATTTTCGTAAAAGAGATGGATGAAGCGGGCAACATCTTCAGAGTGGATATTGTCGCGCACCTGCTTTCCCTTGTAACCGAAGACAGTGTATTCCTTCCCTTCGAGATTGCATTTGACCAGATAACTGAGGAAACCGTGAAGCTCGACTCCCGAGTGGTTGGGGCCGGTGAGGCAGCCACCCCGCAGGCAGCAGGTGGGCATGCCGAAATAGCGGCCGTACTCCTGCACCATGACATCGGCTGCCGTCTTTGAAGCGCCCATCAGGGAATGGGTTGACTGGTCGATGGAGAAGGTTTCCGGGATGCCGCTCATGTAGCCCGGATCAGCATAATCCCAGCGGGTCTCAAGCTCTTTAAGGGGTATACTGTTCGGCCGGTCGCCATAGACCTTGTTGGTCGAGATATGGATGAAAGGTGCTTCGGGACAGAACTGCCGCGCCGCTTCGAGCAGATTCAGGGTGCCGACGGCATTGGTGTCGAAGTCGTCAAAGGGGATGGCGGCGGCTCTGTCATGGGATGGCTGTGCCGCAGTATGTATGATGCCGGAGGGCTTCAACTCTTTCACAAGATCAAGAATACCCTGCCGATTCCTGATGTCCAGCTCGATGTGGCGGAAGTCAGGCAGGGTTGCTAGCAACCGTTGTTGGCTCCAGCGGGTGCTCCCCTGTGCGCCAAAGAAGAACTCCCGCTGGTTGTTGTCAATGCCGTGGACGGCAAATCCGAGGTTGTGAAAATATGTCACGACCTCGGAGCCGATAAGGCCTGATGAGCCGGTGACAAGGATCGACTTCATCTATTGCCTTTCTGAAATATCACTTCCGGTTGGCCTGCATCAGCGACCTTATCCGCAGTCTTAAGCTGTTGATCTTGATGAACCCTTCGGCATCAGCCTGATTGAAGACCTTGTCCTTTTCAAAGGTTGCAAAGTCCAGGTTGAAGAGGGAGTCGGTTTCGGACTTGCGGCCGACGGTACGACAAAGTCCCTTGTAGAGTTTGACCCGAGCCACGCCGTTGACGCACTTCTGGGCGTCGTCGAAAAGGGTCTGCAGCAGCTCCCGCTCCGGAGCGAACCAGTAGCCGGAGTAGACCATCCGGGCGTACTCGGGAATCAGGGAGTCGCGCATCCTCATCACTTCGCGATCCATGGTGATCTGCTCCACTGCCGAATGGGCCTCGCGCAGGATGGTGCCGCCGGGGGTCTCGTAGACGCCGCGGGACTTCATCCCCACCGAGCGGTTCTCCAGCAGATCGACCCGGCCGACGCCATGCTCGCCGCCGATGAAGTTCAGATGGGCCAGCAGCTGCGCCGGGCTCATCTTCTCGCCATCCACTGCCACGGCATTGCCGCTGCGGAACTCAATCTCGACGTACTGGGGCTTGTTTGGTGCCTTTTCAGGCGGTTTGGTCAGGACGTACATGTTCTCCGGCGCTTCTGCCCAGGTATCCTCCAGGATGCCTCCTTCAAAGGAGATGTGCAGCAGGTTGCGGTCACTGGACCAGGGGCGCTTCTTGGTGATCGGGATCGGGATGTCGTTCTTCTTTGCGTAGGCGATCAGAGCCTGGCGGCTGTTCAGCTTCCACTCGCGCCAGGGAGCAACGACAGTTATGGCCGGATTGTAGTGATAATAGGCCAGCTCGAAGCGAACCTGGTCGTTCCCTTTGCCGGTGGCGCCGTGGGAGACGGCATCGGCACCCTCGATCCTGGCAATCTCCATCTGCCGCTTGGCGATCAGCGGCCGGGCAATGGAGGTACCGAGCAGGTAGTGCCCTTCGTAGATGGCGTTGGCACGGAACATCGGAAAGACGAAGTCGCGGACGAACTCTTCCTTAAGATCGTCGATGTAGACCTTGTCGGCGCCGGTGGCGATAGCCTTGGCGCGAATAGGATCAAGCTCGTCACCCTGGCCAAGATCTGCGGAAAACGTGATGACCTCGCAGCCGTACTCATTCTTCAGCCACTTGAGGATGATGGAGGTGTCCAGCCCGCCGGAGTAGGCGAGAACGATTTTTTTAACGTCGGGTTTTTTTGCCATGAGTATCTCCTTTTCTGATTTTCACAATGTGTCATTTGGAGCGTCGATTTTTCGTCAGGTCAAGGCGCCAAAGGGAACCCCGGGGTGGCGGACAATTCGCCCTGCGAATTGGACAGCGCATGCTGCCCGTAGCGCGAAAGTCTTGGCCGAGTCAAAAGCGGCCCTCCTATTTTATCAGTGTAGCCATGATCGCTTTTTGCACATGCAGCCGGTTTTCCGCTTCATCCCAGACCACCGATTTTTTCCCCTCGATGACTGAGTCGCTGATCTCTTCACCACGGTGAGCGGGGAGACAGTGCAGCACCAGGCAGTCAGGTTGTGCCTGTTTAACCAGGGCATCATCAAGGCAGTAACCGGCAAAGGCTTTTTCCCGCACCAGTTGCTCTGCCTCCTGCCCCATGCTGGCCCAGACATCGGTATTGACAACATCAGCGCCGGCTATTGCTTCTTTCGGGTCGGTAGTGAGGAACAGTTTCGCCCCTCTCTTTTTTGCCCATGCCAGTACGCCGGCATCGGGCTCATACCCCCTGGGACAGGCGAGGCGCAGCTCGAAGCCGAAGATGGCGGCCGCCTCTATCCAGGTGTTGGCCATATTGTTGCCGTCACCGACCCAGGCATAACGAAGCCCGGCATAATCACCCTTGTGCTCCATGACGGTAAAGATGTCTGCCAGGATCTGGCAGGGGTGAAACTTGTCGGTCAGGCCGTTGATGATCGGTACGGAGGCATAGGCGGCAAACTCCTCGACAATCTCCTGCCCATAGGTGCGGATCATGACGCCGTCACAGTAGCGGGAAATGGTTCTGGCGGTATCCTTGATCGGCTCGCCCCGACCCATCTGCGAAGTTCCGGAGGAGATGAACAGCGGTTGGCCTCCCAACTGGTAGACGCCGACCTCGAAGGAGATCCTGGTGCGGGTCGACGATTTTTCGAAGATGAGAGCGATACTCTTCCCCTTGAGGAGACTGTGTTCAATCCCCTGCTTCTGGCGGAGCTTCAGCTCGGCAGTGAGAGCGAGGATATTGTCCAGTTCATCCTTGCTGAATTGGTTCAGAGCCAGGAAATCCCGTTTCATCGTCTAACCTCCGCAAATATCCCGCCTAATAGGGTGATCATCTCATCAACTTCAGCTTTGGTCACTATCAACGGCGGCACAAAACGTAGCACGGTGTCATGGGTCACGTTGAGGAGCAGTCCCAGTTCGTGGCCGCGCTTGACAATGTCGCCACCAGGGATGGTAAGTCCCATGCCGATCATCAGACCAATGCCGCGTACCTCTGTTACCAGCGCCGGATATTTTTTATGCAGAGTCTCCAGTTCTCCCAGCAGGTAGTCGCCCATCTCTTCGGCCCGGTTCAGGATACCGTCCTCCAGCATCGTCCTTACTGTTGCCAGTGCCGCGGCACAGACCAGCGGATTGCCACCGAAAGTTGAGCCATGGGTGCCGGGGACAAAGGCAACAGCAATTTCTTCCCTTGCCAGCATGGTACCGATGGGCGCGCCGCCGGCCAGAGCTTTGGCAAGCGTCATGATATCCGGGGTGATGCCGAAGTGCTCATGGGCGAACAGTTTCCCGGTTCGCCCCATGCCGACCTGCACTTCGTCGAGAATCAGCAGCAGGTTGTGGTGGTTGCACAACTCGCGCACCTTTGCCAGATAGTCAGGAGCAGGGATGTTGACCCCTCCTTCGCCCTGAATCGGCTCCAGCATTACGGCGCAGGTCTCTGCTGTTATTGCCGCAGCCATGGCGTCAATGTCGTTGAACGGCACATGACTGAAGCCGTGCAGCAGCGGATCGAAGAAGCGTTGTACCTTCTCCTGACCGGTGGCGGATACAGTGGCCATGGTCCGGCCGTGGAAGGAGTCGGCAGCGGTAATGATGCCGTAACGCTCCGGCCGCCCGGTGACATCCCGGCTGTATTTCCGTGCCAGCTTGATGGCTGCCTCGTTTGCCTCGGCGCCGGAGTTGCAGAAGAACGCGCTGTCGGCAAAGGAGTGGTTGCAGAGCAGTTCTGCCAGCTCGATCTGCTGCGGTATCTGGTAGTAGTTTGAGCAATGGATCAGGGTTGCGGCCTGCGCCTGAATCGCTTGCACCACTTTTGGGTGGCAATGCCCCAGATTGTTTACTGCTACGCCAGCCAGGAAGTCCAGATAGCGCTTGCCGTCCGCGTCCCAGAGCTGACACCCTTCGCCCCGTACCGGGACGATTGGGTACCGGCCGTAGGTCTTCATGATATATCTGTCGGATTTTTCAATCCATTGTGCTGAGTTCATTTTTTCTCCTGACGAGCCTCGAAGCTCGGACCTCGCGCCTCGTTCCTGTCTTCAGGTAATCTCCGTACCGACGCCTATGTCGGTAAATATTTCCAGCAACACGGCATGCTTTACCCGGCCATCGACAATATGCGCCTTTTTGGCCCCCTCTTTGAGGGCATCGACGCAGCACTCCACCTTGGGAATCATGCCGCCGGAGATGGTGCCGTCGTCAATCAGCCGTGGTACGTCAGCCAGATTGATGCTGCTGATCAGCTTCCCTTCCTTGTCTTTTACGCCGGAGACATCGGTCAGAAGCATCAGCTTCTCGGCCTGCAGAGCCCCTGCAACCCGACCCGCCACCAGGTCGGCATTGATATTGTAGCTCTCGCCCCCCGCCCCCACGCCGACCGGGGCGATAACCGGCAGGAATTTGCCGTGCTCCAGGGTCTGGATCAACTCCTGATTCACTTTGACCACGTTGCCGACAAAACCGATGTCCACCATTTCGACGGTGCCGTCCTCGTTTTTTATCTCCTGCAACATCTTTTCGCAGAGCAGAAGGTTGCCGTCCTTGCCGGAGAGGCCGACAGCCCGACCGCCATGCTGATTCAGGTAGCCGACGACTTCCTGATTTACCTGGCCGGTCAGCACCATCTCTACCACCGCCATGGTAGGAGCGTCAGTTACCCGCATGCCGCGGACGAATTCGGAGACGATGCCGTAACGCTTGAGAGTCTCATTAATCTGCGGGCCGCCGCCATGCACCACCACAACATTGATTCCAAGCGAGCGGAGCAGGATCACGTCGAGTGCGAAGGATTCCTTCAGCGCCTCATCTGCCATGGCATGACCGCCGTATTTGATGACGATTGTCTTGCCGGAAAACCTTCTGATGTAAGGGAGCGCCTCCATCAGAGTATTTGCCTTGTCGATAAATTCCTTCATACGCGCTGTCCTGTAAGTTGAAAAATGTCTGGAAAGTGAACGACTATAGCAAAATGTGGGAAATAATCAATGCTGGAGAGATGTTTTCAGGGATTTATTCCGGATTCCGCGTAAAAAAAAAAGAGGCCGGCATAGCCAACCTCTCCTGCAAAAACTCTCCATCATACCGTGGACGCGAAGGACCTCTGGGCGAGTTCCTATCAGGTGGGGGACTAGAAGCCGCTTCAGGCAATTCCCGCGTAATGGGGCAGCTCACCACGGCTGAAAAAGACCCCCGTTTTATAAAATATTCCGCCAGGGTTTTTGTTGTCACACAAGCATGACAGAGAGCAAATGTAACTTTAGTTAACTTTAGCCAGCCTGAAGGAAGAAATCAAGGATTATTTCTAGCGGTGTCGCGGGTTAATAATATGTCCGGTCTTGTAGCACATAAACTGTCCGGTTTACTTTGTTGTCGGGAGACAACGGATGAAACGGACGGAATGGCTACAGGAGACCCGAAAGATGAGATTCGAGGAAGTGTATGGCGGTTG
>JBBRBA010000002.1:0-113694 GCA_038206285.1 Geobacterales bacterium
AGTGCAGTGGGCGGTAGAACGACTAAATCACAGACCACGTAAAGTATTAGGATTCAGGTCACCGCATGAGGTGTTATTCGGGGTGGAGATGTGTTACACCAAACCACCACTGGCTGTTGCACTTCGAACTTGAATCCACCAGGTGAAATAATTTCAGCCACGAATTATATAAAAAGGTTCCCTATGCTTCCCTATGAAATTCTGCAATCCGAAATTGAAACTCTTCTGGAAAACACCCGTCAATTCCGCCAAAGCGGTGAATGTGCCACTTTCTTCGAGACTCTGGCTTTTATCAAGCAGAGTCGATACTTGGCCCCATATAACGCTTTGCTGGTAATGCAGCAGCAACCTGATTCGACTTTTGTCCTTTCAGAAGACCGCTGGCAACGGTTGTTCAATCGCACCTTGCGCCATGGTGTTCAGCCAATCGTCGTAATGAAAATATTCGGACCGGTCGAGTTTGTCTATGACATCAAGAGCATTGAAAAAATCGAAGAAAACCCCATTCATGGTTATCAACCTAACCTTCCGACTGAAGAAATATGCCGCCGCCTCTTTCCCGTTGAAGGAGACTTGCGGGGCATCAAGGGACTCTATGATGAAATGGTAAGAACCTCCCGCAAGCTGGGGTTGATCTTTGAAGAACGCCCCTTGGAAGTCAATCATGCCGGGCAGGTACGTTTGAAGGACACGCGGTATCTAACGCCACGGAAAGAGGTTGGCCCGGCTAGCAGGTTGACCAATTACATCATGCAGGTAAACAGTACGCATCCGCCGAAAATACGCTTTGCCGCGATGGTGCATGAATTGGCCCACATCTTCTGCGGCCACCAGGATGAATTTCAGGACAGGCCATTCAAGAGGAAGGAGCGTGACGAAAGGGAATTTGAAGCCGAGGCGGTTTCATACCTTTTCTGCTACCGTCATGGCTTCCGTCCCAAATCAGAGCAATATCTTGCCGGGTATCTTACCGAAGGGTTAACTCCTTCCGTGGCCGGTTTCGGTCCCATCATTGATGCACTTAAGAAGATAGAGGATATGCTGAAGCCGATTGAAGTTCAGACTGCGCCGTCAAAATTCAAAGTTTCCATTGGTGGTTATACCGGATCATCGTACCGGCTCGAACTTCTGGATGGAACTTTGATTTATAAGGAATGTGGGTATGCCTATGAACCGGTACGAACCATAGAGGTTAATGTGACTCCGAAAAAATGGGGAAACTACTGGCTTGCATGCGACAAAGTAGGGCTTTGGAATTGGCAGCCGTCGTATACAGATACAGGGGCCGAACTCTGCGATGGAACGGGCTGGGAAGTTGAAATTATTGTGGAGGATAGGGAAATTACTACTTTCGGCAGTAACGCCTTTCCCGGTGGTGATGAGTTTCCAGAAGATTGCGACTATCCGCCGCCATTCAAAAAGTTCCTGAATGCGGTGCGTATGCTTGCAGGTGGTTTGCCGTTTGCATGATTGGGCGATAATGCTTGCCCGTTGACAATTACTGGGCATTCAACCATATTGACGCACGGATTATCTCACAGCGAGGAATTCCAGAATGAAATCTGACAAGAATTCAAAACAGCCTGTTAAATACTCACTGCCTCCGGAACTGCGTGACATTCCAGTAATCGAGATGCTGACACCCTCAGAAATTGAGCAGCTAAAGCAAGAGAAGAAAGTGCAAAACGCTTACGCGAAAGAGGCATTCACTCGGCTCAGACCGCGATGATCTGCCTTAATTCATGTTGAAGGTGTCGGACCGACGGCAGATCAACGACATTCTTACATAATCTACCAGGTCGTTTTTTAAACCGACCAAAGTTGAAAGAAGGAAAAAGCATTGGGGGTATTATTGGGGGTATCGGCCATTAACATAATTGATATACATCAATATCATCAGCATGTTACTTGACGGATTGTCTTCCCATGTGTGCCATAGTTATATCAAGGAGTCAGCGTAGTAATAGCTGGCTCCTTGATCTGTTTCTACAGCAGCAAAACTAATACACGTCGCCGGTTGTGAAGAAAATACAACACACGGTACTCTTCGGTAGAGGATATTCGGTTTTAGGGGGTAGTAGCGCCACTACT
The DNA here is from genome assembly GCA_038206285.1 of Geobacterales bacterium. Lineage (GTDB taxonomy): Bacteria > Desulfobacterota > Desulfuromonadia > Geobacterales > DSM-12255 > VEOV01. Next base: position 2,092 of record JBBRBA010000002.1, read on the forward strand.
GCCGGAGGAGATGCTTTAATCAACTTTCAGACTATAAGCCGATAAAAAAATAAATAATAGCCTGTATTTTATTATTTTTGGTGCTAGAGTTTAATCAGCAGCAAGGAAGTAAATCTGCCAAAAGGAGGGTAACAATAATCGATACTCCACCATGCAGGTTAAATAGGTATTTTGTTGTATAACTCCGGAGGCAACTGGAGCCGGAACAGTCCTTGAAAAGGCATACAAATCTGGTTAATTATAAAAGAAGCCCACCGAATGACCTGGTGGGCTTTTCATTGCTTATAATGCAAATAGCCATGACTGCAGGCACCCACTGCATAATACAAATCATCATCAAAGGAGATACAGCCAGAGCTGGCAAAAGCCGGAATCAAAAGCCGGAACGTCCCTGACAATCTTTTTTACAATAGCGTCTAAAGCGAAAAAGAGAGTCAGAGCCTTATGCCCTGCCTCTCTGCAGATCTAACAAGCCAACAGGTATCTTTATCAGAAAAATACAAATGGTGGCAGAGGAAACGGTGGCAGATGTGGCAAACGAGGCAGTGGCGGCAGGGATGGGAGAGAAATAGTTACACGAGGTTCTTCATACCTGTATTCAGGACGGTATGTTACATACCGCGGCTGCCATTCCCGCACTTCCCTGTATTCAGGACGGTATGTTACGTACCGCGGCTGCCATTCCCGCATTTCCCTGTATTCAGGACGATAGATAACATGCCTCGGTCTTTGTTCGCGCTCTTGCCTGTACTCATATCCTCTGTGTGAATCATGTCTGCGCTCATAACTTTGACGATGTCCATTATCAGACTCGCCTCTATCGCCACGGTTGTCGTCAGCAAAAGCAGAAGCGGCACACAGTACTATGGCAATTGTTAAGATAACTCTTTTCATAGTGAAGTCTCCTTTATGGCTTTTAACTACAATATGAATAAAGCATCAGCTATGCCACAAATATAACCTGTTGATATAACAGTGCAATCACTGATTCGTGCCATACCGGCCTTTAATGAATAACCTCAATTTGGATGCAAAATGTCTGATTTGGGGTAACGGCCTGATTGAACAGGACAAAAATGCGCGCCCATAGGCTCCGGCAACAACTTATTTTCAGCTCATTTCATTAATGCCGCTGGCAGCGCGCAATTATAGCTAAATGCGGTGATGACCATCCAGCACCTCTCTTACAGTTTTCAGAAGCTCAAGCGGGGCAATCGGTTTGGGCATAAAGATAGAAGTTTCTTCCAGCATCTCTTTTTCGATAAGCGCTTCTCTTGTGTAGCCGCTGATGAATATCCCTTTGAGCCATGGGACTTGTGACCGCATTTCGCTGAAAGCGTCCCAGCCGTTTTTGTGCGGCATGATGGCGTCGAGAATGACCAGTCTGATCATTGCAGCGTACTCGTTAAAAACAGAAACCGCAGTATTGCCGTCTGCGGCAGTAACAACCCTGTAGCCGAACTCTTCCAGCAGACTCCTGATGATCTGCTGGACCGCTACGTCATCTTCAACAAGCAGAATTGTCTCTTCCCCGCGCAAAAGGCTTTTGTCAGGCAGTCTCGAATCCCGCAGCTCTCTTTCCGGCAGATCTTCCGCAAACTCGTGACTTAGCGGCAGATAGATATTTAACTGCGTCCCTTTCCCCGGTTCGCTGTAGCAGGTAAGGAACCCCTTATGCTGCTTTACACTGCCGTAAACAACTGAAAGACCAAGCCCACTCCCCTTGCCGACACCCTTGGTGGTGAAAAACGGCTCATATATCTTTTCACGAGTAGCGGCATCCATACCGATACCGTTATCGGTTACAGTAAGCAGGGCATAATCACCGACAGCGCCAAATCCATAGCGCCTGACAAAATCCTGATCAAGAGTTGTGCGGCGGGTTCCTATCCAGAGTTCGCCACCATGCGGCATGGCATCCCGGGCGTTGTTCACCAGGTGCATCAGCAGCTGTTCTATCTGGACGGAATCAGCCAGAATCTCCAGCGGGGCATCGCTCAGAAAGCTGTGCATTTTTATATCTTCGCCGATAAGGCTGGCGATGAGCTTGGCCACTCTGGTGACTATTTCGTTGAGATTTACCGGCAAAAGGCTGGTTTGCTGCCTGCGGCTGAAATCAAGCAGACTTTGTACAAGTGCGGCGGCGCGATCAACAGAGTTGCGAATTTGCTGCAAAGAAGTGGTGAGAGGCGACTCCTCCTTGAGGTAAAACTCCATAATGCCGACATAACCGGCAATTGCTGTCAGGATATTGTTGAAATCGTGGGCAAGCCCCCCTGCCATCCGGCCGATAGAATCCATCTTCTGCGAATACTGCAACTCTTCTTCAAGCCTGATCCGGTCGGAGATATCTTCATTCATGGCAATGAAGTGGGTTATTTCGCCGTCATTGTTCTTGATCGGACCAATCAGGATATCTTCCCAGTAAAGTTCACCGGTTTTCCTTCTGTTGTGAAATCTTCCCCGCCATTCCCTTCCTTCATTGATGGTGCTTACCAACTCCCGATAGACTGTTGAAGAGGCATCGACCCATCTGAACGGCGACGTTTTTTCGTCATGCAGATCTTCCAGAGTATATCCGGTAATTTCGGTAAACCGGGGGTTGACATACTCTATCGCCCCCTTGCTGTCGGCAATGACGATACCGGTGGGCGATTGGGTCACGGCATAGTTGAGCTTGACAAGCTCTTCTTCGAGAAGCTTTCTTTCGGTGATATCCTCAAGAGTCTCTACTGCTGCGACTATCTCTCCCCTGTCATTATGTACCGGGGCGGCGCTGAAGGATAGATAGCGCTGCATGCCGCAAACTTTGCACCACTCTTCGCCTTGAACCCCTGCGGGAATTATCGGCGACCGGTAAAATCCGGAGAGGTTGCCGGGTTCGACCCTGTCAATCACGCAGTCGGCCAGGCAGCGCTGCTTTTCCGGATAGAATCCCCGCCAATGGCTGTCAGTTCCCAGCATGTCGGCCGCATGGATACCGGTCAGAACTTCGCAGGCGCGATTCCATATCAGCAGGCGATGCTCCTTGTCGATGACAAAGGTGGGCGTTGCCGACCCCTGAAGCATGCTGGCGGTAAAGTTTTTTTCGCGGGCAAGAGCATCCTGCGCCTCCTTCTGCTCGCTTATGTCCATATATATGCCGACAAGGCCGCCGATAGAGCCAGCGAGAGTATTGTAGGTCGCCTTGTGGAAGATTACATACCGAAGAGAGCCGTCTGCATAAGGGGCAATACTGCCGAAGAGCTGCGCTCCTCCCCTGGCGAAGAGTTCATCATCGCCACGACAGTAGATATCGGCAAGCTCCTCAACAAAAAACTCATGCGCCTGACTGCCGACAACTTCGCTTCTGATTGCACCGGTAGCTACCTCAAAAGCGTGGTTGCAGCCCAGATACTTTCCTGAAACATCCTTGTAATAGATAGGATTAGGTATTGTGTCCATCAGTGTCTGCAGGAATTCAAGCTGCTCTTCCTGAACTTTCTGGCGCGCATCAACCAGTTGAACGATGCGCAATACGGCAATTATCGTAAAAACCAGTCCGAAAGCCAACAGGGCGACAAAAATTGAGAGATGATTGTGAAACCGGCTGAAGATGGTCATGACAATTATCGACCCAGCTGTCGCCAGTAGCGGCAGTGAGACCAACAGGGAAATCTCTGTCTTCAACCTGTTCCAGGACATAATTTTTTCCCCGGTGAATTTTCCTGATCACTGTTAAGTGAGGATCGCTAAAACCTCCGCTGACAGCCTTTCCGCTACTACCGGTTTTCTCCAAAAAGTTCGAGCCAAGCCTGCGGCTGAGCAGAGACGGCAAACTCTCGACTAGGTTGTCTTTGCTTCCAGTGCCGGCAGATACAATCTGAAGACAGAGCCGTTACCGGTTTCGGAATAGCTGTTGATGAAGCCGTTATGTGTTTTGATGATGCCGTGACAGACTGAAAGTCCGAGGCCGGTCCCCTTTCCAATCCCCTTGGTGGTGAAAAAAGGCTCGAAGATCCGCTCTTTGGTATCTGCATTCATGCCTGTACCGTTATCGGCAAATTCGAGGAGAATGTAATGACCCTGGGTACCGAAACCGTGGAGTCTGGTAAAACTTTCATCCATCTGAAATGTAGAGGTGCTGATGGTGATTCTGCCACCTTGCGGCATGGCATCTCTGGCATTGGCCGCAAGGTTGACAAGCACCTGTTCTATCTGCCCGGCATCGGCCATTACAGCAGTCTCGCCCGCACACAGATTGACCGCAAGTTCAGTATTATCCGGCAATAGCCTTCCCAGCATCTGTTCAATATTCAGTACAATCCTGTTCAAATCCACCGCCTGCATCTCGGTCGTCTGTTTTCTGCTGAAGGCAAGGAGTGAGCGGGTAAGTCCGGCTGCCCGTTCTGCAGCTGACAGGATCTGCTTCAAACTCGGCAGCAGCGGGTCATTATCAGCCATCTTCATCTCCATCAGGCTGGCAAAGCCGATAATCGCGGTGAGAATGTTGTTGAAGTCGTGCGCTACGCCACCGGCAAGAGTGCCGACAGCCTCGATTTTCTGTGCCTGCCGGAGCTGCTCCTCAAGGGCTTTCTGCTCGGTGATGTCAATAAAAGTTATTACTGCACCGATCGGCGTGCCGTAATCATCAAGGACAGGGTAACCCCAGTATGATGTCCGCAGGAGCGTGCCGTCAGAGCGTTTCAGTCGCTCATCAGGGTTATGATATTTTTCCGCGGCAGTTACGGCGGCCATGACGGCACAACCTCTATGCCCTCCGGAAAGGTTACTGTCTGAACAGGCTATGAGTTGATGGACGTTTTTTCCGAGTAAGGCGGATTCCTGGCTGTAGCCGAGCATTTTCAGGCAGGCTCTGTTTATAAAGGTGCAGTTCCCTTCAAGATCAACACCGAAGATTCCTTCTGCGGCAGAGTTCATTATCTGCGTCAGGGTAGCCCTGCTTTTATCCAGTTCAAGCTGCAGTTGTTCTTCAAGCTTCACTTTTGCGCCTCTTGAATATCTATTTAACTACCACCCCGAATTCGACCCGCCCGCCCGTCTTGTCATCCTTTGCCGGAGGCGCAAACGGATCGCCGCTCTTTTCGAAAAGACGGTCCTGCGGCAGCTTCCCCTCCTTCAGCAAAAAGTCCATCACTGTCACGGCACGCTCCCGTGCCAATCCGCGCAGTTGCTGTTCGCCTACAGAAGTATTGGCAAGGATCAGCTTTTTCATCTCATCATCAGGCAGCGCCTTGAGTATGCCGACTACTGTCCGCGGTCGCGGGAATTTTTCTTTCTCGTAAACAGCTTTCAGCCATTTTGAATATTCGGCCGGTGGAATTTCCATTGCCTCGTGGCTCAGTCCGCCACTTTCGCGCTTTTCTTTGGCCAGAGAAAGAAACTTTTCGTTCTTCATTTTTTTCAGCAGCAGCTCGTTTTTGAATCCTTCCGGATCGCGGTCCCTGTCGGCAAAGCCGGTGACTTCAAGTCTGATGCCGGGGCGTTCGGTCAGCGCCTTTACCAGTGAGCGGAGCTTCTCCTCTTCACTGCCGCTGATCCGGCTGGTTCCCGAGGCAAAGGCAATGCTGCTGAAGTCCGCCCCGCCGCCAATGCTTGCCTGCAAAAGCGCCAGCGGCGATGTCGCCGCCTTTACCAGCAGATTTTTCAGCACCTGGCCGACAAGCCCCCAGATGCTGAACCTGGGCGAATCGGTTCTGCCGGAAAGAGGGAGATCAAGATGAATTTCGCCGTTTCTGTCTTTAAGCAGCGCCACGCCGAGTCTTAACGGCAGGGAGGTGGCCTTGCCGCTCTCTATCCTCTCCCCGAAAGTGAACTGGTCAAGAAAGACCCGGTTCTCAGCCGTCAGATTATTCTGCTCAACCTTGTACTTCAGTGCCAGAGAGAGCTTCCCCCTGTCAATCGAATAACCGAGATATGTCCCTGAATACGGGGTAAGCGGAGATAGCTCGATCTCGCTGAAGGCTATCTCCATATCGAGGAAGAGGTCTTTTGCCAGCGGATTTATTTTGCCGGAAATTTTGAGCGGCGAGTGGCTTTCGAGATTGCCGCGCAGATCAACATCGGCAGCAGAACCGGCGGCAGACGAAAGCCCGCTGATCCTCCCCCCCAGATGGAGCATGGTGGTTGAAAAGTCGCGGTTCAGATGGTGATCACTGAAATCGAGCGTACCTTCCGAAAGGGTAACGGTATCAATGCGGATATTCCGCTCCTGCGGCAATGGTTCAGTTTTGGCTGCAGGAGCGGCCGCAGACGTTGCCGCAACCTGTTCCCTGGCTGCCGGCCGGTAGATATCCTGTAAATTCATTCTGCCGTTTTTATTAACAATTACCCGCGCATAATAGTTGTTCACGCTCAGTCCGTTCATCTGCAGCGAAAAAGGGCCAATGGTTCCGGAGAACTTTTCGAAGAGGAGACTCTCCCATTTAAGCAGATCTTCCTCTTCTTCAGAGTCAACCGAGTAAAAATCTCTTACCCCCCCTTCACCACGGAAACTGCCGGTAAGCGCCTTCTCTTTCAGCAGCAGATCGAGGGAGAGTCTGGCGTCAAGTTTGCCGTCGAGGAGATCAACATTGACCCCCTCGGGCAGATAGGAATCAAAGTCGATAAAAGGAAAGCTGCTTATGGCCAGATCCCCCCTGAAAGCGACAGGAGAGCCTTTAAGCCGTCCGCTGAGCGCCAGCGACCCTTTCGGCCCGTAAGTAACATCCAATTTAAGCGGCATCGCGGAAAGCACCGGACCGGTAATTGATGAGAGACTGGCATTGATGCTGCCAAACTCGAACCGGGGGCTCTCCTCCTTCGTCCCGTCGGTGAAGGCAAGTTTAAGGCCGTTGACTGCAGCCGTACCTATTTTCCAGGAGAAAGGTTTACCCCCTTCCTTCCTGGTCGTTGCCGTAGGCGCTGGCAAAGACTTTTCTCTGAAAAGAAGAGCTGTGGAGAGCTTTCCGGAAAGATCGCGGGAGAGATTGACCGTCCCGCCGGACAGCGTCACCCTGGCAACCGAAACGGTCTTATCCTTCAGATTGAGGCTCCCCCCCTCTGCCACCAGCAGCGGCAGCGTTGCGCCGTCAGTTTTGCCTAATGGCGCCTTGACACCCTTTAGCCGCAGCATGAACTGTTCAATCGTCAGACCTTTGTCAACACTGTAGGCCAGGTCACCGCGCCAATCTGCCCGGCCGCGGATCGGCTCGGTCAGGAGCGCCGCCAGGTAAGGGTATGAGGCTTCAAGCACAATATCTGCCAGGGCGATGCGTGCCGAGACGGCAAAAGGCTCCATGGCAATGTTTCCGGAGGCAGTTGCCGTCTCCTTTCTGTCGGTCACCAGCGAGAGGGTATAAGAGGCGGGAATTTCCCCTTGCGTCGCAAAATTGTCAAGCTTGAAACTGATTTTTCTGAGCGCGGCAGAACTGCCGCCCGGCGGATGATCGTCCTTCATGAACAGGGTGCCGTCGGCAAGCTGCAAAGAGTGAATGTAAACAACGGGCTTGCCGGTTTTCTTGTCCGCTTCGGCCACTGCAACTGTCTCCGCAGCAGCCGGCTTTTTTTGCGTCAGGCGACTCAGGTTCCATACGCCGTCCTTGTCGCCATACAACCGCAGCTGTGGCGCAGAAATAGACAACTTGTCAATCTCGTACCTTTTTGCCAGCAGCGCCAACCGCCTGATGTCAGCAGTCACTGTTGCCAGAGAGAAAAGCGGTGCGCCGCCTATTTCATGGATCTCGAGATCCTTGACCCCTGCCGTGCCGGAGATGTTTATATCCGGGTTACCGCTACGTACCAGGTGGTGAGTTATCTTGAGCGCTGTCGAGAGATATCCCCGTCTGATCTGCACCGGCAGCTCCCGGGGGAAATAGGCCGCATAGTACGGAAGATCAACCCTCTGCAGATTGATGTTTAGATTCGCTTCAAGCCCCTTTTCAAACGGTTTCAGCCTGCCGGCGAAACTGAAAGGCGCTCCGTTGACGCGCGCCGAAAGTTTGGGGTCGACATACTTGTCGGCAAAATAGGAGATATTGCTGATGAAAGGAATATGGAGGGTGAGCTCCTCGATGTAGTGCCTGGCGGGACGGGACAAAGCATTATCATCAAATTCAAGCCTGCCGTTTTCGATGACAATATTGTTGAGAGAAAATCTTACCGGTTTATCGCTCTTCTTTTCAGGTTTTTTTGCGTTTTTTTCAAGGATATCCGTGAAATTGTAGCTGTTTGGTGCAGAGCGCAGCAGGTGCACGTAGGGGGAAGTTACCTTCAGCGCCGCAACCACCGGAGCCATTCGCCAGATGGAAGCAGGGCTGACCCGCAGCTTCAGGCTGCTAAAGGAGACAAATACGGCAGAGTCGTTCTTTTCGGACAGCTTTACGCCACGCACCTCGACTGACCAGTTCAGCGGATTTATCGCCACTGCCGCAACAGTGCATTTCCGGTCAGTGGCTATGGCGAGCTGCTTTTCGAGCTGACTCCTGACAATCAAAGGGAGGACAAAAGCAGAGAACAGCAGCCCTGTTGCCAAGAGTATTGCGACTGAGACGGCTATCTTCCGGCTGCGGGACATGAGGGCGCTCCTGACAGGGTTGTGTGTCTGAAACTATAACCTGCAAAAGCAGCTAGTCAAGCTGGAACGGGGCGATGGAGGGTGTTATGGATCATCCTGCACCCGGTCGGCGGCAATCCCTCTGCCCCAAGGAAGCAGAACACCGCAGCCAGCCCGATGGCGACAACTGCAAAGAGAAGGGCTTTCCCCAGGCACCACTGGTCGGAAAGCAGGCCGATGAACGCAGGCGAAATGGCATCGCCGAAAGGATGAATCACACAGATGTTGGCCGCAAAGTGTAACTTATCCTTTGGTGAGCACAAGCGGAAACTCTTGCAAATAAGGGGCTTCTCTCCTATCGTAGCGGCATGAATGCAAAGCGCTACAACACGTTCTCCGAAGAGCTGAAAAGGGTCTTCGGCTGCCGGATCCAGCGGATATCGGTGGACGCCGGTTTTACCTGTCCGAACCGCGACGGGACTATCGGCAGCGGCGGCTGTATTTTCTGCAGCAACCGGGGGAGCGGCTCTTTCGGCATCGCCCGCGGCGAGAGCATTGCCGACCAGCTGGAGCATGGCAAAGAGATCATGGCCCGCAAGTACAAAGCGAAGAAATTCATTGCTTATTTTCAGCCGTACAGCAACACCTATGCCCCTGTCGCCACCCTGGCCGCTCTCTACGACGCCGCTCTTGCCGTACCCGATATCGTCGGCCTGATTGTCGGCACCCGCCCTGACTGTCTGTCGCCTGAAACCCTCAGCCTGCTGGCGGAGTATCACCGCCGGACCTGGTTCTGGCTGGAGCTGGGGATGCAGTCGCCGCTCGACCGGACACTGCGTGCCATCAGACGGGGGCATGACAGCGCCTCCTTTCTGGAAGCCGCCCGGGGGGTAAAACGACTCGGCATGCGCCTTTCGGTCCACATCATTCTCGGACTCCCCGGTGAGAGTCACGCCGAGATGCTCTCCGGGGCGGCAATTTTGAATGCGCTGAGAGTTGATGCCGTCAAGATTCATCTGTTGCATGTCAGCCGCGACACTCAGCTGGCAGAGCTTTATGCCAAGGGCGAGGTCAGCCCGCTGGAAAAGGATCAGTATGTCGGTCTGGTCTGTGATTTTCTCGAACGGCTCGATCCGCGCATCTTCGTTCAGCGGCTCACCGGTGACGGCGGCACGGACCTCATTGCGCCGCTCTGGTCGGCGGCGAAGTTCGAGGTTCTCAATGCCATTGATGCCGAGCTGGAGAGGCGCGGCAGCAGGCAGGGGAGTGGTCTGGCGTTACAGAGTTTTACCGCCAGAGACACACAGTTGTAACATTCTTCTGTAATTATCCTGAAACAGGCTGTTATTTAACGCAGAGCCGCAAAGAAATCAGAACGTTAAGCAACAAAACAGATGATATTCTTAAGCACGATAGCGACCTGCTCTTTGTTGTTTTTCTCTGCGTCTGGTTTTTCGTCTCCGCGTTTCAAATGTTTTACCAGGATCATGACCGTAGAGGTATTTTGCCCATGAAAGTAGTGATTGTCGAAGATGAAAAGGATCTTGCCGAACTGCTCGCCTTCAACCTGCAGAAAGAAGGGTGGCAGACCATTGTCGCTCTTGACGGCAGGAGAGGTCTCGAAATGATTACCGACGAGCTGCCGGATCTGGTCATTCTCGACCTCATGCTGCCGGAGCTGACCGGGATAGAGGTCTGCAGGCTGTTGCGCCGCCAGGAGAAAACGGCCGCAATTCCGGTAATCATGGTGACCGCTAAAGGCGAGGAGATTGACCGGGTGGTCGGCTTTGAAGTCGGCGCCGATGACTATCTGGTCAAGCCGTTTTCTACCAGAGAGCTGCTCCTCAGAATCAAGGCGATTTTACGGCGCACTGCACCGCCGCCAAATGAAGAGAAAATTATCCGCCTCGGCCTGCTCAGCATAGATGCGGAGCGGCACCGGGTGACCATCAATGACACCGAGATACCGCTCACCCTGACCGAGTTCAAGCTCCTCACTACCCTTGCCGGGCGGCCCGGCAGGATGCAGAGCCGTGACCGGCTGTTGCAGGATGTCTGGGGCTACAGCAGCGATGCCGACACCAGGACGGTAGATACCCATATTACCCGCCTGCGCAGCAAGCTCGGCGCCGCCGGCGAGATGATCCGCACCGTTCGCGGCTACGGTTACAAGCTGGAGCAGGAATGAGATTCTCCTTCCGCACCAAGCTGATGCTCTCCTATCTGGCGCTGCTCCTGGTCATGAGCTCTGCCATCTACCTTTACCTCAACCATTCCCTGCAAAAACATATAATCAGCTCTTTGCAGGAGAATCTGGCACATGAGGCGCAACTGACAGCCGTCATGGCCAGCCGCGATCCCGGCCGGTTCCGGGATGATGCTCCGGCGCTTGCCGTTGAGGCCGGCCGGTCGCTGACCGCCAGGGTGACGCTCATCAGTCCGCAAGGTCTTGTTACCGGCGATTCAGAGGTGGCTAGAGATAAACTCGGCGAACTGGAAAACCATCTTGACAGACCCGAAGTAAAAGGCGCCCTGAAAAACGGCCGGGGGTCAGCGATCCGCTATTCGGCAACCCTGCGCACCGACATGCTTTATGTCGCCGTGCCGCTTGTCGCCAAGGGGGTTAACGCCGGGGTAGTCCGCCTGGCGCTGCCGCTTTCTTCGGTTGACAAGGCGCTCACCGAAATGCACACCATGCTCGGCATCAGCCTGCTGGTCGCCCTGATTCTCTCTCTCTTTTTTTCCGACATCCTGGCGCGGCTCACCTCACGTCCGTTGCGGCAGGTGGCAGCCATTGCGGTCGGCATAAGTGAAGGTGATTTCCGGCGGCGGCTACCCGTTGTCTGGCATGATGAGCTTGGTGATCTCGCCAGGATCATGAACGAGATGGCTGCCCGTCTGGAAGCGCAGTTGACAAAGCTCTCCGGCGAGAAGAGCCGCCTTGATGCCATCCTCAAAGGTATGGGAGAGGGCTTGATGGTTACCGATGCCCGCGGCGAGATAACTCTTGTCAATCCGGCATTCTGTCGGCTTTTCGGGGTGAACGAAAAGGTCGTCGGCGCGCCGCTCAGCCATATCTCCCGCCATCCGGCGCTGCATGACTCATACAGCCAGGTGAAAGAGAGCGGTAGCGAGCTGCTCGATGAGATGACGCTGCAGGTTTCGGGGGAAAAGGTGCTGCTCACTCACTGGGTACCGCTCACCGCCGAAAGCGGTCTCGGCGGAGTTGTAGCTGTTTTTCACGACATCAGCGACCTTAAACGCCTGGAGAATATCCGCAAGGATTTCGTCGCCAATGTTTCGCACGAACTGCGCACCCCGGTAACTGTCATCAAAGGCTATGCAGAGACCCTGCTTGAAGGGGTTATCAGGGAAAACCCGGAACAGGCGGAACGCTTCATCAGCATAATACATAATCACAGTGACCGCCTGACAGCACTGCTGACCGATCTTCTCAGCCTTTCCGAGCTTGAGTCGGCGAACTTTTCGTTACAGCTGCAAAAGACCCCCCTTGAAGGGTCGATTCGCCGGGCTCGTACCCTGCTTGAAGAGAGGGCAGCCGTAAAATCTATTAGCATAACTTTGCCGTCATCACCTCTTCTGCCTGTAATGGCAGATCAGGGAAGGCTTGAGCAGGTTCTGGTCAACCTGCTCGACAATGCGGTGAAATACACTCCGGCAGGTGGCACAGTGACGGTTGCTGTCAGTGAAGAAGACGGGTTTCTCAGAATCGCCGTGCAGGATAGCGGTGTTGGTGTGCCTCCCGACAGCATTCCCAGGCTGTTCGAACGCTTCTACCGGGTGGACAGCGGCCGCAGTCGTGACGAAGGTGGTACCGGGCTCGGACTGGCCATTGTCAAGCATATCGTCCAGCTGCATGGCGGCACGGTCAGGGCGGAGAACAACCGCGACAGCAGGGGTGCAACCTTCAGTTTTACGCTGCAGAAGGTGTAGCCGGTCGAAAGGTAACTGCAGAATAGATTGCCGCCCTGGCAAAAATTCCATTTGACAGCACGTCACGAGCAGGTAATCTTGATGCCATCATAACCCGAAGGGAGAAATGCCCATGTCTATCGAGTGGAATGAAAATCTGGCAACCGGCAATCTTGCCATCGACAACCAGCACAAGGAGCTTATCAAAAGATTCGACAACCTGCTGACCGCCTGCAACCAGAGGAAAGGCAAGGAAGAGGTGTCCAACGTGCTCGCGTTCCTCGGTGATTACGTCCGTTCGCACTTTGCCATGGAAGAGCAGCTGCAGAAAGCAAACAACTACCCGCACTATCCGGAACACAAGCAGCAGCATGAAGGTTTCATCCTTGATCTGCAGAAACTGGAAAGTCAGTTCAAGGAAGAAGGGACCTCCCTCTCGCTGCTGATCCAGACGAACCAGGCCATGGTTAACTGGCTGATCAATCATATCAACGGCACTGACCGGGCGCTGGCGGAATACCTCCGTACGAGCGAATAACAGCCGCCTGACCGGAGGTTGGCGCTGAAACGATAGTTTCAACACAGAAAAGGCACGGAATCTCCGTGCCTTTATCTATTTCCCGCCTTACAAGTCTGAACCTCTCAGCGCAATCTTTTTCACAATTTCATACCAACCGTAACAACGCTGTAACCTCAACAGGCTATAATTTCTTCACTAACTACAAGTGAAAAAAGGAGAAGAGATTATGAAACCGACAGCAGGAAATTACTATGTATGGCACTGTGAATGGTGCGACAGCACCAATTACACGGTATGGACACAGATGGCAACCGAGGGGCTGGTATGCGGCGCCTGTCACCACCAGGCTGGATCGTTGGCCGACGACTATCCGGTATTCATGCAGGCACCAGCAACAGCTGCAGGCGGCGTCTACGCCTGACAAGGGCAGCCGGCAGAGAATGCATCCTCTGAAGATGCCCTGCCGTGGGAGGTTCCATGTTCAATGCAGATATTGAAGATCTGAAGATTTCGAGGTTTTTTGAGACGTCAGCACGTGTCCTGCTTTCCTTCCTCATCATGGCCATCTTCTGCGCCATACTGGCAGGAATCGGCTACACCTTTTATGACCTGCGACTTGTTCTGCAGGTTGAATTTCACCAGTTTTTCAAGACGATCATTGTTGACATGCTGACAGTGCTGGCCATGGTGGAAGTCCTGCGCACGGCCCTGGCCTACTTCACCGAGGGGCGGGTGAAGGTCACCTATATTATCGATACGGTGATTGTCACCATCCTGACCGAAGTGATGGCTTTCTGGTACCGGGATATGGCATGGGAGAAGATTGCCATGGTTATTGCTCTTGTATTATCGCTGGCAGGTGTCAGAATTATTGCAGTGCGCTACTCGCCGCGGCGTTACCGCGAGGAGTTGTAGTAGTTAGCCTGCGGCTGACCAAGGATGGGCAGGATTTCAATAAAATGGCTCCAGCTCAATTGTGTCGACAGCGTCGACACAATCTGCTCGTCGGGAAATGACTCCCAGAACTGGACAGCACGATACAGATTGCGCAGATTGAACCCATCACCGAATTCTGCCACCAATTGTTGTGACAGTGTCGCAAGAATTCGTTTGCCGTATTCAGCGCGTCCTTCTGTGAGTATTTCGGTCATAATGCGTTTGCCGAGTTGTCAGTAAAGCAGCGTCTGTGCTGCGTTGGCAACTGTTGCCACACGTTGGCGGGCAGAGTGGATCAGTTCACGCAGTTCGGTAAGCAGACCAGCCGCATCAACGGCGACTGCTGTTTGTGTGTGGGAAACCGGGAGTTTACGCATAACTGCCCCCTTTAACCGAATTATTGCTCATACCGGAATTCGCCTCGATGTAGGCCATAATCGCCGATTGGTCTGGCGATGATGACTATTTTCAGTTTATCGCCTTAGCCCTTCAAAATGGCACATAACGATCAAACCTAGTCCCAAGTATCTGAATTTTGGAGACGCGACCCCTCTTATTTCTCTTATTTCTCACCGGCAAAATAACGCTGATTGACAAAACGGTATGGCTTGGCAATACTACTAACTACCAAGGTACTACCCGGAGGTAAGTCATGACAACACCAGCGAAACCGATGGCAATCAAGCTGCCACAGCTCGATAGGGAAAGGTTGCAGAAACTGGGAGAGGCAAAGAAACGCACCCCCCACTGGCTGGCAAAAGAGGCGATTTCACAGTATCTGGAGCGGGAAGAGGCAGCCGAACAATTCAGGCATGAGTCGCTGGTGCGCTGGGATGAGTACTGCCACACCGGCAAGTCCGTCCCTCATGACACCGTCATGCGGTGGCTTGAATCCTGGGGAACCGAAAACGAGCTTGAGGCGCCGAAATGCGGATAGAATGGCTTGAGTCGGCCGTCAACGACCTGCAACGGCTCAGGGAGTTCATTCTCCCTCTTAACAGGGAAGCAGCCCAGCGGGCATTCAGAATTATCAAGGCCGCTGCAGCCCCCCTTGAAACCAACCCCCGCATCGGCAAGCCGGTGGCAGACCTGCCGGATTGTCACGACATCATTATTCCCTTCGGCGCAGCCGGCTACGTCCTCCGCTACCGGATTCAGGGTGATATCATCTTTATCCTTGCCGTCAAGCACGGCAGGGAAGCCGGTTTTGCAGACCGGACAGCATCCGGCGAGATGGTGCATGATCCGCCAGCTACTGCTTACGGAAATGCCGGGTAGATTGCCCCTTCATCCCTCACCCGGTCCAATCCGCTAAAACCCGTCACACCGCTCCATTTCGCACAACTTTAGCAGGTCTGTAACGTGACTGTAACAGTCGGCTGCTACCTTGCAACCAGATGAAAAACATCTATAGTTATTCAAGGAGAATAGTCATGTTGAAGAAAATCGCTTCGCTGACCGCAGCAGTTCTGCTGGCCACTGCGAGTCTGGCTTCGGCCGAAACCCTCATCAACGGCGCCGGCGCCACCTTCCCCTACCCTCTCTACTCGAAATGGTTCAGCGAGTATGCCAAAATTGATACCAGCGTCAAGTTCAACTATCAGTCGATCGGCAGCGGCGGCGGTATCAAGCAGATCACTGCCCAGACCGTCGACTTCGGTGCTTCGGACAAGTTCTTAAGTGACGAAGAGCTGAAAGCCGCTCCGGGCAGGCTGCTCCACATCCCGACCGTGATGGGGGCCGTTGTGGTAACCTACAACCTTCCCGGAGTGCCAAAAGGGCTGAAGCTCAACTCGGAAGATGTCGCCAACATCTTCCTCGGCAAGATCACCAAGTGGAACGACAAACGAATTATTGACGACAATCCCGGGGTCAATCTCCCTGACAAGGCTATTATCGTTGTACACCGCTCCGACGGCAGCGGCACCACCAGCATTTTCACCGATTACCTCTGTGGCGTGAACAGCGAGTGGGCGCAGAAAGTCGGCAAGGGGGCTTCGGTTAAATGGCCGGTCGGTCTTGGCGGCAAAGGGAATGAAGGTGTCGCCGGGCAGATAAAGACAACCCAGTACACTCTTGGTTATGTAGAGCTTGCCTATGCTTTCGAGAACAAACTCCCTTATGCGACCCTCAAGAACAAAAGCGGCAGCTGGGTCGAGCCATCGATAAAGACCACCAGCGCAGCGGCAGCGGCAGCTGTCAAGCATATGCCGGAAGACTACCGGATGTCGCTGGTAAACCAGCCCGGCAAGGATGCCTATCCGATCGTCGGTTTTACCTGGCTGCTGGTATATCAGGATCAGAAGGACAAGGTTAAAGGGAAGAAACTGGTCGAGTTCCTTAACTGGAGCATGCACAAAGGGCAGAAGATGGCAGCGCCGATGCTTTACGCACCGCTCCCTGACAGCGTCATGAAGATGGTCGAAAAGAGCATCAAGACCATTAACTGATACGTCTTCTTTTTCTTCAGCCCGGACAGCCGCTGGTAAACTGTCCGGGCTTTTTAGCGCACTTCGGAGTGTTACGGTTATGCAACAGGACCCGCCGATTATGACCGACATCAGCAGACAGACTAACGGCACAGGACGGCCGGGGATTAACGGTGATCTCGTCTATAAAAGAGTAACCGCTTTTTTTGCCCTGGTTATTCTGGCAATTCTCGGTTTGATGATCTTTGAGATGACGAAAGAGAGCCTGCCGTCAATCGGGAAGTTCGGCTGGCGCTTTCTGACCAGCCGCGAGTGGGATGCCGTCCAGGGTGAATTCGGTTCACTGCCTTATCTTTACGGCTCGGTGATCTCCGCGGTTCTCTCCATTTTGCTGGCAACTCCTCTCAGTGTGGCAACAGCGCTATTTATCACGGAAATCGCTCCGCAAAAACTCGGGACTGTAATCGCCTCGCTGGTCGAGCTGCTTGCCGCTATCCCCAGCGTCATCTATGGTCTCTGGGGGGTGCTGGTGATGGCGCCCTGGCTGCAGCAGACCGTCCAGCCCTGGCTGTCAGAGCACCTGGGATTCCTGCCGTTTTTCAGCGGTGCGCCCTATGGGGTCAGCATGATGGCCGGTGTCCTGATACTGGCGATCATGATTGTGCCTATCATTACCGCCATAAGTCGCGAGGTACTGCTGGCCGTGCCGCAGAGCCAGCGAGAAGCGGCGATTGCCCTTGGCGCCACCCGCTGGGAGATGATCCGGATGGCGGTTCTCCCCTACGGGCGCTCGGGTATTCTCGGCGCCGTGATTCTCGGCCTGGGGCGGGCAATCGGTGAGACGATGGCAGTCACCATGGTTATCGGCAACTCGCCGCAGATTTCGCTGTCGCTCCTCTCTCCGGCCTATACCATGCCAAGCGTCATTGCCAACGAATTTGCCGAAACGACCAGCAAGCTGCACTCCTCGGCATTGATGGAGATCGGACTGATCCTTTTGGTAGTCACCCTGATCATCAACATAATGGCCCGACTTCTCATCTGGGGTGTCACCAGGGGCAGCAAGGCAGGGATTGCGTAAATGAAAAGCATTGCACTGCGTAACGGAAAAAATCTGGCGGCAACAGCTTTGATGGTGCTGGCGACAGTGGTGCTGCTTACGCCGCTGGGACTGGTCTTTTTCCATATTGTGAAGATGGGGCTGAGTTCGCTCTCTTTCGATTTTTTCACCCAGATTCCCAAACCGACCGGAGAGAGCGGCGGCGGTATGGCTAACGGTCTGCTCGGTTCGGCAATCCAGATTACCCTTGCATCCTGTATCGGGCTCCCCGTCGGCGTACTCGGCGCTGTTTATCTGACGGAGTTCGGCGGCAATCGTCTTGCCAACATAATCCGCTTCAGCGCCGATGTGTTGGCAGGGATACCATCCATCATCACCGGCATGGTGGCCTATACCCTGCTGGTCGTACCGATGAAAGGCTTTTCCGCTGTTGCCGGGGCAGTTGCCCTGGCGCTCATCATGATGCCGATCGTGCTGCGCACCACGGAAGAGCAGCTGAAAATGGTCCCCGGAACTTTGCGGGAAGCTTCACTTGCCCTCGGGGTACCGCTCTGGCGCACCAGTCTGAAAGTGATGCTGAAAAGCGCTACCAAGGGAATTGTCACCGGGATTCTCCTCTCTATCGCCAGAATCGCCGGAGAGACTGCGCCGCTTCTCTTTACGGCGCTTGGCAATCAATTCTGGAGTCACAAACTTACCGAGCCGATGGCATCGCTGCCGCTGCAGATATTCAGTTTTGCCATTGCGCCCTATGAAGACTGGCACAAGCTTGCCTGGGCAGGGGCGCTGGTACTGGTGGTAATCATGTTCAGCATCAATCTCGGTGCGCGCCTGCTTGGCAGACAGAAAAGATATTCGTAGGGGCAAACCTTGTGTTTGCCCAACAGCAGGTCGATTACAAGAATCGCCTCTACCTGGGGATAAAATGAACGCGAAAGTTACTCTTGAAAATATGGATGTCCATTTTGCCGATAACCACGCCGTAAAAGGGGTAAATCTCGATTTTCCGGCCAACAGCGTCACGGCCATCATCGGCCCTTCCGGCTGCGGCAAATCGACGCTGCTGCGGGCGATCAACCGGATGCACGATCTGGTACCGTCAGCCAGGGTGAGCGGCAGGGTGCTCCTGGACGGCAGCGATGTCTATGCCAGGGGGGTTGACCCGGTGGCGATCCGTCGCAAGATCGGCATGGTTTTCCAGAAACCGAACCCCTTTCCGGCCATGTCGATTCATGACAATGTCATTGCCGGCTACAAGCTGAACAACAGTCTGCCGCGGGGAGCGGGCGACGAAATTGTCGAAACCTGTCTGCAGCGGGTAGCGCTCTGGGACGAGGTGAAGGACAGATTGAAAACCAGCGCCATGGACCTTTCCGGCGGGCAGCAGCAGCGGCTTTGCATCGCCCGCACCATTGCCGTGCAGCCTGAGGTGATCCTCATGGACGAGCCCTGCTCGGCGCTCGATCCGATTGCCACGCTGAAGATCGAGGAGCTGATCGAAGAGCTGAAGGAGCGCTATACCATCATCATCGTCACCCACAACATGCAGCAGGCGGCGCGGGTCTCCGATGCCACCGCTTTCATGTATCTCGGGGAAATGGTGGAAAGCGGGGCGACGAAGAAAATTTTCACCACTCCGGAAATGAAGCAGACAGAGGATTATATTACCGGTCGGTTCGGTTGAAAAAAGCGGGAACTGGAAGCTGGGAACAGCAAAATAAGCAAAAAAAGGGGGATGGAAACGGGTTCAGGTTTTACTGCTCCCGGTTCACAGATCCCGATTCACGAGGTTTAAAAAATGGAAAGAGAACATTTCAGCAGGCAGTACGATACGGAGCTGCGCACTATCCGGGAGAAGCTTCTGGAGATGGGGGGGAAGGTCGAGCTGATGATCAACGACTCTCTCAAGGCTCTGGTGGAGCGGGACTCAGCCCTGGCTGACCGCGTCATCGCCTTCGATCACGAGATCAACCGGCTGGAGATCGAGATTGACGAAAGGTGTCTGCAGGTGCTGGCGCTGCGGCAACCGGCGGCCCGCGACCTGCGCTTCATAACTTTGGCGCTGAAGATAGTCACCGATCTGGAGCGGATCGGCGACCAGTGTCGCAATATCGGCAAACGGGTCAAGGAACTGAACGAAGAGCCGCAGCTCAAGCCGTACATCGATCTGCCACGCATGGCCAACTGGGCCGCGGTTATGGTCAAGGAGGCGCTGGACGCCTTTGTACGCGGCGATGCCGAGCTGGCGCTCAAGGTCTGCCGCGATGACGACTTTGTTGACGATCTCAACGAGCAGATCCAGCGGGAGCTGCTCACCTACATGATCGAGGACGCCGCCAGCATCAGCCGTTCCATGAAGATCAATCATATCGCCAAGTGCCTGGAGCGGATAGCCGACCATGCCACCAACGTGGCAGAGATGGTCATTTTCATGGTCAAGGGGAAGGATATCCGGCATACGGTAGTATAACAACTCCCCTCAGCAGCAGGCAGCCCTGGCAAGACGGCAGTTAAGAGTTACCCCGGCGCTTATGGAAGAAGCAGCCGGGGGGATGTTGATGCGGCTGCCGGATGGTTCCGGCGAGGGCAATGCCAACAGGTAGCCCTGACCGAAATCTGTGCCGATGGAATTGAAATAGGCCAGCTCTTCCGGTCGTTCGATCCCTTCGGCAATCACCCGGGCGCCGATCTTCTTTGAAAAACAGCCCAGCGCTTCTGCCAATGCCTGCTTAGCGGGAGACTCGTCGATACGGTCAACCAGAAATCTTGCCAGCTTGACGTAATCGGGTATCACCTGCGAAAGCATCTTCAGTCCTGCGTAACCATCGCCAAGATCATCTATTGCTATTCTGTATCCCTGCGAGCGGTAATGAGCCACGCCGCGCTCAAACAGGGCATAGTCTGTTATCAGGGGTTTTTCGGTCAGTTCGAATACCACACTGGAGCGGTCTATGCCGAGGCTGTCGAGAAGTTCGGCGGTGAATCCGGGCCGATGCTTCTCCGTAAGCAGCAGCGCGGGGCAGACTTTAAGAAATATCATCCCGCCGAGCCCGACTTCCTTCAGCCGGCAGAGCGCTTTTTTGCGGCAGAGCTTCTCCAGCGCTGACGACAACCCGTATGCTGCTGGTTGCTATTATGAACTGATTTCAACAAGGATCTGGTTATGGTTTACAGCCAGCTAGAGGTTGGTCAGCGCCCGCTCCGCTTCCACCAGCACCCGCCAGACGTCCGCACTCTCTCCCAGGCCGAGCTTCACCAGGTAGGCGGCAATGGAAAGGTTGGTGCGCGCCCTGAAGAGTTCCACTTCGCGGACAAAACCGGGCGACAGCTCGCCGGAGGCGGCGAGGTAGGCATCGAGAAAGACACTTTCGGGATAGCGTTCCTGCAGCGACCGGTGGAGAATGAACTGGTTGCGGAACTGGGCCAGGAAACAGCCGACGTCAAGTGAGGCAGGCAGGACCAGGGAGCTCTCGAAGTCGATGGCGGCCACATAGAGGGTGTCGCGGTTGTCCTGGCTGTCCTGACCGACGATGATGTTTTTCGGGTGGAAATCGCCGTGCCCTTGGACAAAGTCTGCGCCGCTGGCGGCCACCAGCGCCTCTTCGGCCCTGAAGATTGCGGCCACCAGCTCTTCCACCTTGTGTCCGTGCCTGTTCTGGCAGCGGTCGAAACGCTCCTGATAGCCGCTGAGTCGTTGCCCCTCGCGGGAGAGGAACTCGTCAACCGCCGTCACCCGGAGGCGCAGTCCGTGAAGGCGGGCCAGCCAGCGGGCCGCCAACTGCAGATATTCGCGGCCATCTTCGTGGGTCGACGACAACAGCTTGTCGAACAGCAGCTTGCCACGGACCCCCTGCTCGATCAGGGTCATGGCCGCCGGATCCTTGTCGATCGGCCGCGGGACCCGATAAGGGCCTGCCGAGAAGCCCTTGGCGACGATCGCCGCCATGATCCGGTGGCCGCGTTCGGCTGCTACCCACTGGCGACGATCAGCCAGTTCACGGATGATGATCCGCTCCCGGCTCTCATCTACCCCCTTGATGCCGATGGTCACTTCCGTTACCAGACTGTTGGCCCCGGCACGGGGGATCTCCTTGAAGAAGGGGCGGCAGCGGCCATGCTTGATCTCGACTGCCAACTCATCCATCGTTGTCAGCGGGTGGTCGAAGATAGTCGGATAGAGCCCGGCATAGCCACTGCCATGGGTATCGGTGCCGGCAATGGCGGTGAAGCGGTAGCGGTGCCAGTCCTGAAGGCCGAGACTGTTCCCCCGTACCGTATGGTTGCTGTTGAAGATCTCCACTCCGTCGAGCAGCGGCGAGGTGAGCTTTTCGCTGCCGGGCGGCATCCTGCCACGGTAAGGGTGCGCCCAGACCAGGGCCGCGTCAGGATAGCAACGGCGGACCTCCATAAGCGACGTTCCGCGCGGAATGCTGGCGGTCGCCCCGTAGACCAGTATGTCGCCGAACTCTTCACTGCGGAGTTCCTGGCCGCTCAGGAGGCGGAAATGTTCGGGAACCCCGGTACGGTGGCGAAGGTCAGCCAGTTCCTCGGCTGACCAGAGATAGTGATGGTCGGTAATGACAACACCCTGAAGACCCCTGGCAAAAACCTGTCGCACCAGATCAACAGCGGCAAGCGAGCTGCAAGGCGAGTGTTCGGCAGTATGGCAGTGCATTTCCAGCAGCATCGGGACAACCCCAGGGGTAGAATATAAGGGTCAGACCTTGACGGACTGTTACCCATACAATCAATACTAGCCATAACGACTGAATATGCAATTTTTGTTCTTTATTACTTGTCCGGAGACACGCCGTGAGGGGAGGTCAGAAGCAGCCGCAAAGCACCTGTTACTCTACTGGAATGGAGGTCAATACAAGGGCAAACGGTCAAAAAAAACTACGTGACCGGATTAACGGAAAAAACATCACTTGTTAAGCGTCTGCTGACTTTCAACCGGCTCGAATACCAGTTTAAGATCAAATGCTTCCCGGAAAAGATCGCTTTTGGCGCTGCCGCCGAATATTTCCACGGACAGGTCGCCGCTTCCCTCAAGCCTTAGCAGCAGCCGCGATGGTGAAAAAATCGGTTCAAGCAGGCTTACCATTCCGGTGCGGCTTCGGTCGAGTCCATCAGCCAGGCGCAGAATCCCCCCCAGTCTTGAGACAGTCTTGCGATCATCTACAGAGAGCCGCATGAACTGATCATGCTTTTTTTTGGGGAGAGCCTTGCGGTGATAACGGGCCACATTGGCAATCAGCTCTCTTTCACGAGGCGTAAAGCCGAAGAGATCTGCATGCCGGATCAGGTGGTACGAATGCTTGTGATGGCTGGAATAGTTGATAAAATAGCCGACATCATGAAGAATTGCTGCCGCCTCCAGGATTCGTTTCTCTCGTTCGCCAAGATTGAAAGGCCGTGCAAGCGGCCTGAAAATATCGAGAGCCAGTTTTGCCACCTGCAGGGCATGGTTACGTTCACAGTGGCAGGAAATCGCGAATTCGAGGACAGAAGCCCGCCATGAACGCGGAGCATCTTTAGCCACGGCAATGCCATGCTTGCGAAGGCCTCGCAGAACAAGCCCTTCCCTGATCCCCCGTTCATTGACCCGCAGCAGGTTCGCCTGACAGAAATCAAGCAATTCGTCGATTACGGTCACCCCGGCAACTATGATGTCGGCCCGGTCAGGATTAAGACCTGGTACGGCGCGCAACTCCCTGGGACTTTTCCGGAGCAGCATCGCCAGAAGATGCACAACATCCGAGCGGAGGATTTCGTAGCCATGAACAGATGCGTAACCTTCCTTGCGCCCAGCCAGCACCATGGCAGCAATTGACGTGACCGTCCCTCCGGAACCAATCAGCCCGTTTACTGACGGGCGCTCATCAGTGAAAGCCCCCTTAAGAGACTTTCGTATGTAGCGGCAAAGCTTTCCGTGTGCATTCGGAGAAGAGTGTTCCTGCTGCAGAAAGGTTTCCGTAAGATATACAGCTCCTAGATCCAGAGAAACGATTTTTTCCAGATGACGACCAACCGTGGTCACCAATTCCAGGCTGCCGCCACCGATATCGACCAGAAGATTACGGGAATCTTCCATGTCAAAATTGTTGAAGGCGCTCAGGGCAGCCAGTTCAGCCTCTTCTTCGCCGCTGATAATTGTGACGGCGATACCGACCTCAGTTTCAATGGCAGCAACAAAGGCGGCTCCATTGGTCGCCCGGCGAATTGCACTTGTGGCAACCGCTTCTATGGCATGCACACCGTAGCCGTCAATGATCTTTTTCTGCCGTGAAAGAGCCTCCAAAGCCCTCTGCCAGGCGTTGGCAGAAATTGCTCCGGTATCCTTCAGCCCTTCGCCAAGGCGAACGGTTGTCTTTTCGTCATCAAGAATCCGGAATGCGCCGGCGTTGTCAGCCTCGACAACGATGCTGCGGATCGAATTGGTGCCGATGTCTATGGCGGCCAGGCGGTTAATTGTCACAACAGGTTCCGTACCTTATCCCCCAGGGAATCCAGCGGGCTGATTATGTTATGCTCCAGGAATTCGGTAAACAGCAGGCGACGGTGGTCAGCGATAATGCTGTTGACAATTTCAAGAGAATCCTGCTCGGGAATCATCTCTGTGGTCAGGCCGGCAAAGACATCGAGGTCATGCATATGACCGAGCAGCTCCTGAAATCCCTTCACGGTTGCATAGACCTCTTTATAGTCGGCAGAGGCAAAGGGGGCAAGAAATTCCATCCGGTAGCGGAACCGCTTGACCGCTATCCGCAGCCGGTGCTGCGCCTTGATATTTTCTGCAATCAGCGCAAATGGCAGAATTTCCTCCAGCATAGCCTCCCTGGCGGCAATCGCGGCAAGAAGAGTGGTGACAACCGGCTTGAAAAGTTCTTGCGCCGACGGATTGAAAATCCGCGGATTGTTGCACATCTCATCCATGCGTCCCAGCAAGGCGCCGGGATCGAGTTTTTTCAGTTCTTTTTTCAGGGTGCGGCGCTGGTTATCTCTGTCAACCTGCATTACATCAACCATGCTCTGGAGAGAGGCGGCGGTTCCGGCGGCCTCCTGCTGCAAAGATTTGAAGAACCTGATAGCCTCATCGGTGTTGCGGATCGCTCCGAGCATTTCGGTAAAAGTTTTCAGCTCCCTTCTCAGGGGGAGCAGCTGTTTTTTGCGGAAACAGTTGGCAAAGAGGGAAATCCCTTCCCGCAGGCGCCGGGAAGCAACCCGCAGATCATGGATGGCCTCAGGGTCAAAATCTTCTCTGACCCGGGTGAGCTGCAGGTAAAATTCGTCACAGCTATTGCGGAGCAATGACCTGGCCGCAAGCCAGGTATGGGTATCGGCATCAAGCGCTGTCATGCAGTGAACCTTTCTGGCGGCTTTTCTTGCCAGCGGTTATTTTTCCCACTATTTTCCCGGCTGATGATTTGTTCCCCCTGCCGGCAACACCCGCTTCGATAACCTGATTGAGCAGTTTGTCCAGTAATGCATCGATTTTTTTCAGGTCCTTGAGCCTTCCCTTTGCCGGTTTAAGCCTGAGATCGTGCAGCTCCCGCAGGCATGGGGTGGCGACTGCCCTGAGTTTTGCAGGGGGGAGGGAATGCAGGTAGGCAAGCAGCGTTTCTATCTCCCCCTCTTTGCGCAGAATGAACCCTTCGGCAGTTTCCCGGACCAGGCCGCGCAGCATTTTCAGTTCGCTGATTATCTCATGGTGCAGTTCTTCTTGGCCTGTCGTTTTCACCAATTCCATCCTATAGCCCCGAGATTTCCATGACCCTGGAGCTTATCTCCCTGGCTACCGACCTGATGGAGAGGTTGCCGTTGACTGTTGCAAAGCCGTACTCTGCCTGCATCAGGGCAAACTCTTTCTGGATCAGCCGCTGATAGCGGATGAAACTGTCAAAACTGTCGCGGGAAAGGCCCAGATCCATCCCGGACTCCCAGTAGTCAAGGGTAGCATTCTTGCGGAGATTCCGCTCGATCAACTGCGCCGGACTGACCTTGACATAGATGACCAGATCGGGCACCAGGGCAATACCGTAAAGAGAGCGGACCCAGTCGCGGTCTGCACCCCGGGCGATATCCCTGGCCATGAGGGTATAGATGTACCGGTCAGCCAGGACAATGAAGCCGGCCTTCATAGCCGGAATTATCCTGTTTTCCAGCTGGTCGGCAAAATCAGTCGCATAAAAAAGGCTTCTGGTGATCTCGCCGAGGACATTTCCCTGTTTTGCTTCCTGCAACTCTGCCGACACGAGGGTCGAACGTCTGAGACCAACGTTGACAGTGGCGTGGCCCTTGTTCTCGAGGTAGTCTCTGAGTATGTCCATCTGGGTTGACCGTCCCGATCCATCGGCGCCTTCCATGACGATCAACCTGCCGGTCAGTTCGTGCGGGTCGATTCCCGGAATTCCATCACTATAAAATTGCATCGTTTTTATCCTAAATGAGAGTTTTGAAACGATAGCGAGGAAGATCAATAGTCGCTGTTATGAGCTCTCTTACCATCTGCTGCTGTTTTTCTATATGCGCTGTCCCATCGATTTCAATGAAGTTGAAGCGCTCCTTCATGCCAAGATACTCTTCGAAAATCCTTCCCTGGAAAATCCGGAAGCTCTCGTAAGGATCATGGGAGAGTCCAAGATCCATGCCTGCCTCGTGATACTTGAGTTGCGGCCGGCCTCCAAGGATGCGGTTAAGTGCTACCGGAAGCGGTGTATTGAAAAACAGGGTCATGTCCGGATGACAGGCAAAGCTGTAAAGATTGTATAGCCAGGGGGGTGAACAGCCACGAACAGCATCACGGGCAAAGGCAGTGTAGATGTAACGGTCACAGAGGACAATGTAGCCCGCCTTGAGCAGCGGCAGGATCTGCCGTTCGTAACGGTCTGCAAAATCCGTGCAGTGTATCAGACTGAAGGTCGTCGGCGTAAGGAGCTGCCGCTTTTTCCCCTTGCTGGTGGCTTTTTTGATAAGAAGCGAAGAGTTCCACTCGGTAAAGAAAACCTTCAGCCCCTTCATCTCCAGCCAACGTTTAAGCAGATAGAGCTGGGTCGATTTTCCCGAACCATCAAGCCCTTCGACAGCGATAAGGCGACCGGGGTAGCTTTCCTGGCCTGGATTAATGATCATGCATCTACCTTTTGCAGAGCTTTACGAGCTTTTTTGAGCCCTTTGCGCAGTTCCTTCAATCCCGCATCTGCAAGCCCTTCAATCCTCTGTTCCGCTTTGAGCAGGCCCTTGCCGGTCTGCTTGATACGCTTGCCTGCGCTGCCTTCAACCTTTTCCAGTGCGTCGATGAAGCGGACAAGGGTTTCTGTAAGTTTGCGCCCGGTTTTCCCGGTAAGTTTCTCGGTAAAACGATCCCGGGCAGATGCAGTCAAATCCTGAACAGCCTTCCGCAGTGAATTGACTGAATCCTTAAGTGCTTTGATACGGGCGTCACGTTCGGTTTCCCTGCTCGTTGCCAGGCTGGCAGCCTGTTCAATAATTGACGGGATAATCTTTGGATTTATCCCTTTGACTTTTCTCAAACCTTCCTCGCCAAGCTTCACTATCTTGGAAAAGGAGTCGTGCCCCTGCTCCAGTAAACGAAGGGCAAGAATCTCACCGATACCATTTATTTTCTGCAATTCCTTTGCCGTTATCTTCATTTGATTAATACCTCCATATCCTTGTTATCAGCAACCTGCAAACGCTCCAATGCCTTTCCCTTTGCATTTATGACCCGACCGCCGCCGGTAACGATTCGAAGCAGTCTTGCAGCTATTCCGGAGTTGGTAAGTGTTACTTCCATGGTGACAACACTCCCCTTGGTCAGTGTGCATGGTCCTTTGAGCTGGAGCAGGGTAGCGGTCAGAGCACCGATATCAGGTTCATGGCCGACGAATACAAGCTCGCTCGCACATGGCCGCGAAA
Source organism: Geobacterales bacterium (assembly GCA_038206285.1). Taxonomy (GTDB): domain Bacteria; phylum Desulfobacterota; class Desulfuromonadia; order Geobacterales; family DSM-12255; genus VEOV01. Next base: position 29,421 of record JBBRBA010000002.1, read on the forward strand.
TAATCACCTGCCGTAATGCAGCTAAAGTAAATTCCGCCGCGAGGGCTGGAACGACCAGAAGTTCTCCGGAAAAGTGGAGCAACGCCGCAAGTATTTCGGCAGTCTGGACAGCCCGTATTTTCGGGCTTGTGAGGATGGCCTCCGGATCTACATCCAGTTTTCTGATAGCTGCAGCAACCAGCCGGAAACGTTTTCGGCCACGGCAGGTGAGACAGCGCTGCTCATCGGGAATCTCCCTTGAGCGTTCCAAAGCCTGTGCATGTCTGATGAGATGAATTATCATGGATTGCCTGAATACTTTTGATGAATAAGATTGATTATGAAATTATGCCAGACAGTTATGATGCCGCAATGTAAAAGCGGTGTATAATTTCTTGAAATTCATAACGTCACATGACTGTAACACAATTTTGACAGTAATTTTGGTCAGGGAAAGGTACCTCCATGAAAATTCGTTTTTGTGAACACAATGAAGGTTCTGTAAAAACCTACAAGCGCTTGAAAAAAGAGTTTCCGGAAAACAGCATCAAACGCCGGGATTGCATCAAGAGTTGCGGACCCTGTCACAAATCACCTTTTGCCCTGGTGCGGGGAAAGGCTGTTCGGGCAATAGACGAGGAGGAACTCTATAGTAAAATTATTGCCGCCCTCAAGAGTTCCTGAAGAAAACTCACCTGCCCTTGATATAGTGAATAAGCGCGGCACTAAAGAGCTCTCTCTATTGCCTTGCATAATGTCTTCAGCACTTTGATTCTGGCAAAATGCTTGTCATTGGCTTCAATAATGGTCCAGGGGGCTATTTCGGTGCTGGTACGGTCTATCATGTCGCAGACGGCAACCTCGTACTCTTCCCACTTTTTGCGGTTACGCCAATCCTCCTCGGTAATCTTGAATCGCTTGAAGCCGGTATTCTCCCGCTCCTCGAAACGCCGCAACTGCTCCTCTTTGCTGATTGCCAGCCAGTACTTGACAATCACCGTCTTGTGACGAACAAGCTGTTCCTCGAAATCATTAATTTCACTATAGGCCCTCATCCAGTCCTGTTGAGAGCAGAGACCTTCTATCCGCTCCACCAGGACTCTGCCGTACCAGGAGCGGTCGAAAACGGCGAACTTCCCACTGCGGGGCAGGTGTCGCCAGAAGCGCCACAGATAAGGCTGAACCCTTTCTTCCTCGGTCGGCGCCGCCACCGGAACCACCCGGTACTGCCTGGCATCGAGGGCAAAGGTAATCCGGCGAATGCTCCCGCCTTTACCGGCAGCATCATTACCTTCGAAAACGGCAACTACCGAAATTTCGCCGAAGGTTTTGTGGCGGGTAAGCAGCGCCAGTTTTCGCTGCCACTCCTCCAGTTCCGTCTCGTATTTTTTCCTGCTTATCTGCTTGTCCATATCAAGGGTACGGATAAGCAGAACATCGTCAATTGAGGGTAGCAGCGGCGGAATAGTGGCAACAGCTTTTTTTGCCGGCGGCATATCCAGCCGCTGGCGGATCGCCTGCAGGACCGCCCTGCCCACGGTAAGATACCGGTATTGAGGGTCAACTCCCTCGATAATGGTCCAGTAAGCTTCACTGGTGCTCGTCTGGCGAAGAGCATGTTCCGATACTTTGCGATATTTGTCGTACAGCTTGAAGTTTGTCCAGTCAGTTTCAGTGACACGCCAGCGTGTTGCCGGATTCTTCTCAAGGCTCTTCAACCTTTTTTTCTGCTCATCGCTGGAGAGATGGAACCAGAATTTGAGGACGAGCGCACCCTCGTCGGCAAGCATCTTCTCGAAACGGATAATCCGCTCCATGGACTGGTCCAGCTCGGCATTCTTGGTTCTTCCCATGACTCGATCAACAATTGGCGCTGAGTACCATGAACCAAAAAATATGCCGATTTTCCCTTTAGGTGGAAGATGCCGCCAATAGCGCCACATATAGGGCCGTTCCAGCTCCTCGTCTGTCGGCCGGTCCTGTGAGTTGGTCTGGATATGCCGCGGATCCATCCATTCGTTGAGGATGTTGACGGTCTCGCCTTTTCCGGCGCCGTCAACACCGCCTATGACGATAATAACCGGAAAATCGGCTCCGCTCAGGTCGAGTTGGGCATTCAAAAGCGCCTCTCGCAGCTCGGGCACCTCCTGCCGGTAAATCTCCTTGCTTATTTTATGACCAAGTTCCGCTGATTCGAACATGAGTACCTCCTCTAACTGCCTTAAAGTAAAAAGGTTTTACTTCTCCTCTCAGCCTTTATGCCATAGGGTTCTATCTACCTGAGTCGGTCTGCTAGCGCTCTTCGAGGATACTCAGTTCGAGATCGGTCTGCCGCAGGCGTTCTGCAATGGCGATGGCCAGGCGGACGAACACCTGTGAGCCGAGAGCCGGGTCGCTGCCGGACACCTTGTCAAATAAGCCGCGGGAGAGGACGCAAAGTTCGGTCGGCTCTTTGGCTTCGACATCCGCCGAGCGGACGCCGCGGTCGAGAAAAGCCAGTTCGCCGAAAAAGCCGCCGCACTCGATGGTCGCCAGGTGGTGGCGTTTTCCTCCCTCCAGTGGCAGCATGACCCGCACGCTCCCCCGCCGCACCAGAAAAATCTGATCGCCGGAATCCCCGGAGGAAAAGGCTTTTTCCCCCTCTTGCAGCGACAGCTCCTGCATGCAGCCTGAAAGCATGGCGAGCATCCGCTCGTCAAATCCCCGGAACAGCTCGAACTCAGCAAGTCCGAGCGGATGCTGATCGTCCCGAGGGAGAGTCATGCATTTATCGAGAAGCTGCTGCTCCATCCACTCCAGGGCGTTTTCCCGGGTCTCGGCTATCATCACGCCGTTGTTTTCCGGGACGATTCCCATCTGGGCCAGATAGCGCTCAAAATCCCTCTGGTCAAGCAGCGCTGACGGCATGCCGCTGAACAGCAGCCGGCCGCCGCGCTCTGCCAGCTGGGCATGCATCTGCTCAAAAAGATGCACAGCCGTATAATCGATGGACCTGACATGGCGCATGTCGAGCAGCAGCCAGCTCTTTGTCCGCAGGTCTTCTTCCAACTGGCTGAAGAGCCGGTCGGTGGTGCCGAAGAAAAGGTTGCCCTGCAGTTCGCAGAAGACCGCCTGGTCGCCGCAGCGGTTGAGAACCACCCGTTCAGCGCTGCTGCGGCGTGTTTTGGAAGACATCTGATTAAGATAGCGCTTGCGGCGGATAACAGGCGCCTTGATCTGTTCACGGATGAACAGCAGTATAGCCAGCGCGATCCCGACCGCCGAAGCGGCGATCAGGTCTACAGCCAGGGCAACGACTATGACTCCGGCGATGACAGCAAAATCGAGACGGCCGGCAGGATAGCCAAGCAGATGAAATATGGAGCGATCGAACATCCGCCAGGCGATGACCAGCAGAATACCGGCCAGGGCACCGATAGGCACCCAGGCGATGAGCGGGCTCAAAAAGAGCAGTGCCAGCAGGACGAACGCCCCCTCGATAACCCCGGCGCGGGGGGTGCGGCCGCCGCTGTTCAGGTTTACCAGCGTTGGGCCCATCGTCCCGGCGCCGGGCATCCCTCCCAGCAGGAAGGAGCAGAGGTTGCCGATCCCCTGGCCGATCAGCTCGCGATTGGAGTTGTGACGGCTCCGGGTTAGGGCGTCCAGACCGACGCAGGTTTTGAGCGTATCGATAGAGAGGAGTACCGATAAGGTAAGGGCAGGCACCAGGATGAGTCTGAGGCTGGTTGCTTGCAGATGAGCCAGAGAGACTGCCCGGTCGGCAATGACTTCGAAGAGGGAGCCGGACGTCTGTACCGGGCCGATGATCAGGGGATTGCCCGTCAGGTTGAGCAGCTCCGGTGAGAAGCGCGCCAGCAGGAAATAGACCATGACGCCGGAGAGCAGGCCGAGAATGGCGGCGGGAACCCGGCGGGTAAAGCGGGGCGCCAGAGTCATGACCGTCATGGTGGCAATCCCCACGACCAGTCCCTGCCACTTCCAGCCGGCGGGCGCCAGGAGACCCTGCTGGAGCGGCGTTCCCTTGGCGATGCCGAAGATTTTGGGCAGCTGCCCCAGGGCAATGAGAATGCCGACGGCAGAGAGATAGCCGCTGACCACCGGATAAGGGATGAACTTGATGAGTCTGCCGCCTCCCAGCACGCCGTAGAATATCTGCAGCCCGGCAGCAAGAAGAATAGTGAGCGCAACCAGGGGCAGGATGGCGGCTGGCTCCAGCCGGACACCGGATGATCCGGCGGCAAGTCCGGCGATGAGGGCAGAAAGGACAGCCGCCGACGGGGCGCAGGGGGCGGAAATAAGACCGGCGGTCCGGCCGCAGAGAGGTGCGGCGATGCCGAGTGCGGCCGCCCCCACCAGTCCGGCCATGGCTCCCTGGCCGGCATATTCGGCGCCAAGGGTAGTATAGACAACTATGCCGAAGGCGACCGAAGAGGGGAGAGCCACCAGCATAGCGGCCAGTCCTCCCCAGAAGTCACCGGTCAGTGAAGCATGTGCATGAGGTGCATCTGCTGAATTAGCGCCCATTTACAAAGCGTATCACCTCAAAGAAAGGGAGTCAAATTTGCGCTGCAAGCCGCTGCGCCATAAAAAAAAGACCACCGCTTATGGGGCGTTCTTTGACAGGGTGCTGCTGCATGTATCTTCGAACCGATACGGAACTAATAGTCGTATGATTTTATCAATTCCAGCAATTTCTGCGTTTCTTCTGTCGGCGCCCCCTTGGTTATGGCTATTACCTTTGAAGAGACAAACGGCGTCTTTGGATTTCTGGTCCGCGCACTGGTGAAAGCATGCGAAGCTATGCCGATAGACCCGGGAGTCTGGATGATCCGGTTAATGCTATCGTGTTGATCAACGGCCTTGACAGCTGTTTTGACGACCGGTTTATACCCCAGAACATACTTGGAAAACAGCTGGTTCTGGCCGGGGGTCGCTTCGCCCCAGATGACCACTATCTTCTGGTCCCTGCCGCCGACTTTCTTCCAGTTCGTTATTCTGCCGGTAAAAATATCCTGCAGCTGTTTTTGCGTCAGTGCCCTGACATCACTGGACTTGTCAAGAAATACCAGAATGGTATTTGTACCGATTCCCTGGGACTGAAAACTCTCCGGGAAAACAGAGTATCCCAACTTGTCTGTATCCATAATCAGACTCTCGAGTGAGAAATCAGTTGTGGCGATATCGATGTTGCCGCTGTCCAGATCAATCAGCGCGTTTGTTGAAGAGCCCGGCGTAATGAGCAGATTGATGCCGGCTTCATCCTTGAACTGATCCTTGACGACAGCAAAGAAACCGTTACATGCATCTATTTCACCGCCGATCCTGATATCTGCAGTCCCGGCACAAGCTGCGCTGCAGGAAAACAGCAGCAGCAAAACAAGCAATACCGCCATCTCGACTCCGGCCGCCCGGCGCAGCCCGATCTTCGTCTCGTTAATCATGGGTCAATTCTCCTTTTATCAACCACCATAAATCTACTTTCTTGAGTTCTCGTTAAATTTAGGATAAATATTTGTTACATTTTGATACGAATTCAGAGAGGAAATGGACATGTTCGGACTTATTCCCAAGGAAGAGAAATTTTTTCAGCTGTTTCAGGAGATGGGGGGCATTATTGTCGAAGGCGCCAGGCTCCTCAAGGAGATGCTCGACGACTACAGCAACCCTTTAGCCAGCCAGCAGGCCATAAAAGAGGTCGAGCACCGTGGCGACCATAAGACCCACGAGATCATCAAGAAGCTCAACACCAGCTTCATCACACCTTTTGACCGGGAGGATATCTACGCGCTGGCAGGAGCCCTTGACGATATCCTCGATCTGATCGACGTCTCGGCGCAGCGTTTTGTCATGTACAACGTGGAAGCCACCACCGTCGAGTCACGGGAGCTTGCTTTCCTCATCCTTCAGGGGGCGGAGGCGATCAACCGGGCACTGGTGGTTATGGGGGGGAAACTTGAACCGATTGCCGCCTACTGCATTGAGGTGAACGCCCTGGAAAACGAGGCCGACAAGGTCTGCCGCGAGGCGATCAGCCATCTCTTCGACGACGAGAAGGATCCGATACAGCTGATCAAGTGGAAGGAAATCTACGAGACCCTCGAGAAGGCGACCGACAAGTTGGAGGATGCGGCGAATATATTGGAAAGCGTGGTGCTGAAAAATGCCTGATAAGATGATGCTGATGCAGGTGATTCTCGCCGCACTGGTCTTCGACTATATCAAAGGAGCCAATGTGGCGCGCAGTCAATCGAATTTCGACTTCAGCAAATCAAAACCCGGCCCGGAGATTATAAAAGCTGCTGCCCCCTTGATCAGGAAACCGGCTCTTGACAGTCACTTCGCCACGCGTTGCAAACCCGCAACGAACACCCTCTAACCCTTCTGCAGGATTCCTCTGACACCGGCAATCTTCCGCTCGCTTCAACCCGCCCGTTATGATAATTGCACGATCCGCTCCACGCCGGCAGCAATCACCGCCGCCGCTGGCGAGACTCGCCCTGAGGCCTCCCAAGGTTCAATAGTCAGCGACGGGCGTCATAGCCGTTGTGTGCTGCGTAACTGCCACGACCATCCTGATATTCGCCATGATAATGGCCTCTTCCGCCTCCATGCCACCCAACAGGCAGGATGATGCAGGCTGAGAGATTCGTTGCCATGATAAATAAAACCAGTAATTTTGCCAGCAAGGATTTTTTCATTTTTCTCCCCACCTTTCTGCTGAAACATGATGTTCTTTACAGCTATTATTTTACTATTTTTTGGGAATTTGTACCAGAAAGCCTTGGAGGGAGAGAATCTGCGGGGAATCTTATCGGTTTATCGACTTAAGGTGCCTGTCAGGCAACTCACTCCGGTTGCGTGCTTAATCCCGTGCGGGGAGCAGCAGCAAGACAGCCGCAACCAGGGCGTTCATAAAAATGGCACACAGCATGGCCAGATAAAAAACGCTGTACGAACTGCTCAAACCATGGAAAACAGTTTCCGGCACGATCCCGAGCCAGTTTGTCACCAGATTGAAAACCAGCAGCATTCCTGCAAGGGCGAAAAAGCCGCTTGAGGCCGCTGTCGGTTGTTGAAATGCATTGCAGTTGGTCCTGACTTGCCGTAATTACCGGTAAGGCATCAGCAGATTCTCGGCAGCTGTTCCCCGCTGAGCATCTCTACACTTCTTACCCCGCCGGAGACGGTTTCCATGGAAATCCTGCCGCTGCCTTTTCCGGTAACTTCACCGATCAGCGCTGACCCGGCGCCCAGAGGATGCTGCTGCAGGGTTTCAAGGGCAAGGGCTGCCGCTTCCGGGGCAACAAAAAGGAGCAGCTTCCCTTCGTTGGCCACATAGAGAGGGTCAAGTCCGAGGATGGAGCATACCCCTTTGACACTCTCTCTTACCGGCAGCGCCTCTTCGCTCAGCAACAGGTCAACCCCGGATTGCCGGGCAATCTCCTTGAGGGTTGTCGCCACCCCGCCGCGGGTCGGATCGCGCAGGACGTGAACATTGCTGCCGCACGCTGCCAGCAACTTCTCCACCAGACCGTTCAGCGCCGCCGAGTCACTGCAGATGCCGGTCTCCAGTTCCAGCCCTTCCCTGCTTGCCATCACCGCAATGCCGTGATCGCCGATGGTGCCGCTGACGATGATGCTGTCGCCGGGCCTGGCTTCTTTGCCGCTGATGGCATGGCTATGTTCAAGAACACCGATGCCGGAGGTGTTGATGAAAACCCGGTCGGCCTTGCCGCGGGGAACGACCTTGGTATCGCCGGTGACAATGCTGATCCCGGCCAGATCGGCGGCCCGCCGCATCGAGGAGAGTATCGCTGTGAGCTCCCTTTTACTGAACCCTTCCTCAAGTATCAGCCCGACGCTCATCCAGAGCGGCTTTGCCCCCATCATGGCCAGATCGTTTATGGTGCCGTTCACTGCCAGGTCACCGATGTTGCCGCCGGGGAAAAAGACCGGGTCAACGACATACGAATCGGTAGTATAGGCATATCTGCCAGCGGCAAATTGAAGCAGCGCGGCATCATTACCTTCTGCGGCTCCATTGGCGGAGAGTGCCGGAATAATCAGCTCGTCAAGCAGTTGATGCGACAGCCTGCCGCCGCTGCCGTGGCCGAGAAGGATCAGGTCGTCGTTCATTCGCGGCGCTCCCGTCTTCGGGCCAGGAGAATCAGGTTGGCGATGGTGAATATCGTGCCGCCGGCCAGCGCCATGCCGGCGCCCGGTTCCTTGTGAATCTCCACCAGCGCCGCTTTCAAAGGGGGCGGTGCGATATCCTTGATGTAGATGCCGTGCCCCTGGTAGAAAAACGGGTGATTGGGGGAAATGACTGCCGTCAGCCCGGCCGGGCTTTGCAGAGAGCCGGCTGCCCGGTAGTTGAGAGTTGCCGAGTAGCCTGTCGCCATACCCATTTTGCCGTAGGTTGCCGCAAAGCCGGTGAAAAGGAGAGCAGTGCCGTCAGGGAAAGTGATGCTTGAGCCTTCCTGCACCTGCAACGTCTGTTTGAAGCCGCCATAAGCACTCTGCAGATGGGCGATCATGATGCAGAGAAACCCCAGATGCATTAGTTGCGGCGCTATCCGGACAAGCAGGTTGCCCCACTGCCACTTTGTCCGCAGCGATTCAACAGTGCAGAGTACCGTGTTCAACGCCAGCAGCCCCAGCAGCAGCAGCGACCCCCAGAGCCACCACGACTCTTTCAGGGGAACCTCCTTCAGCCAGAGAAGGAGAGGAACTTCATTGATGCTCGATCCCTCCCCCTGCGAAAAAGAGCCTGCCGCCAGAAAAAGCATGACCCCGCCGAGCAGCCAGAGGCCGAGGGTAAGAGAAGCAAGCCGGTTATAGATATTTTGCAGCAGTTCTTTCACATGGACCCCAACGGTTTGTAAATAATGTAACTATTGCTGCGACACGGCAAAAAGCGCCAGCCGCCAGGCAGAAGTAATTTCCCGGGAGAGTCAATTTTTTGCAAGGTCAAGGAAGGCAGGCGATTGCGCGGGGGCGTGGTACCCAAAGAGCATAAACAGCGCTCACGTCGCACAAGTAATCGAGAAGCCTGACGCCGAGATTGCGAAAAAGTGGCGCTCCTCTTAAAAACTGTGGGAGCTTTTCATCAGCAGGCTGACCCCCAAATAAGTAAACATCGTCACCAGAAAACCGATGATCCCCCCCCAGGCAACCGGCTTGTCCCACTCCACCCCTTTCAGGCGGATATGCAGGTAGAAGGCGTAGAAGAGCCAGAGAATCGAGGTCCAGAACTCCTTTGCCGTCCAGAGCCAGTAGGTTCCCCAGGCGTAATACCCCCAGATGCCGCCGGAAGTCATGGAGGCAGAGAAAAAGGAGAAGCCGACCAGCGCCGCCTTGTACTGCAGGTCGAGAAAGCGCCGCTCGCCCCTGACGAGGAACAGGACGCCCAGGATCGCCCCGATGCCGAAAAGGGCATAGGCGAAGAAGGCGAGCGCCACATGCAGCTCGAACCAGAGGGTGTTCAGGATCGGCGGCATCGGCATGTTAAATACCGGGAAAGGGAGGGCCAGCAGTCCACAAATGGCGGCAAGCAGGGATACGCCGCTGCGGAAGAGCGCAGAATCGCGAAGCGCCGGAGAATAAAGGAACGGCAGTGCCATCAGCGCACAACTGGTAGAGAAGAATGCCAGCGTGTCGTGCGGTCCGATCAGCGGCAGCCGGCCGAGGTCAGCCCCGCGCAGCCCCATATAGACGAGTTCGACAACGACACCGGCAATAAACAGCGAGCGTCTGAAACCACCGCAGAGATAGAGCGCGATTGAGGCGCAGAGGAGCCATTTCATGAGGCGAGAGTATAACGGCGCAGCCAATCGGACAAGAAAAAATTAGACCGGGCTGATTTGGGTTGAAATAGAGCGCCGCTCGGTTTATTATGCCTTTCCCTTATCACTTCCACTTTATCTGCCAAGCGGTCATGAAACAAGAGGTACGGTGTCATGTACAAACTCCGCCTCCTTCTCAAAAAAATCCATACTCCCATTACCATAATGCTGGTTCCACATTCACGCTTCAGCTCACGCAGCATCAGGATACCTGCAGTTGCGGCAGCTTTATTTTGCGTCATGGCTTGCCTCGGGGCAATCTTCTCCGTGTCGCTGACAATTCAGGCGGTTGATTACTACCGGATGAAGAGCGAGTACGCCCGGATGTCAAAGCACTTCACCGAGATGGAGTCGACCATGGCTTCGCTCAAACAGTCTGAATCCCAGTTCCGGAAACTCTTTTCACTCGGCTCCCGCAAAGAGGTGCTGAAAAACCTTGATGCCGGCGCAGAAGACGGTTCGATTGATGTCGAAGCGCTGAAAAGCCAGGTCACCGCTTCGATGGCGGCTGTCGAGGAGATAAAAACCTATCTGGCGAAAGAACAGGATGTTTTCCGGACAAGCCCCAGCGGCTGGCCTGCTGCCGGGAAAATCAGCTCCGGCTTCGGCATGCGTGATCACCCCAGCCTTGGCGTCCGCAAGATGCACACCGGTATGGATATCACCATGCCGCGAGGGACACCGCTGCATGCTACCGCGGACGGGGTTATCAGCTTCGCCGACCGGAGCGGCGGCAACGGCAACATCGTCGTTATCGAGCATGGCCACGGGCTGACTACAGTTTACGCCCACAATGCCCGCAACAATGTCAAGGCCGGGAAGACGGTAAAGCGCGGAGAGGTAATCGCCTATTCCGGATCTACCGGGATATCTACCGGCCCGCATGTTCACTATGAGGTCTGGCGCAACGGCCAGAGCATCAATCCGGCGCCGTTTCTTGAGGGAAAAAAATGACCCCGGAGCGCGACTCGGGGCTTAAGGGGAGCAGATGTTGATGTTCAGCAGCAAGAAACATCCGAAGATCGAGGTTATCATCGGCAGCGATACCATTGTCAAAGGGGAGATTGTTTCCAAAGGGACGGTGCGGATAGACGGTCGTTTCGAAGGGAGTCTTGCCGCCGACTGCGTTATCATCGGTGAGGGGGCCACTATCCTCGGCGATGTGACCGCGAAAACGATGATAGCTGCCGGCCGGTTGACCGGCAACGTCCACTCTACCGACAATGTCGAGATACAAACCAAGGGGGAGATTTTCGGGGATATTTTCACCCAGAAACTCACTGTTGCCGAGGGGGGGGTTTTCGAGGGTCGTTCAAGCATGCTGAAAAACCGGGAGCTTGAGTATAAGCCGCTGGAAGAGGATTACAAACCGATGGCTGTCGATTTTAAGCCGATGGAAGAGCTGTAATAGAGCCTTTAAAAGCGGCCGTTGTACTAGTGACAATAAAACAGCAACTGCCCGCTTCAAGCGGGCTTTTGTTTTTCAGGGATTTTTGACCCAGGTCAGTGGCCTGCCGGCAATTTCAGGCTAGGCTGTTGACAGACAGAGCCAATGACATCAGCAAGAAGGAGCCCGCAATGAGTGACACTAACGAGAGTCTGACCGGCAAGGCAGTGGCGATGAAAGAACTGGTTTCCTATCAGAGCGGTTCTGTAGTCAGCCGGACCCTTATCGACCGTAAGATCGGCACAATTACCCTCTTTTCATTTGCCGAAGGGCAGGGGCTCAGCGAACATACCGCCCCTTATGACGCCTTTGTGCAGATTGTCGACGGCACCGCCGAGGTGACGATTGACGGCAAGCCGCAGCGGGTAGTTGCCGGCGAGTTTATTATCATGCCTGCCAACCTTCCCCACTCCCTCAAAGCTGTCGAACGCTTCAAAATGATGCTGGTGATGATACGGGCGGCAGCTGACAGCTGTTCCACTCCCTGAAATTTTGTGGTATCTTCTGCTTTCATTATAATCACTAGCAGGAGGGGGATTATGAAACGCCGCACAATATGCTTTGTTCTCTTGACCGCCCTGGTTTTGCCGGGCGCTCCACTGCATGCCGAAGAGACTTCTGCTCCGCTTATTGCTCCTGCCTCTGCGCCGGCAGCCGAGCCGGCAGCTGAGCCTGTTCCAGCTCCGGTTACTGCACCTGCACCAGCTCCAGCCCCTGTTCCGGTTACTGCACCGGCTCCTGATTCAGCGCCACCCCCTGCTGTGCCTGCTGTTGCTCCCGAGTCTGAGCCTGTCGCCGATACTGCTGCGTCCGCTCCTGCCCCTGGTCCTGCTTCTGCCGAACAGGTCGGCAAATGGACCTTTTCCATGAACGAATCCGGCCCTGACCTGAAAAAAATCGGCGCTGCCGGGCAGAAAAAACTCAAAGGAAGTCTGCAGGAGATAGCGCGCCTCATTACGACCACCCCGGTCATGAGCCCTCCCAAAGGTTTTGAGGTCCGTTTCTGGGGATCATTCTCCGGCAAAGACAGATATGACATCTGCACGGGCAAGCACTGCCCCCCTTCGCGGCCGACAGCTGTTCTGGCCATGATGATCGGGCGTTACGCCGACAAAGGGGGCAGGCTTAAGGCGGCATTCAACACCCCCTCTACCATGGATGTGTCAACAAACAGCCTCGGACAGGTTTTTTCGCACCTTCCTGTTCTGCACAAGGATGCTGACGGTTATATCCTTCCCGAGCCGGCAGCTGCCGGCGAAAGAGCCGGTATGCCGACATATCTGAACAACGGCCATGCTGTCGCGGTGCTGGCAAGAAAAAGCCGGCCGCTCTGGCTTCCGGTCAGCAGGGAGAGGTATCTCAAGGCAGAAATAGCCGCTGTTTCAAAAGAGCTCGGGCTGCCGCCGGCACCGGTGAAAAAAGGGAAGAATAAACCTGGCAAGGGGGTTGAAGTCAACACGCAGAGCGGCATGCCGATACTGGTGGAAGAAGGCAGAACCTGGATTGATCCGGCGGATGAAAAAGCGTGGGTAGAGAAGAGCCGTTCGCTGACAGGCAGGATAAAGGAGTCGGCAGAGGTACTGAAGGAGCGGCTGCTGCAGCTGCAGGCAGAGCTGGCCGGGCTGACGCCGGAGCAGCGCACTGTGCAGGCACGGGTTGACGGGGCATCGGCTGACGGCCAGAGTCCGTCACTGCTGCCGCTGGACAGCAGTTCCGGAGTTGCGGTTGTCACTCCTAATTTCAGATACTTCAATCCAAAGCTGCCGCTGGAAGCGCTTCAGCTTGTCGTCATTCAGTGGAAATTTGACGGCAATACCCTCCATGACCCGGAAAAGAGCGGCATCAGCGAGACACTCAACAACAGAGCGCTCCTGGAAATCTACAAAACCATGGACTGGAACAAACTGCGCAACAAAGTTACTCAAACTGCTCCTTGAACTCTTCCATCATCCGGCGCAGGGCGGCAAGCTCTTCTCTGGTCGCCGCAACTTCTGCTTCAAGCGCGGCAAGCCTCTCATCCTCAGCCATCACCCGGACCCTTGCAGCTTCCGGTTGCGGCTGACGTTCAACCGCAGCTGCCACCGGCTCACCTGACAGCAGGTGTGCATAACGCTGCTCTTTCTGTCCCGGTTGCCGCGGGAGGAGAACAATCAGTTGCTGCTCGAATTGCTCCAGTTCGTTAATTGACTCTTCAACTGCAGCAATATCGGCAAATGAGGCCATCCGCTCGCCGCGGCTGCGGAGTTCGCCGAGCGTTTGCGGGCCGCGCAGCAGCAACTCGGCAAGGATCGCAAGCTCAGGCGGAGCAAACTTTTCTCCGAGCGTGTGGCAGTATTTGGGTACTCTCCCGCCTGAGCCGGACAGCCGGGCAATTCCTTTCGACCGCAATCTGTCGAGTCCGCGAATAATGTCGCTCTCTTCCAGAGCCATAACCGGATCGCGGTTGGATTTCTGGTTGCATGCATTGGTGAGAGAGTTTAAAGTCAGGGGATAGTATTCAGGAGTGGTCAGCTCTTTTTCGATAAGGGCGCCGAGGATGCGGGTTTCGATTTCGTTGATGGGAAGGATCATTGATTACTCCTTTGAGACAATGCGCTGTTTTAGGAGCCTGACGGACTTCAGGAAATAATCTGCTGCTATTACCGAAGTACGACAGGCTCCCGCGATAATCCAACTTCCTGCTTCGGGAGTCAAACGATAAAAATACAAGGACTGTCATGAAAACTTATATTGAAATTCTTGCAATGCTACCGCTAATGGTTATCTGTTTCCAGCTTTATTCCTATTCAGATAACAGCACGGGTGTGGATCGGCAGAGAAGATGCCAGAAGCTGGGCGTTTTCTACATGGCCATCGGCACGACGGCGCTGATTGCCCGCGAACCCGCCTTTGTTTTCCTCGGACTGGTGCTGATCATGATGGGTCTCCGGCTGATGGCCAAAGGGCTCGACCGGCTTGATAAAAATATATTCATCGACCGTTACGGCGGTCCTAATAACGGCTCTGAGCCGAAAAAGAAGGATAAGGGTGATTAAATGAAAAAAGCGAAAACCGGGGACAAAGTACTGTTCAACTATGTAGGCAAGCTGGAGGATGGAACGGTTTTTGACTCCACATTCGAGAGCGACTGCGCTGATGACGGCTGCGACAGTGACGATTGCGGCACCGACGACTGCGGCTGCGATCATGAAGTCGGGCCGATGGAGCTTGTTATCGGCTCGGGAGAGTTTTTCCCTGCAGTGGAAGAGGCGCTTGCCGAGATGTCCACCGGCGAAAAGAGAAGCATAGTCATCCCGGCAGAAGAGGCGTTTGGCGCCTTCGATAACGAGAAGGTCTTTACGGTACCGGTCAGCGATCTGCCTGAGGATTTCGATGCGCAGGCAGGTGACGAGCTGATTCTGTCAGGCGAGGATGAGGAAGAAATGGGCGTAACTGTTGTTGAAATAACGGCTAAAGAGGTTACTTTCGATGCCAATCACCCGCTCGCCGGTCAGAACCTGATCTTTGAACTGGAGCTTGTGGATATTCTGTAATTTGTTGTACTGATAAGTCTGTTGATGCCGCTCTTTCCGAAAGTGGAAGGAGCGGCATTATTGTTCCTGATTAGTGCCAATCTTCAGCTAGCCCCCAAACTGTCATTCCCGAAGCGATTCTGGTCGGGAATCCAGCTTATACCCGATTGAAATCATGGATCCCCGATAAAGACATTCGGGAATGACAATCTTAATAGCTGAAGATCAGGGCTAATCCGGTTATTGTTTGTTATCCTGAAACACCTCAGCGCCGTACTAGCCATACCGAGAGTATCAGGTTCATAGGCCCGGTGTACTATCGACCGCTTATCCTTCAGATCGGCGAGCCAGTATAGTTATTCATCCTCAACCAAGCTCTCTGAGACAAGATAGATAGTTGTTTTTGAGGGAGCCAAATGCAAAAACCAAACCGGACAACGCTGCATTTTTGTATAACTCAGGAGTATCCAGAAACCTGCGGGCGATTGACAATTTACGCTGCTCTTTTAAAAGGCATAATTTCAGCTTCCAACCTGTCGGCAATAGCATCACGCACCACCTCAAGATCAAAGCGGGCTTGCAGGTTTATCCACAATTGAGCAGTGGTGTTGAAGTAGAGGCCAAGGCGAAGAGCAGTGTCTGCTGAAACACCTCGCTTTTCCAGTACGATCTCGTTGATGCGACGTGCCGGAACATGAATTTCCTTTGCAAGCCGATACTGGCTGATCCCCAGTGGGAGCAGAAACTCTTCCCGTAATATTTCGCCGGGATGAATTGGCGGGAAGTCTCTTTTACTCATAAACGTCTCCTTAATGATAATCCACAATTTCGACAGCAGCGGCATTATTGTCTCGCCACACAAAACAGATGCGCCATTGTTCGTTGACACGGATACTGTATTGCCCCTCACGGTCATCCTTCAAGGGCTCCAGACGATTTCCGGGAGGAGAACTTAAATCTTCAATCTCCCCTGCACTATCCAGATATTCGAGTTTTCGAGCGGCAAGACGCTGAATAGCCTGGGGCAATCCGGAAGAAAATTTACCGTTAAATATCTTCTCGGTTTCTTTACATTTGAAGGAAGTGATCATTGGGTAAATGGTAACGCAAGTCATTATTAACGTCAAGCGTTACTAGTGGGTATATTGACATTAGAATAGTGTTAAATAGTTGCTTCAACCGCCTCGATGCCATACAATAATAACGACAACACTGAGGTGGATACTACTTGAATGCCTGCACGCTTCTTTTTCTGGAGTATTGAATGGGTTATATTTTTGAGTGGGATTCACGAAAAGCGTCATCAAACCTGAGAAAGCACGGGGTCTCTTTTGATGAGGCTACAACCGTTTTTGGTGATCCGCTTTCACTGCTCATGGATGATCCAAAACATGCAGATGATGAACAGCGTTTTCTGGTAATGGGGCTTTCAGTGCAGCAACATCTTCTTGTGGTAGCTTTTGCGGAACGTCCGCCTCGCACTCGCATCATATCCGCCCGACCTGCTACGCGATATGAAAGGAATCAATATGAACAAGAGTAAACAACAAGGCGCAAGAGCCAATAATCGTGACACGATGCGGCCTGAATATGATTTTTCAAAAGCTGTCCGTGGAGTTACGGCAAAGCGCTATGCAGAAGGATCCAATGTGGTGGTGATCCCTCCCGACATTCTTGATGTTTTCCCTGACGCAGCTACTGTTGCCGAAGCTTTGAGGGCGCTCGCGCCAGTTATAAGACATCAGCGCCAACTTCATGTAAAGGCAGCGTAACTCTTCATCCCCCCTTTCCCGTTTCTCTTTCAGGTCGCACAGCAGCCGGAACTGCTCGCACTTCGCAGGTTATTGTGAAGGCAGAAAGGTTTCATAAACCGTTTCCCCCTCCTCCTTGCTTCGTGGGGACGGAATTCTGGGGACACCGAATTCTGGGGACACCATATTTAATTATTTAGGAGTTCAGGGTAGAGTAGAGAGCAGGTTAAACCTGCTCTCTACTCTACCCTGAACTCTCTGAACTCTGTCCCCTGAACTCCTGGTGTCCCCTGAACTCATGATTATACTCACGGTAGTAATTGCCGCCGTTATCTACATAAACAACCGGTAATTACGGAATTTGTCCACAAATATAGCCTTGACATTATATAGCTTGAAAGCTATTTTTAAGACAAAGGAATGAAATATGGTCTGGAAAATTGTAACGGTCAAATACTTCGATGATTGGTTTCTAGGCTTGGATGCTTCGGAACAACAAGATGTGTTGGCCGCTATATTTGTTCTTGAACAATACGGACCTATGTTAGGCAGGCCGCACGTTGACAGTCTCAAAGGCACTGACAAGATTAAGAACCTGAAAGAACTCCGCGTACAACACAAGGGCAAACCGTACCGTGTATTTTTCGCCTTTGACCCTCTCCGCCAGGCGGTGATGCTCTGTGGCGGTGACAAAGCCGGGAATAAGCATTTTTACGAAACCATGATCCCTATTGCAGAGCGTGAATTTCTAAACTATTTGCAAGAACAGGAGTAAGTTATGGCAAGGCAACTTTCAGAACTAATTAAAAAAGTAAATCCTACTGTTGTAGCGGCAGCACGTGCTCAGGCGGACCAAGAAATTTTTGAACTCCGCCTTGCTCAATTACGTCAAACAGTGGAGATGTCACAACATGATCTGGCCGCGGCGCTTGGAATATCGCAACCATCCGTCGCCAATTTGGAAAAACGCGGCCACGAAGTTAAAATTTCTTCTCTCAAACGTTACATTGAGGCGCTTGGCGGCAAATTATCTTTGGATGTAGAACTGGCTGATGGTCGTCACATCGGTATAAACGTCTAGCCCTTACGGATGAAAATATCAGGTTAAAAGGTCGTGAGTCAGCCTCAAGTATCAAGGGAGACAAACGACCTTTTCATTTCTGCATGGATAAGTCCAACCAAGCGCAACAGCGTTGAACCCGCTGTGCTCACAGACGTTATGTGAAAAAGAAAAATGAAAAAATCATTGAGACATTAATCATCCTCCTTGTTACCTCCACTCCTGCGATTGCGGAAGTAATGGATAAAGAGATTTCAGCCCCCGCTATTTGGGGAATCGCCGTTCTTTGCTCGGCTTAACGGGAGGAACGGCTTTTTTATTGACAGTCGCAGGCATAGATTGCAGGAGGAAAATCGGGAAAAACTGGAAATACTACTTGAATCAGAGTGAACTAAGGAAATCGGCAACGCTATGGACAGTGATGCCGAAGGTCTCATCAGGCCTTTTCATCAGATGACCGAAATGTTTTAGGTCGCCGGTCAGCAGGTGCGTGGCTTTGCAGGTTACCGCAGCCTGAAAAATGGCGGCGTCTTTGGGGACGAGAGAGTCGGGGAAGGGAACAGAAAGGTTGCTCGGGGTTATGTTGACCGTGCTAAGCAGGTGAGCCAGTTGCGGCAGACAGTGCGGATACTTGGCGGTCAGGTTTCTGCGGGCCTCTTCATGGGCGTACTCGCTGGTAAAGAGTTGGCAATGACCAGCTGCAGCAAGCTCGACAACAAGCGCTGCCTTGCCTCCAGGATTATGCGCGGCAGTAAAAAGAACATTTGCATCAAGAAAGACCTGTTTCATGGCACCGGTGTATGCCTGGCGAGCAGTGAGCTGCGCTCTTCATCGGTCAATAGGTCTTCAGCATTCCAGGCGGCAATCCGGTCATCGGTATACATCTCGATCTCCAACACTGCTGCTGGTTTGAGAATAAGCGAATTACCACACTCCTCAATGATAACCGCACCGCCGCTCTTTAAACCGAAACGTTTACGTAGTGATGCCGGCAAGGTAAGCTGACCGCGACTGGAAAGAATAACTGTCTGTTGCATATGTGTCACCTCTAAGTGCAGAATAACTGAAATACAGTAATTCGTCAATTTATTGTGGCCTGGAAAATGGATAACTATTCGCTTCATAACCCCTCCCAGCCTCCCTTTAGGCCCCAGAGGGTCCTTAACTTAAGAGGAGGAGGAATTATTCTCCCTCTTAAACTATAAGAGGGGGGTAGGGGGAGTTATAATTTAGCAGGTACTGATTCAACTTTACCTGCACTCCTTCACCGGCAGATAGAGCAGGATCGCTGCGGCCAGACCGCATATCGGCAGGAGGAAGGCGGCATGAAATGCCTTGGCAGTCATGCCGCCTGCTCCCGAATGCTCGATAATCAACCCCATCACGTGCTGCGTTACCGCCGCTCCCATCAGAACGAAGAAGTTGAGCGAGGTAAGCGCCGTGCCGACGATCCTCACCCGGAACATGTTGCGTATCAGCGGGTAGATCATTATGCCTGAAGAGACCGCCAGCCCGATGCAGAAAAACCAGACAAACAGCAGCGCCGGTGGCAGCAGTTCCCCCCAGCCGCTAAAGCCGCTCATTAAAATAAGCAGGATGCACTGACCTGCCAGCAGGGTTTTCTTGTAGGAGTTGAAAACCTTGCGCGCCAGCGTGTCTACAACCAGGCTGCCGCCGATGAAGCCGAGCGAGGTGCACATCAGCATCTGCCCGGTAGCGGTGCGCGAAAGGTGCAGAATCTCCATCAGGTAGGGCCCCCCCCAGAGGCCCTGTACGGCCAGATAGCAGCCATACCAGAAAAAGGAAACGCCCCCCAGCAGCAGAAAGTCGTGCCTGCTGAAGATCTCTTTCCAGGCAGCGATGACGCCGACCGTTTCCCTCTCTGCAGCCGTTTCCGCATGATTCTCCGCTGCCGGCCTGTCCCTGACCATGACGTAGACAAGAACCGTCACCAGCCCCTGCAGCACGGCAATGACCACAAAAGAGCTGCGCCAGCCGATGACGGCAACTGCCAGGGCAAGCGGAACCGTCCCCATAACATTGCCGAGATTGCCGACCGCCACCATCAGACCCGAGACCTTGCCGAACTCCTGCTTGCTGAACCAGTGGCTGAAGATGGTGAAAGTCGCCATCAGTACCGAGGCGGTGCCGACACCGATCAGTATTCTGGCAATCATGGCGGCTTCAAGGCTGGCAGCAACGGCAAAGAGTGCGCCGCCGACAGTAGTCAGCACGCCGCAGCCGCTGATGACGACCCTGCTGCCAAGGCGGTCTATCAAAGGTCCCAGTGGCAGCTGGGCAAAAGCATAGACATAGAAGAGGATGCCGGAGAGCCGGCCGAGATCAGCGGGGGAAAGGGAGAGTTCGCGGGAAATGTCGCCGGCAACAACGGCCAGCGACACCCGGTAAAAGTAGACAAGAATGTAGATCAGGGAAAGAACGAAAAAAATGGTCCAGCGGCGGTTACGATTCATCAGCTGCACGGTACGGTATCGCGCTGGATAACCTTGATTTCGCCGTTGGTCATGTCGTAGACCCAGCCGTGGATGGAGAGCCTCTTCTCCTGCATGGCGTTTCTGACGAATGGATATTCCCGCAGATGTTCAAGCTGCAGACGCACGTTCTCCTCGACGATAAGCTGCATCCGCTGTTCCTGGGAGAGCTTGATCCGGAGGCTGAGGATCTTTTCGTCCACCTTCTCCTTTGCCTTGTAGGCATTGTTCAGCCAGATGGGGATGTAGCGGTCGTCAATGAGCTCTTCGTCCATGGCGGCTATCCCGCCGCAACCGTAGTGGCCGCAAACGACGATATCCGGAATCTGCAAATGGTTGATGGTGAATTCGAGTACGGCGGACAGGTTCCAGTCGTTGGTGGCAACGATGTTGGCCACGTTGCGGTGAACAAATACATCCCCCGCCTTGGTCTGGGTGATGGTGTTCACCGGGACACGCGAGTCGGAGCAGCCTATCCAGAGCACCGTCGGCCGCTGGGTCTTGGCCAGTTCCTCGAAATAATCACGCTCCCGGTCGAAAACTTCGGTGACGAAGCGTTTGTTGCCGTCGAGAAGAGAGGTGATCATTCGGGCGCCTCCTTGGTTAGTGTCCCATCCGGAAACTACAGCAGCGACTTAACTGCCGCCATGACCGCGGCATAGTCAGGCTCACTGGTCACTTCCGGCACATGCTGGATATAGCGGATGGTGTCGTAAGCATCAATGACGAAGATCGATCTTGAAAGCAGCTTCAGCTCCTTGATCAGCACGCCGTAAGCTGAAGCAAAGGAGCGTTCCTGATAGTCGGAAAGGGTCGTCACCCGGTCGATACCGGCTGCGCCGCACCATCTCTTCTGGGCAAACGGCAGATCGAGGCTGACGGTCAGGACCACGACATTTTCCGGGAGGCTGGCAGCTTCCTGATTGAAGCGCCGCGTCTCCATGTCACACACCGGCGTGTCAAGCGAGGGGACCGAGCTGATAACCTTGATCCTGCCGCTGTAGCTGGCAAGGGTCACCGCTGCCAGCGCATTGTCAACTACCGTAAAGTCGGGCGCCTTGTCGCCGGCTTTCAGTTCAGGTCCAAGCAGCGTGAACGGGTTACCCTTGAAGGTTATGATCCCTTTGCGCTCGTTCATAATGAAACTCTCCTTTTTCGCAAAGATAACTGACTATTAAACCAAGAAAAAGCAGTTACCACAAAGGACACGGAGAAACACAGAGTAAACCCAATGAGTTAATAAAGACAGTGACTCACTTTTTGGTTTAACAGAATATGGGTGTAACCAAATGCTATTTTTGGTTTCCTCTGTTTGCTTTCCTCTGTGAACTCTGTGGTTAAACAGCAGTTTGTTTTAAATTGTAGCCGCTACCGCTGAAAAGGCAAGTTAACCGAATTCTGCCAGCCGCAGCTGCGTCTCTTTGCCAAGAAAATCCCACAGCCCCAGCTGCTTGAGGGTCTCGACGCGCGGAATCCCCTGCCCGCTCCAGCCGCGCTCTTCGTAATAAACGGCTACCAGCCGCTGCAGCTCCTCTTTGCGATGCGCCATGAGGAGCTGCCGCTTTGCAGCAGTCGGCATAGCGGTAATCTCTTTACCCGCAATCTTCGCCACCTCGGCATCGCAGTAATCAGCCTCCGCCTCATAAAGAGAGTCCTCGGTAGGACCGATCGCCCGCTCCGGAATCCAGTCAAACGATGCGGTCTTTTTGCCGTACTTCATGACATTCATCACCCGCTGCAGGTTGATATCCCGGTCGGTCTGCGCGAAGATCTCCTCCCAGGTCAGGTCGGTACCGAGCATGCCGTTGTAGAAGTCGGCATAGATATCCTGCGAGGCCGGATTGATGTAAATATCCTCGTTTACCCTTTTGGCTGATTCCGGGTTGAAGACATCGACCCACGGCAGCTTGCAGACGCCGAGATTGTCGTTGCCGAGCCGGACGCGCGGATAGGTCATAAGCGCCTTTGCCTTGTCCTGAAAGGTCGGGAATGCCCCGAGCAGGTCGGCCTTGATCAGCCAGGCAGCGGCGTGATGGGCGCCGATATCGCTTGCGGCAGCATAGGAGCCCTGCATGGAGAGAGAACGGTGCGTCCGGTAGAAGGAGAACGGCAGCCCCTTGGTCTGCATGGCAAAAACGGCCAACTCTTTCGCCGGATTGCTGCCGGTACGCTTTTCACAGCAGGCGGCAACCCAGCTTTCGATCGCCAGCATCCCTTTTCCGGCCACCCTGGCCATCTCGGTTTCGCCATGGGCAAGCTGGTGTATGAAGTTTGCGGCAGCCGCTTCGTCCCCCCAGGTGAGCCCGAAGCCGCCGGTATCCTCTTTCGTCAGATAGCCGCGCTGGAAGCACTCCATCAGGAAAGCCATGATCGTTGCCGTCGAAATCGTATCTATGCCGTAATTATCGCAGTGCCAGTTTGCTTCCATGATGAATTCGGCGCTCCAGATGCCGAGATTCGAACCGAAACCGGCGGCAGTCTCGTACTCGGGGCCGTCGACCCAGACCTTCTGCCCGGCGTGGGCGCCGGAGACGAGCGTCACCCACCCCCCTTTGTTGCACTGCAGGTTGCAGCCTGGAAAGCAGCCGTCCATGCCGCGATGCTCGAACAGATGCTCGGCATAGTGCTTGCCGCAAATCTGGTGGGCTCTGGGGTCGGAACCACCCTGGAAATTGTTGACCGGCAGCGACTGGTATTCGTGCTTGTTCATGAAAGTAATCAGGCCGACGCTCCCTTTACGGGCCATTTTCAACTGCTGCGGATCGACCTCCTTGACTATGCTGTGCAGCCGTCTGCCGGCATCCCTGACCTTTTCCCAGTCGGCGGCGCCGTAAGGGTTGTCGCCATGCGGATATTCGGCCAGAACGACAATGGCGAGCAGCCCTTTCCTTCTCATCACCGAGCCGATGCCGGTGCGCCCTGCCTGCTTCGTCCGCCAGACCCCTTTGCCGCCATCTTTGGCCGGCTTGGTAACGTCAAAGTAGTGGCTGTTGATACAGCCGTACGCAGTATTGATCGCGCCGATACCGGTGGACATGAAGGCGATGTTGCGCTTCTCATAACCGGCAGCGGTATAACGCTGCGCAATATGCCGTTGCAGGTCGAACGCCTCTTCATCATGCGGCGCCGGCTCAATGGTGATCTCGTTGCTAAAGCCGTTGATCACCAGCATGACTTCACTATCGCTTCTGCCGGTCACCTGCAGGGCATCGAAACCGGCATACTTGAGGAAGGCGCCGAAATAGCCGCCGAAATTGGAAACACCCGGAATGCCGGTAAGCGGTGAGAGCGCCACCGCCATCGCCTTGGCAGTACCGGGAAACTGCGGAATGCCGCCGAGCGGACCGTTGGCAAGAATCAGCGGGTTACGCGGATCTTCGGCCAGGGTATCCGGCGTGATTGCCTGATGCAGCAGGTAGAGACCGAGGCTCCGGCCGCCGATGAAATAGTCCCGTGTCTGCGGATCAAGGCCGGGAGTGGTGATGGTGCCGGCGGTAATATCGACGTTGAGGATCCGGTTCGTATAGCCCCTGCTGATGGGGGTTTTTGCATAAATCATCTTGCTTTTTCCTTCTGATTGAGGTTTTTATAAATGGCTGCAGCGCAGCTAATGAAATGTACTGACAATCAGGCTGTCGTGTCAAGCTGACACTTTAGCAGGCAAAAAAGAAAGGTAAGATATGAAAGAACAGAGTGTTGAAAATGAGCGTTCCACAACCGTTGATCTCGGCGGCGAAACCGGCTGGATCCCCTTTGATGCCCCTTCGCTCGTCGGGGAATCGCTTCGCTTTGTCTCCGGCGATCCCGAAGGCAACCGCTTTCGCGTCCGCTACTATCGCGATGAAGAAAAGCATCTGCATGCACGGCTCTGGTTCGGCCCGGAGACGGAAGGCCCTCCAGGCCATGCGCATGGCGGCGCTGTTGCTGCCGTGCTTGACGAAGCGCTCGGCCTGGCTGCCTGGGCAGCCGGCTATCCGATTGTGGTCGGCAACCTGAATATCAGCTTCCGCAATATGCTGCCGCTGCAGAAGGTGGTGACGGTGGAGAGCCGGGTCGTTTCGGCGGAAGGGCGCAAGGTCATGGTGCACGGGCGGGTCTTCTGCGGCAAGACGCTCTATGCATCAGCAGAGTGCCTTTGCATCACTATTCCGGAGAATAAATAGGACCAAGGACAAAGGACGGAGGAACGAGGTGAAAGGAAAAAGTTTTTAGCTTTACCTTTTACCTCGATCCCTTATCCTCGAGCCTAAGAAGGTAACCTTGACCCTCGTTCCTCGATCCTGTAATCCTGAGCCTCGATCCCAGGAAGGTATTCATGACTTCATCGTTGCAAAAATACCTCGACAGAGCTGTCGCCTTGGCAAGAGAGGCCGGCGAACTGCAGCGCGCCAAACTCTGGCAACCGATAAAAATAGAGCTCAAGGGTGCCATCGACCTGGTAACCGAGGTTGACAAGGCCGCGGAAGCGCTGCTGGTCGGCGGCTTGCAGCAGTCGTTCCCGGAGCACGATTTTCTTGCCGAAGAGAACGACTATGGCTGCCGCGGCGCCAGCCACAAGTGGATTATCGATCCGCTTGACGGCACCACCAACTTTGCCCACGGCTTCCCCTGGTTTGCCGTGTCCATCGGCCTGGAGATCGAGGGCGAGATCTGTCTCGGCGTTATCTACCACCCGATGATGAATGAGCTGTTCACTGCGGTCAAAGGGGAAGGAGCCGCACTTAACGGCACAAGACTGCAGGTCTCGAAACGCGCGCCGCTGCAAAGCTCCCTGCTGGCAACCGGCTTTCCCTACGACTGTGCCACTGACATGGAGAACAATTTTGCCCATTTCTTCAATTTCCAGCTGAACTGCCGCGGCATCCGGAGAGCCGGGGCTGCGGCTCTCGATCTGGCCTATGTCGCTGCCGGCAGAATCGACGGCTTCTGGGAGTGCAAGCTGAAACCGTGGGATGTCGCTGCCGGCGTGCTGCTGGTGAAGGAGGCCGGCGGCAGGGTCAGCGGTATTGACGGCGCCCCCTATTCGGTCTACAACCACCGCATTGTTGCCAGTAACGGCCTGATCCATGAGGAGATGCTGGCCATACTGAAAAGGCCGGCTCCTGCCGGCGCAAGGTCATAATATGAGAGTCGCCATAGTCGGCGCCGGGGCGCTCGGGCTCTATTACGGTGCGCTCCTGCAGAAAAGCGGCGTGGAGACGCACTTTCTGCTGCGCCGGGATTTTGATGCCATCAGGCAGAATGGTCTGCAGGTCTTCTCTATAAACGGTGATTTTTTTCTGCCACGAGTCAATGCCTGGCGGACAACAACAGAAATAGGCAAGGTTGACCTGGTGCTGGTGGGGTTGAAGGCCTTTGCCAATGACAGGTTGCAGGAGCTGATAGCGCCGCTGCTGGCAACAGGGACAGAGATTCTGACGCTGCAGAACGGGCTGGGCAACGAAGAGACCCTGGCCGCTCTTTTCGGGAGAGAACGGATTATCGGCGGCGTTGCCTTCCTCTGCTCCAATCGGGCCGAGCCCGGCGTCGTCCATCACCTCGGCGCCGGCAGGATAGTACTCGGTGAATTTGTCTGCCGGGATCACACCAGGATAGAGCGTCTGGCAGAGATCTTGAGCCGGGCCGGAGTCGACTGCAGGACAACCGCTGATCTGCGCAAGGCCAGGTGGGAGAAACTGGTCTGGAACATTCCCTTCAACGGCCTGGCAGCGCTGCTGCTGCAGCCGGTTGATCGGCTGCTGGCTGTTGCGGCGACCGGAAAGCTGGTGCGGGAGCTGATGCTGGAGGTGATTGCTGCGGCCAATATGCAGGAACTGGGCAGCAGCATTGCGGAAAGTTTTAGCGACAGCATGATCGAGTTCACCGACAACATGGGGGAGTACCGGCCGTCGATGCAGATTGACCGTGAAGAGGGGCGGGAGCTGGAGATCGACGCCATCTTCAGGAAACCGCTCGGCGCCGGGATGGCAAAGGGGGTGGCCATGCCGCGGGTCGAGATGCTGGCAACGATGCTGGAGCAGGTGCAAGCGGGTTTGCCGGCAGGCAGGAGCTGACAGCTCCAGTTGGCCGGCATGTTTGCCATTGCACAAATACAAGAGACCTCCGGGGAGTTATAAAACCCGGAGGTCTCTCTATGTTGAGGCTGGAAAACGAGTTGTAATTGCCCCGGAATTATTATTTCTGCAAAATCCTTTCGGCTTCGATCTGCCGGAAAATATCGTGCAGTGACGCTGAATAAATCTCTTCCCGCTTCCCTTCGAGCGGGTAGAACGGATAGGCAAAGATCAGCAGGGCCTCTACCCAGTTGTCAAGCGTTGCCTTGCGCTGATAGGTGCGCAGCGTATGGCCTTTCTTGTCCAGCAGGTTGGCGGTTATCGTGTAATCCCAGGTATACGGCATCGGCACGACGGACAGGGACAGGAGCGAGATGGTGCCGCTCAGGCACTGCTGCTTGAAGGACGACTCTTCGAAAAAGATGACCTCCAGGGTATAGTCATGGCTGCTCTTGAAGTTTTCCAGCTCCTGCCGGCGTTTCAGCAGATTGACGTCATGGGGTGACTCGATAAAGGTGTTGTAGTGCGAAATGTTGCTTATTTCCGCGAGGGCATCACGGAAGAGATCATCAAAGTCCTTGACCACGAATTCCTTCAGTTTCGGGATGCTGTCAAAGCCATGCTGCTGCTGTGTCGGTTTGAAGTGGAAAAAAAGGCTGACCTTTTCGGCGGTGGCATTTTTTTCAGCCAGACCGGTAAAGCCCCCCTGCATTTCGGATCTGGTGGCAATGCAGCCAGCCAGGATGCCATTAAGCAGCACCGGCAGCAACAAGGCTGCCGCCCGGCTACGGAAAATACCTGTCAGCAATCTGTCGGGTGAGTTCATGGACAACCTCCCTTTTACGCCTGCGTGCAAGCAGCTAAACAGGCAGTCGAGCAGCGATTTCTATCGGGATTATGTCGTTTAATTTTAATACGGCCTGATTGGTTGTCAAGAAAACCAGGCGTAATTTCATTGCCCTGGCTTGCATCATGGCGCAGCAATTTCCGCCCGCAGCTGCTGCTCCCGCTGCAACGCCGCATACCTGCCGTCAAGCGCAAGCAGTTGCTGATGACTCCCCTGTTCCACAATGCGGCCTTCATCCAGATAGATGATGCGGTCACAGTCACGCAGGGCTGAAAGCCGGTGGGAGACGATGATGACTGTTCTGGCGCCGTGCTCCTTTGAGAGAGAGGCGAGAATTGCCTTTTCGGTTTCGCTGTCCACTGCCGAAAGCGGATCATCGAGAATCAGAATCGGGCTCCCCTTGAGAAGTGCCCGGGCGATTGACGTCCTCTGCTTCTGCCCGCCGGAAAGGGTTATCCCCCGCTCCCCTACCATACTGCCATAACCTTCGGGAAACTGTTCGACATCTTCATGCAGACTCGCCAGAGCCGCCACCTGGCGGACGTCTTCGGCAACTGCGCTGCTGCTGCCGAAAGCTATGTTGGCGGCAATGCTGCGGGAGAAGAGAAAACTCTCCTGCGGCACAAAGCCGATAAGGCTGCGCAGGTCGGTGAGCGCCATGCTGTTGATGTCGATGCCGTCAATGAAGATGGTGCCGGCGGCAACCGGGTAGAGCCGGGCAAGCAGGCTTACCAGAGTGGATTTGCCGGCGCCTACCGGACCGACGATACCGAGACGGGAACCGGCAGGGATAACCAGGGACAGGTCGCTAAGCAGCGGTTTGTCGTCATAGGCGAAACCGAGCTGCCTGAACTCGATATTGCCATCGATATGGCTGATAACCGCCGGGTTTTCCGGCTCCGCAACCTTTGCCTCGGCCTGCAGAATCCAGTTAAGCCTGGACATTGAGGCGGCGCCCCGCTGGATCAGATTCAGAATCCAGCCCATCATTATTGTCGGCCAGATCAGCATCGCCAGGTAACCGTTAAAGGCGACAAAATCTCCGAGAGTGAGGCGGCCGGCTACCACCTGCCCGCCCCCCATTAACATTATGATCAGGGTTCCCATGGCGCCGGTGGCCGCCATCACCGGGATCATCAGCCCGCGCAGCTGGGCGATGCGCATATTGCTCTTCATGTAGCCGGCGCTGACCCTGGTAAAAGAGGCGATGGCGGCCTGTTCACGGCAGTATGCCTTGATCACCGCCGCTGCCGAGACGTTCTCCTCGACAGTGCTGGTAAGACGTGCCAGTTCTTCCTGGGCTTGCCTTGAGCGGCGGAACATCGAGGCGCTGATCCGTTTGACAACGAAGATCATCAGCGGAAAAGGGAGTATGGCATAGAGCGTCAGCAGAGGACTCAGGCTGCACATCAGCACCAGGGCCGCCGCGTAGACCAGCAGCGTGTTTATGATGTTGAGGATGCCGAAGCCGACCAGCATTCTCACATTGGTCAGGTCGTTGGCAAAGCGGGAGAGAATATCGCCGGTGCGCTCTTTGTCGAAAAATGAGAGGTCAAGTTGCTGCAGCCGGGCATACATCAGTTCGCGGAGGCTGAATTCGATCCGCCGGGCGGTATGCAGCAGAGTGGTACGGGAAAAAATCCGGATGATGCCGTGGATAATGGCGGCAGCGATGATCGCCCCGCCGTACCAGGCGGGAGAGTGGGGGCTCTTTTGCGGAAACTGGATGCTTTCCACCGCCAGCTTCAACAGCCAGGGGATGGAGAGGGCAAAAGCAGTTGTTCCCGCCAGCAGCAGCGCGCCCAGGGCATAGCTGCGCCGGTTTTCCAGCAGATAACTTTTAAGCAGGATAAATTCGCGGATGGCGCACCCCATTGTAGTTGCCGTTAAAATCAGGGACAAAAACTTGTTTCACGCAACGACGCAACGCAAAACCACAAACTGATATTTTTATTTTAAAGACTTTCGTTGCGCCGTTGCGTCGTTGCGTGGGTAATGTTTTTCAGATGGTTTGCCTGTATTTTGTAAAGACAAAAGTCGTAAGAGACTAAGGAGAGGTAAGTCGGTCAGCGCTGCTGGGCCACGTAGGCGCTGCTGCGCTGTTCGGCAAAATTGAGGTGTTCGGCCATGGCGTTGCGGGCTGCCTCCGGATCGCGGCTGCGGATTGCTTCAAAAATGCGCCGATGGTGTCGGAAGAGCAGCTGGTGATCTTCGCCGGTCAGATAGACCGCGCGCCAGACGCTCTGCTGAAAAGCCTTCATGGCGTCGAAGATGTTCTGCATCAGATGCAGCCAGACGATGTTATGGGTGGCCTTGGCAACGACAATGTGGAAATTGGCATCCAGATCCTCGGAAGGCATCATGGTGACGAGATTGCGCTCCATGCCGTTGATGATCTCCTCCATGCGACGCAGGTCGTCCGGCAAAGCCCGCTGTGCCGCGTAAAAAGCGGTCCATGACTCCATACCCTTGCGGACTTCAATAACGTCCAGAGCCCGCTCCTGCTGGCGGCGGATCAGCTCCGAAAGCGCATTGCCGGCGGTCGTCTCCACCAGCGACAGGACCACCGTACCGCCGCCCTGATAGGACATGACCAGGCCGGAAGAAGCCAGCATGTTGAGCGCCTCACGCACCGACGGCCGCGACACGCCGAACATCTCGGCAAGTTCACGTTCCGGGGGGAGTTTATCCCCGGGCGAAAATTCGCCTGCCAGGATAGAGGCACGGATCTGATCGGCAATCTGTGAAGAGATTTTTTTCGGACTGATCGGCTTGAAAACCATTGATTTCCCGCAATAAGAACTGTGATGAACGCGTCCCAGAAATACCGCAGAATGCCGCGAAAAGCAATATCAAAGGCAGCTGCGAGCCGCCTGGCAGCTATGCGGGCAGTAGCGTCCGGTTGTTCGAGTCTCAGTGAATGCAGTTCAGGCAGATTTTGGCGTTCCGGCAGGTCGAGGTCGGCAGCAACACCGGACCCGGTTTAGAGGTGCGACCTGACGAACGTTGTAACGGGGTGAACATTCCAGGCGAGCAGCTGTTATTGTTAAATCGATTGACTTCTAATAAATCTGCTTGTAGTTTGCTCGACAGTATTTGTTGCCTATGCACCCATAGTCTGTTCCAGCGAAATAGCTTGGCAACGGTTCTTTCCGGAGAGTGAAGCAACCAGAATTTAGCATGCAAGGCAAAACTGAATAGTTGCATCTCACGATAAGAGCAAACTCGGAGCAATCCGGGGACGCAGAGGCACAGATCCGTAAAGTACGGATGGCTGACCCGCCGGAGAATAAGGCATTGCCGTGCTGTCAGACACGGTTTAAAGCCCCTCTTCCATTTTATCGAAGAGGGGCTTTTTCTTTACATAATGGCCCTATGGGCGAAGGGAGAGGGGTTCCGGGCTGTTGTAGCCACCAGGAAACAGGGACCAATCAAGAAGACAGGACATGATGCTCAACGGCAACTATTTCAGACGGATTCAAATGCACGGAGGCCATTCGAAGGTCCGATGCAACAGCGCGACGGTGCGGTGCCATTACTTACTTGACGAAAATACGACATGCAGACAATAAACAACAGGAGGGAGATCCACTTATGCGACTAGTACAAATACCGGTATTGTTGGCAATCATGTTCATAACTAATATTTCTTCGGCTGCAGTACCATTGCCCAAAATCAAGATAGCACCTGCAGCTGTAAACCTGGGCACTGTTAAGGCAGGTGCAACTTCAGCAACCAGGACGTTTGCTGTTTATAATCAGGGAACAGCGGATCTGACGATAACTTCGCTGGACGTATCGGGGAAAAACGCTGCAGAGTTCAATTATGCAACCGATTGCGGCATACTCACACCGGCAGCATCATGCACCGTAAACGTCACGTACACAGCCTCGTTACCCTATGCGATGAAGACCGGAATATTAACGGTACATTCTGATGACCCCAAGCATAGCTCATCGTTAGTCAAACTGGTTGCCGCTGTAAAACCGCCCAAGGTAAATGTAAATCCCAAGGCAGTTAATTTTGGCAAACTTGCGAGCGGCCTGGATTCATTGGAGAAGATCATTACTGTGAAGAATACCGGGTCAAGTGATCTCGTCATCAACGGCGTGAATGTTAAAGGCGTCAACCCGAGCGATTTCTCAAGCACGAACTACTGTTCCAATGTAGCTTCCGGGGCATCCTGCACCATTTCGCTTGTGTTCAAACCACACACGGCCAACACCAAGAGCAGTGCACTGGTAGAAGTCCTCTCGAATGATCCGCTGAAAAAGATCAGTCCGGTTAAACTGACAGGTGCGTCCCCCGCAGATTTGCCCACGCAAAACAAAATGCTCTCGGTCAATAAATTCGGCATGGGCACAGTTACGGATAGCGACGGGTTACTCGGTTGCGGCGCCAACTGTTTACAACAGTACCCGGAGGGGAAAACAGTAACTCTTACCGCCGCTGCCGACGACAGCTGGCAGCTGCACCACTGGTCAGGTTGCGATACCGTGAACGGGGCTGTTTGTACCGTCACCCTCAATGAAAACAGGAATGTGTATCCGACCTTCAATTCCATCGAAACCAAGCTGCAGGCAAATGTTGTCCAGCTGGATAATGCAACCATGGCTCTGCTGAAAAGCCAGTCCGGCACTACCTATGTCTTTGATATCTCGGCCACGGCCGTTGCCTCACTGAAGCCGGGGGACGTGATCATCTCTACCGCCGGCGAAGGACTGGCCCGGAAAGTGACGTCAGTAAACGTGCTTGCCGGGGCTGCTATTTACCTGGATACTACGGCTGCCAGCCTGCAGGAGATCATTCAGGACGGTACCATCATTGACAACCAGGAGCTTTCCTACGACAACATCAAATCTGCCGTACCTTTAATGGAAGGCGTTCGCCTGGTCCCCCCGGTTGATAATATTTCTAGAGAAATCACCGTTAGTCTCGATTCCTACCTGGGTGGTAATAATAAATTCAAGGTGAGCGGTAAAACCACGTTCAAGGTCGGTACAGACTTTGCTCTTCATGCGTCGCTGTTTGAAGGGATCAAGCAGTTCCGGACAGCGTTCAAGTTCAATAATGATACCGATTTGACCGTTGGCTTTGGTTACTATGCTCCTGAACTGATCGATGTAACAAAGGATTTGTACGAGTTTACTTTTGCGCCGATTGTCGCCGGCCCTGTTGTGCTGGTGCCGACCACTAAACTCATTTTCAAACTGGAAGGCGAAGTGCAATCAGCGTTTGAAGCTGGGGCAACCTATACAGCAGAGGCCACTGCCGGGATACAATACCTGAAATCTAACGGCTGGTCCGGCATCCATGAATTTTCCCAGAATGCTGCTGCCAAAGGTACTTCCTGGAACGGATCGGCAGGCATAAAAGCATCGATAGTGGCGGAAAGTGCGGTGAAGATCTACAGTGTCGCCGGTCCGACCCTCAGCTTCGGTCCCTTTGTCGAGGCCAAGGCAAGTGCTGTTGTCGGCAGTAAAAACGAGTGCCTGGACTATGGCGTCTATTGGGGCGTGAACGCCAAGGCGGGGGCTAAAGTTGAAGTCATTGGCTTTGATCTCGGTAAATACGAAGTTAATTTATTTGAACTGAAATGGCCGCTGGTAAAAGGTGAACAGGGCGCGTGCAGTGATTCTGAAGCACCGACTATCCCGAAAGACCTGGCAGTCGCAGCAGTATCGCAGTCGGATATTACTCTTGCCTGGAGCCCTGCAACCGACAACAGTTATGTTGATGGCTACAAGATTTTCCGGGATGACCATGAAATTGCCGATTCGCCGACCAACACCTTCACCGACAGCTTCCTGACCACCAATAAGACCTACTGTTATACGGTGGCGGCCTACGACAAGAGCCGCAATCTGTCCGGCAAAAGCGAGATGAAATGTCCGAAAACCAAGGATGTTGACAGAACGGCGCCAACCGTGCCGACCAATATTGCTGTTACGCCCTACTCAACAACAGCGTTGAAAATAGCCTGGAACGAAGCTACCGATGATACTCGCGTCGCAGGCTATACACTCTATCGTGACGGTGTCGCCATCAACTCGATCTTTGACGGCTTGAGTACCTATGATACGACACTGAAGGCGGGTACCCAGTATTGCTATACGCTGAAATCGTTTGATGAGGCTGGCAATGTCTCCGAAATGAGCAGTTCACATTGTGCGACAACCAAGACTGAAGGTGCCTGGAAATTCTACCTTGCCTGTCAGGGTCAGCCCTATGTCATAGAGAAAGATCTGGATTTAAACGAGGAGATAACCAACAATATTCAAGCGACCGGCACTGCATATGATTACAACGGTACAGGCATGGCCTATGTCGTGAGCGGTCTCTATGACTCGCCGTCGAAGGTTCTCGACGGCAACATACTGTTTTCCTTTTTAAACAGCTCCTGTGTGCGTGAAGACCTGTTCACTGCAGACCTGTCAACCGGCGATTCGGGAGACACCGTCATGAACCAGGTCCAGGTATGTGGCTGCACAGCAACCATAAGATTCAAAAAAGCGGACATAACGATGCTGACGCACAGCAGCCCCAAAAGTAATAATTTTAGCGGCTTCTCGTTCAAGTAATGAAGCTATGTTGCGACATTGTTTTCTGAAAATGTCGAGGAGGCTGCAGCGTAACCTGTAGACCTGCCTGACGGAACAAAAAGAGGGGTTGCTTTTCTAAAAAGCAGCCCCTCTTTCATTAAGCCGATGATCCTTCCCGTTGCCGCCGGGATGTCGTACCGTCCGCAGCCGGCGGGGTTGATTGACTTGTGCATTGGCGCAACATATAAAGATTCATCGAATGTTATCTGCACAAATCAGGATGGCCGGATGGCTGCACGGCTGTGGGGGCCGAGGTCGAGGCCTCGGATAAATATGATGCCGTGGCTTTGGTCACAACTCTTGAGGGGAATTACAAATCATGTCATCCACCGAAACCGCCAAAGGAATTCACCATGATCCGCGAGTTCCATCTCGCTGACTGGTTCGCCCTCGGCAACGCCGCCTGCAGCACCGGCGCGCTCTTTTCGACCATGTCCTACCTGGAAACAGACCCCGTCAGGCACATCTACATCGCCGGCAGCCTCATAATCGCCACCTTCGTTTTCGACATCCTCGACGGTCGCATCGCCCGCTGGCGGCAGAAGTCGTCGCAGCAGGCGATGCGCTGCGCGACCGTCTCTGGGGCGGCGAACTCCATATCGTCGGCTTTGCACTCCATCCGCTGGTGCTGCTTTATGCTCTCTCCGGCTCATTGATGATCAGTCGTAGCCGCATTCTGAAACTGTGAGACCACGGGAAAAAGTCGCAGCCTGTTTGCCCGAGATCCGCACAGAAACCGGCCGATGCAGTTCGTTTCCCCCTTTTCTGCCCCGAAACCGGGGTTACATGGTAGTATCTGAGTCTGTTGGGGCCAACGCAGGAAGGGAGACGACAAAATGCCGAATAAAGGATCAGCTGGACTCCTCTCAATTGAAAAGCGTCCGCGCGTTATTCGCATCGAAACCTCTCCCGGCACCATCATCGCCCTGCTGCTCCTCATCGCCAGCCTCTGGGCGCTGAACCGGCTGCTACCGGTGGTAGTGGTACTCGTGGCGGCCCTCGTTATCGTCGGCACCCTGAGTCCCGCGGTCCGCTGGTTTGAAGAGCGGCACATGCGCCGGAAGATGGGCATAGCAATAGTTTTCACCGCGCTCATGGTGGTTACCGTTCTCATCATCACGCTGACGATTCCAACACTGGTGGAGCAGGCGTCGAACCTTCTGGAACAGGAACCTGTCCTGCGGGCACGCCTGGCGGAATGGCTGGCCGGCTCCCACTTGACCAGCCCCCTGGCGGAAATGCTGCGCAAGGTGCACTCCGGCGATCTTCTAAAGTTGGCCGTCTCGAATGCCTACGAGTACTCCACCCGCGCCATCGCCATCTTCGCGTATACCCTGAGTTCCATATTCCTCGCGTTGTACATTATTATCGACCGGGACCGGCTGCGCGGCGGCCTCTTCCTGGTGGTTCCCAGGTCTCACCATATCCGGCTTTCCCGGGTCATGCTGAACCTGGAAACCATTGTCGGCGGTTACATCCGCGGGCAAGTAATCACCTCCGCTTTCATGGCCATTTTCGTGTTTATTCTCCTCAAGGCCTGCGGTGCTGCAAACGCCCTGGCCATTGCGGTCTTTGCGGGCCTTGCCGACGTCCTTCCCTACATCGGCGCCCTGCTTTCAGTAGGGGCCGCGGTATTGGCAGCGTTATCCCGCGGCCCTGCCATCATAGTCACTGTGCTCGTATTGATGCTGATCTTCAAACAGTTCGAAAGTGCCGTGCTCGTGCCCAGAGTCTATGGACGCACGTTGCGCCTGCCGTCGTCTGTAATCCTTTTTTCGCTATTGGCGGGGAGCGTTTTGCTGGGGATCGTCGGGGCGCTTCTCGCCCTGCCGGTGGCAGCAGCGGTACTGATGCTCATCGAGGAACTGCGCGTCGAGCTGCCGGGGCAACAGGAACAGGCAGCAGACGTGGAGATCAGGGAACGTGACGACCGCAGTGAAGAGGAGTATGAACGCCAGGCCGAAGGGATGCTCGCCGGGCAGGCTGCTGCCATTGCCGTCAAGATCACCACCGATCGCCAGAAGGAAGAGAGCAGTCTGCCAGCGAAAACGGATGCACCTGAAAGCGAATAGAGGGGGGCTCCCGGGTGGCTATTGTTTAGCAACAGCGCAGTTAATTTATAAACATGCAACATCCCCGATAAGGTCTTGAAGAGCCGGAGGTGCAGATGTTCGTCGTTGTTGTTTACGGTTGGCGGGAAGAAACCCCCGAGCTGGTACAGGCCCTTGCCGCTGCCCTTGGCATTATGGCGTTCGAGGCGCGGCAACGGCTGATCGGCGGCGGGCCGTCGGTGGTGGCCGGTTTTGCGGATCTCCAGCAGGCGCGGGAGTTGGCAGGGAAAGTGAGCCGGGACGGTATCAAGACTCTGGTTGTCGACGCCACGGCGGTGCGCATGAGAAGCGGTATCCTCATCGCCCGCCGTTTCGAGTTTGCCGAGCGCGCGCTGAAGATCGAGACCGGTAGCGGCCAACAGGCAGTTATCCCCTATGCAGAGATGGAGCTGCTCCTGCAGGGCACAAGCGTTGTCAGTTACAGCGAGACGAAAACGGTAGTGGAGCGTAAATTCAGCATGGGCAAGACCCTGCTTGCCGGCGGCATCCCCATGACCAGTAAGGCTGAGCGTCAGGAAGAGGTGTCGCGCGAGGAGAGTGAGCTGCTGCTCTATCTCTATGCTCTTGGCCGGCCGGCAACGGTCTTCAGCCTGAACGGCCTGAACTACGACGGCTTCGGCGCAGAGATGAAACTGTCACGGAAGCTGAATTTCTCCCATCTCCTCAGTCAATTGCGCCTGCACGCCCCTGACGCCGCCTATGATGACCGCCTGCTGAGCAAGGGGAGTCAGGTGCGCCTGCTTGGCCCGGCCCAGGGCCGGGAGACCAGTCTGGATCTTGCCGCCGAGATCCTTGCCCGCTGCCTGCGGGCAAGCCGGGAGAAGCGGGAGGCCGAACCGGAGCGGTTCTTCTGATAAGCCGTCCATAATGAGGGGTCAGCCCGTACCATATTTTACTACCTGCCTGTAAATAATAAAAGAGGCGCCGCATCCGGCGCCTCTTCTCATTTCAGCACTGTTTTCCATGGCACAACAGTTAAATATCAATCCTAATCCGGCACCGGCTCCAGATCCGGCTCCACCATCGCCAGGGCGGCCTCACGCAAGACCAGCGGCCCCTTGACGCCGCTGAGCCGGTGCACGGCCCGGGCGATCAGCTCTTTCCCCACGCCGCTGTCGCCGGTGATCAGCAGCGGCTGGGGGCTCGAAGCCACCGCCTCCACATAGGCGAAGATGGCATGCAAGGCACGGTCGGCAGTGACGATTTCGCTGAAAGCCGCGGGGTGGCGCAAGCCGCCAAAGAGGAGCCGGTCGGACATGGCCCGGTTCTCCCGCTCCAGCTCATGAATCCTGACGGCGCGCATCACCGCCTGCACCACGGCATTCAGTTCAAAAGGCTCCCTGGCCGCCACCACATCCGGCCGGGCAAAATCCTTCAGTTCCTCGACGATCCGCTTTATCCGCTGCGAGGCATGCAGCATCTCCGCCAGCATCTGCGGGACCTCATCCCGCATCCGCACGTAACTTACGCCGCCGAGCAGGAAATCTCCCTCCTGCTGGTACCGCACCTCCAGCGCCTCCAGGGCATCGTTGTACACATCGCGCAGGATGGGGAGATTGAGGAGCATCAGACCGTTGGGATTGTTGCTCCGTGGG
This sequence comes from Geobacterales bacterium, assembly GCA_038206285.1. GTDB lineage: Bacteria > Desulfobacterota > Desulfuromonadia > Geobacterales > DSM-12255 > VEOV01. The sequence goes on from JBBRBA010000002.1 coordinate 66,716, forward strand.
CCACCCCTGAGACCAGAATCCCCATAGAGGCCATTTTGTCGGCCTGGATCAGCCGGTCCTGCTGGCGGCGCAACTCTTCGGTACGGCTGGCGACCCGCCGCTGCAGGGTGCGCGACCAGACCACGCTCGCCGCCAGTCCCAGGATCAGGGGGAGGAGCACCATGGCGCCGTACTTCAGCACCCGTTCCCGGGCAAAGCGGGGCGGCTCGATCACCCCGAGCCACTTGTCGTAAATAGCCTGGTACTGACCGGTCTGCATGACAATGGCCAGCCCCTCGCTGAAGCGGGCCAGCAGCTCCGCATCACCCTTCTTCACCGCATAGCAGTATTTCTGGGAAGAGACACTCCGGGCCACCTGCACCAGATTGCTGAGTTTGAGCTCGCGGATCAGGTACATGCCGGGGAGACTGGCAACCGCGCAGTAGTCATACCTGCCGGAGGCGAGCAGGCGCAGAGCATCAGCCGGCGTGCCGGTAAGAATCAGGTCGTTGCCGAAGCCGGGCTGCAGCAGCAGGTCGTGCATGATGCCGTCACGAAAGACAATCACTTTTTTGCCGCGCAGCTCTTCGAGAGAGGCAACCGGCGGCGTCCCCCGGCGGGCAAAAATGGCATGGTGAACAATGGTGTGCGGCGGGCTGAAATCGAGCTTATCCAGCCGCTCCTCGGACCAGGAGATCCCCCGGAGAATATTGATGCTGCCGTCATTCAACCCCTGGCGTCGGACCAGCTGCCGAACCTGAACTCCACCTTCACCCCCATGACTTCGGCGATGGCACGGGTCAGGTCGACGTTGTAGCCGGTCGGGCGACCGTCCCGGTCGATGAACTCATAAGGGGGATAGTCCCGGTCGCCGCCGACTACTATCGTCCGGCGATCGACGGTCAGTTCAGCGGCGGCTGCGGCGCGCAATGACAGCAGCGGCAGCAGGGCAAGCAGCAGCAGAAGTTGGCAAATGTTTTTGGCACAGAGGAGATGCATATGGGCAGTAGTAATACATTTTTGGCGGAGAAGCAACGGCGGCAAGATGACGGCAAAACCGGTCGGCACCACCGCACAGGCCGGAGTTGGCGCGACGATTTCGTGAGCTTGTGGAGACAAGGGGCTAGACTAAAAAGCGGATCAAACCTTTTTGCAGCTGCTCGATCCGCTGTCAGGGGGCATTGACCACATTTACCGGTTTCCCGGCAAGAAAGGCGGCGATGTTGGCGGCGACGATCCCCATCAGCCTTTTCCGGGCGGCCAGCGATGCCCAGGCGAGGTGCGGGGTGAAGATACAGTTTGTGGCCGCCAGCAGCGGGTTGTCGGCCAGCATCGGTTCATGGGCGACAACGTCGAGTCCGGCGCCAGCAATGGTGCCGTTGTTCAGGGCAGCGGCCAGATCGGCTTCGTTCACCAGACCGCCGCGGGCCACGTTGAGCAGGAAAGCGCCCGGCTTCATCGAGGCAAGCAGACGGGCATTGACGAAACCGCTGTTTTCCGGGGTCTGCGGACAGTTGAGCGACACCACGTCAGCCAGGGCAAACAGCTCCTCCAGGGAGACGAAGCGGACCGGGGTAGCTCCCGGGTCGGCGGGGATGCGGGGTGCATGGGCAATGACCTGCATGCCGAAGGCGTGGGCGATACGGGCCACGGCCCGGCCGATGGTGCCGTAGCCGACAATCCCCATGGTAAGTCCGTCCAATTCGACGATTGATGTTTTCCAGAAGGCATGATCCGGGCAGCGGACCCACTCCCCTGACTTGACAGCGGCGTCGTGCAGCCCGACCCGGGTGGCAAGCTCCAGCAGCAGGGCAAAGGCGGTCTGGGCAACCGACTCGGTGGAGTAGGCCGGTACATTGGAAACCGGAATCCCCATCCGGGCGGCGGCTGCTACATCGACATTGTTGTAGCCGGTGGCCAGCAGCGAGATGTAGCGCAAGCCGGGGAGCTGCGGCAGGATTGCTGCACTCAACCCGGCCTTGCTGGTAAGAATGATCTCCGCCCCTTTAGCCCGCTCCAGCACCAATTCTGGCGGCGTCCGCTCGTAGATGGTGCACTCGCCCTGCGCCGCCACCGGTGTCCAGGGGTTGTCGCCCGGGTTGATGGTGTAACCGTCAAGGATGACAATTTTCATGGTATCTCCTTTCGCAACGAACCGACTAACCAGCCTCCATAGCAGTATGTGCCCGACAATATTCTCACCGTCAATCAAATTGTTAACCCGGACTGCTTGTTAATCCCCGCCTGGCAGTAACTGTTCGATCCTTTAAAGCCGAGCTGCATAATTTGTCTTACCAATTTATTAATTTAACCTGAGCCATGGATGATGCTCCTGTAAAACCCTGTTGACATGGGGTGCAAAGATATTTATGCTAATGTTAAATATGGTTTTACAAATTGCCAAACGAGTATATTCAAGCCAGGTCTCCATCAGGCCGAAAAAGGGGCAAACTCCATGTATGCACTGTTCAAGACCAGAGCCGAGGGTGTCAGTGCCGAGGTCCATCGCTTCCGGTCTAAACCGGCGGCAGTTGACTTCATCAGCAACTTCCTGAAAGAAGAAGGGGTGGCAGCTGCGCCGGGGTCATACGCCCTCTGGGCCGGGTGCCTCTTCCTCGAAGGAATCGACCGCCAGCCGCTGGAAAAAATCGGCGTGAAGTTCGCGGTCAGCCGTGATCTGGCCGCCGTTGCAAAATTCGGCATCAGTCAGATGAACTGGGCGCTGGCGGACACCGGTACGCTGGTACAGGATTCGACCGCGGTTGAACAACGGCTGGTGTCGTCGTTGACAGAGATTCATATCGCCCTGGTGGCGACGGACGCCATCCTGCCCGACCTGCCGGCGCTGCTGACCAGGATGCACCCGGACCAGAGCGGCTACATCGCCATGATCACCGGCCCGAGCCGGACAGCCGATATCGAACGGGTGCTGACTATCGGCGTACATGGCCCGTCACGGCTGGTGATTGTTTTTTGCGATGAACTCGGAGGAGCGAACTGATGACAACAGAATTCAAGGAGTCCATACATAAGGCCGTCACCAACGCTAATCTGACCGGGGCGCTGGGCAAGTTTTCCGAGGCCTACAAGGTCAACCGGGCCAAGGCCTACGAGGGGATCGATTTCGAGGAGCTGCGCAGCCGGATCGCCGAGCTGAAGTCATACGCCGCATCCCACCTGGAAGAGCTGTCAGCAGAGTTCGCCCGCAACGCCGAAGCCCGCGGGGCCAAAGTCTTCAGGTCAAATGATCCGGCCAAAGTCAGGGAATACATTCTCAAAGTGGCGCAGGACAACGGTGTCAAAACCGTGGTCAAATCCAAGTCCATGGCCACGGAAGAGATCCACCTCAACCCTTTTCTGGAAAAAGCCGGCATTACGGTCGGGGAAACCGATCTGGGGGAATGGATCATCCAGCTGGCAGGCCAGACCCCTTCGCACATGGTCATGCCTGCCATCCATATGACAAGGGAGGAGGTTGCCGACCTGTTCAGCAAAGAGGTCAACGAGCGGCTCACCGCCGACATCCCCCGGCTGGTCAAGGTGGCCCGTGAGCAGCTGCGGCCGATGTTCCTCAAGGCCGACATGGGGATCTCCGGCGGCAACATCGCCTGCGCCGAGACCGGCAGCCTCGTGCTGATGACCAACGAGGGGAACGCCCGGCTGGTCACCACCCTCCCCAAAATCCATATCGCCCTGGTCGGCAGCGAAAAACTGGTGGCGCTTTACAGCGACATCGCCCCGATTCTGAGGGCGCTCCCCCGCAGCGCCACGGCCCAGCTGCTGACGAGCTACGTCTCGATCATCAGCGGCCCGACCCCCAATACAGACGGTTCCATGAAGGAGCTGCACATCATCGTCATGGACAACCGCCGCAGCGAAATGGCGGCCGATCCCAAGTTCAAGCAGGCGCTGCAGTGCATCCGCTGCGCCTCCTGTCTCAATGTCTGCCCGGTCTTTCGTCTTGTTGGCGGCCATGTCTTCGGCAAGGTCTATACCGGTGGCATCGGCACCATCCTCACCGCCTGGTTCGACGAACTGAAAAAATCCGAGGAGATTCAAGGGCTCTGCATCCAGTGCGGCAACTGCAAGGAGGTCTGTCCCGGCAAGATCGATATCCCCGAGCTGATCATGGAGATCAGGCGCCGCCTGGTCAAGGACCAGGGGCTGCCGCTGCTGCAAAAGGCCATCTACAGCGTGGTCAACAACCGCCGGCTGTTCCACGGCATGCTGCGGGCAGCCGCGCTGGCCGGAAAACCGTTTGCGACCGGCAGGTTTCTTCGCCACCTGCCGCTGTTCCTGGCAGATCTCACCGACGGCCGCAGCCTGCCGGCCATAGCTGCGGAGCCGTTCCGTGACCTTTTCAAAACCATCAGGCAGCCGCAGTGCCGGGAAAAGGCTGTCTTCTATGCCGGCTGCCTGATCGATTTCGCCTACCCGGAGATGGGCGAGTCACTGGTCAGGATTCTCAACAAGGCCGGTATCGAGGTTGTCTTTCCGGAGGAGCAGACCTGCTGCGGGGCACCGGCCCGTTACAACGGCGCCTACGAGGTTGCTGCCGGCAATGCTGTCGACAACATCAAGGCCCTGCTGAGCGAGGAAGCAGCGTATATAATTTCGGCCTGTCCGACCTGCACCGTGGCCCTGGCCCATGAATTCATCAGCACCTTCGAAAGTCTGGGACAGACCGAATGGCTGCCGCAGGCGAGGGAGCTGGCCGCCAAAACAATCGATTTTTCCACCCTGGTTACAAAACTGGTGGATGCGGGGCGTCTTTCCCTGAAAGAGGGGAAACAGCTCGGCACGATCACCTATCACGACTCCTGCCACCTGAAGCGGACCCTGAAGGTAGCCGAGCAGCCGCGGGAACTGCTGGCCAAGGCCGGCTATGAGGTCAAAGAGATGTTCGAGTGCGACACCTGCTGTGGCATGGGCGGCTCCTATTCGCTCAAGCTGCCGGAGATCTCCGGACCGATCCTGCAGCGCAAACTGCATAACATCAAGGCCACCGGGGCAGCGACCGTGGCCATGGACTGCCCCGGCTGCGTCATGCAGATCAGGGGTGGTTTTGATCAGGACGGAGCGGCGATCAAGGTGCGCCACACGGTAGAGCTGCTGGCGGAAAGGCTGGAGGAGTAAAGCGGGACTTGCTGCCATTGAGCGGCTACTCTCTCCTCCCAGGAAGAAGGGACTGGCGGGAGATCGACACCAAGCGGCTATTTTAATAGCTGATCAATGCACAAGATCTCAAGGATGCAAAGGCAGGGAGGTTCAAGTATATCCAATGCAAAGATGCTGACGATCTTTTAAAGCTTAAAACGTCTCAATCCCTGATGTTCCCAGCCGTTCCTGCAGTAAAGCCCCCTGGCAGACCTGCTGGGAGGCTTTGTATATCTCTGGAATGAATACAATCTATGTTGCGGAGTGTTTAGCCAGAATATCCTGAATTTGCGCCGGCAAAAAGGCCACATCCCAGCACCAGGCGCCGAATCCGCCCCGCTCGTTGACCGCCCGTACCCAAACGTCCAGTGCATCCCGCTTCGCCTTGTTCTGCTCAGAATCCTCACCCTTGATCTCCAGAACCAGCATTTTGCCGTTGGTCAATCTGACCAGAAAATCAGGGATAAAGCGCCGTCTGACACCGTTCCAGAGATACCAGACCTGAAAACCGTGATGATCGTTCTTGGCAAAGGCAGTCACCCGACTGCTCTGGTCAAGGAGGTCGGCAGTGAACTGCTCCCAACTGCTGTCGGCCACCATGTGGCTGATTTGCGAGCGGCGGGCCGGGTGGCAGACTTTGGTGGTGTACCAGGTGCGCATAGTGGCCGTGGAACCGATGGGAGACTCCTCGTCAAATACCGGCTCCAGCCGTTCCCGGTTCTGTTCGGTTACGTAACGCAGGAGATGCTGGACAATAAGGTCGATATTAAGGGCAAAGAGAATCCGCTTGCGCAGCGGGTCCTGATGGTACAGGGATGGAATTTGAAGCCTATCGGAGTCGAAGAACTGTTCCACCAGACGGATAAGCTGGAATACCAGATAATCCCGTCCTCCCTGAAACTTGCCTTGCAATGTTTCAAACGCCTTGCGAGCCGCCTGGAAGGTCAGCCGTTGCAGACGAAAGCCGTCAGGGAGCTGCTCAAGATTGATGGAGTGAACCTTGCTCATGTCAGTCGCCCCGCCGAGAGCAGGGGCAAGGTCGGCACTGATCGGCGTCTGGGCCGGGTCGAGCGTCAGCGGTAAAACCTGCGACCAGTCAACTACCAGGGCTTGGCGCACCACCGTATCAACCCGCAATACATTGGGCCAGCGAATCTCCAGGCTGGCCCGCTCCGGTAGCGACTCAATCTGTGTACTTGGTTTCGGCGGAGGAGGTGATGGGCCACCGTCACCCGCATCCTGAAAGATGAAGAGCGGCACGCCGAAGATATTGACGTATTCAGGCAGGAACAGTCCATTATCGTCAGTTTCATATGAAACCCGCCGCAAACCACGACCGATGACCTGTTCGCAGAGGAGCTGACTGGTGAACGCCCGTAGTCCCATGATGTGCGTGACGTTCTTGGCATCCCAACCTTCCGAGAGCATGGCAACAGAGATTACCTTCTGCAAATCCTGACCAGCCGCACCCCTCTTGCCGACATTATCGACAATCTCCCGCAGCAGCTCTTCCTTCAGGCAGGGCATCATCACGAATAACCACCCGTGGTGTCTTGACCAGACCGGCCTCGATGGCATCGTTCAAACCAAAATCGGAGACGATCCAGCTGAACAGTCCAGCCTCGCTGCTCGCTTTGCCGGTCGGCGTAAACGGAGTGGCGGAGAGGTCCAAACAGCAGCGGATACGCCGAGTTTTATTGATGCGGTCAAGCCCTTCAATCCAGCGGGTCGCTTCGTCCAGGTCAATTCCCTGCTCCGCCGCCTGTTTCTTGCTGATCTTTGCTTCAGCTGCTGCCAGTGTTGGCGCGGGGTTTTGTATGGGGAGTTTATGATGAGGGAGGCTGGTTGGGTCATTTTGGTTGCTCAGTCAAAAAGGTAGAAATGCGTGATAGCGTCTTGTCCAGACTTGGAGCACATAAGCAGGCTTGCTCTATGTCCCAATGAGAGTTAACAAAATTTATAAAATGAGTATTGTAAAGCACCCCGATTTTAGCAGAAGAACCGGCTACCGGCACGATCTCCTGGGATAATTTCCGCTTTCTGCTTTTCCTGGCAAGATTGATCAGTGTTCGTTTTGGATCTTCCTCCGTCTCTGGCGCATGTGGAACCTTACTGACATCTATGTGCAGAAACTCCGCGATTCCCGCTCTATCGGCCATCAACCATGCTTCAACTTCTCTTACCGCAACCCTGAACAATAGCTGCGGTGGCAACTGATTGGCGTTCCAAGAGTCGATTAATTCCAGAGGACAAGGATATCGGTCTAAATCAGTCAGGACAATATGAGGAAGCACACGGCTGGCTTCACGAAATTTAGTCATTCCGGCCTTTAAACGAACATTGCCACGAGCGTTAAATACGCGGTTGATGATAAAATTACGCCCCGAAAATGAAATCAATTTGCTCATCACTTCGCCGCTTAATTCGTCTTCAACGGCAATTACAAGAGAGGGTGTAAAGTTCATGGTTTGAACAGGGAAAGCTGGTCAACTTGTGACGGCTTAGTCTTGGGCAATAATACCTCTGCAACAGTATACCCAGCGGCGACAAGGGCCAAATCTTCTTCGGAGGTTTGCTGTGCTAACGTGCCGTCTTTTGTCGGCTCCAACCGGATCACTTCACGAGCGTCGATGCTTTTATCCTGAAGAAGTGCCTCGCTATGGGTAGTAATAAACACCTGCCGACGATACTTTGCCTGGCGCTGCATGTTCCAGATCAGTTTGTGAATCTGGCGAACAATATCTTCGTTAAGTGATAACTCTGGTTCTTCGAGCAACAGCAATGAATCGCCCTCCAGCAGTGTCCACATAATTCCGAGAAGTCGAAGTGTACCATCGGAGAACTGATCTTCCCGCTGCCAACCGGCATCAGGCCGCCAGTGCTCATACATCGCCCAAAGATGCGGAGTACCGCTTATCTTGTCACGCTCAAACTTGAGATTTTTCATATTTGGAACACAGACCTTCAAGACTTCTTCTATTTTTGTAAGTCTGGCTTTTTGATACTTTTCGTGAATTTTCGCGATTCTTTCAAGAAACCCCTGACCAAAGGGATCGTTTTCAACACGATAGCTACCCCCAAGTTGGTCCGCGTGCTTGAGCAACTGCGGAACCAGATGCAGGTAGGTCACATTGGCAAAAAATTCGGATATTTCACGAAATCCACGATTTGTATTAATTTGCTCCAAATGGGTTTGTGTCAGGCGATCTATATCTTGCTTGTCATCATTATCAGGGCGATCTAACAGAACAGTATTGGTCTTCAAATCGACTACCATCTCCTGACTCACTAAGAGCCGTTGCTGTCCTTTACCTTCACTACGAAACGCGAGGGTATAGCGCCAAAGAGGGTCAGTATCTACCTTTTCGGATAGTTCAACCTCGATAGATACTTTCGGGTCATTACGAGCCAGCAGGCAGCGTAGCTTAGTTATTCCGCCCCGATCCAGCACGGCTTTCTGCAAACCGCCTCCTGTTGGGTTTGCGATATCCCGCAGAAAGCGCATGACATCAAGAAAGTTTGACTTCCCAGCGGCATTCGGGCCGATGACATAGACCCGGTCACGCAGGTTCACATCAACTTTTGTGAAATTCCGCCAGTTCTTAAGTTTTATCCGCGTTATCAGCATCGCCTAATCCTCCAACTAAATTATCTTCAAACTCTCAATACCCCGGTCATCCACAATCTTCACCGCCACCTTGCGATTATCGCCCGCTTCGAAGGGGAGCGACATGGTGCCGTGGAACTGGCCGAGCAACTCCTCGTTCAGCTCAGCGCGAATGTCCTTTTTCAGCTTCTGCCATCCTTCGCCCTTGCCGGCCATGGGGAAGAATACCTGGCGGGGGAAGAGGGAGCGTTCGTCGTAATCGGTGTCCAACAGCCACATAGCATTTGATCATGCTTGAAATCTATTCTTGAAATGCCAGTCCAATCTATCAGGATCCGGTCTCATTTTTGGTTGGATCGGAATGATAGTTAATGGCTGATTATCAAGTCGGTAATACACCTTACCATTGAACCAAGTCTCCCTGATTCTCGGACTAACACGTATTCTTAAATCAGAGGTAATACTTACCAACCCAACGTCGAAGAGTCGGTGAAAATCGGCTCTGAGGAGAAGTCCATTACGAACATCATGCCCTCCCTCCCCAGAGTAAGGGACAATATGCGCAGCCTCAAGAGCTACAAGTGTATTTTCGCCTGTAATCGCGCAGCGCCGTTGATAAGCTTCTGTCACCAGAACACGGAATGAAGACTGCCCGAGTCTGGGCCGAACCTCGATAGGAGATCCATATTTTTCAGCCGATTCGGCTGCAATAGAAATTTCCGGACTTTCGAAAGTCTCACTTGATGGTGCCGACAGTTTATGTTGAACGTTCTGCCATATTTCATTGCCAGCACCTTCACCCGAGTCATACATTTTACCTCGAACTATGTTTGACGACCAACCCGGTGGATCCGCAAGCCAGTCAGTTTTACCAAAAAAGAAAGGATTTGCTAGGACTGTGCAACCGATATCACCATCATTGCGGCCATCAGCTGTCAATGGTTTGATAAGGTCACGAAGTTCATCAAGAGAACTACAACCGTTCTTATTCCCGAACACCTCCCACGCAAGACTTAACGGCAGTCTGCTGTAGGTCACAAAGAAACCACCGCCAGCAATGTGATTATAAGGACGTTTTAGCTTGAACAAAAAAGGAAGGCCCATTGGTAAAGCAGTGAAAGGTGGTGTAGCGCTAGGCTGCCAGAAATTTACCTCATCAGGTTGCAACTCTGAAAGATATTTGAACCAGCGATTATCGGTTACCCCAACCCAATATTTCATTGTAAAGCACCCATTGGCCGGCAGACCTGCTTGAACTGCAGGGCCGGGTAAAGGTGGGGATCGTAAGCCCAGGCTGTTTGAGGCTGCGCCGGATCGGTGGCTTCTGAGACCACTCCGACTTCAGGATTGTTCTTACGGCGGTCGGGATGGCGGTAGGACGTTATCTGCGCTTCGTCGGCAGCGCTGGCGCGAGCTGTTTTTGGGGCAGCAGGGGACTTGGTCTTTCTGGCTTGTTTTACTGAAGGCGCGGGGACTGCCGTAAATCCGTCAAGGGTCGTCTGCTGGTCGTCCATCGGTCCTCCTGATTACACTGTGCAGCGATTACATTTCATCATGAAAAAGTTCTGCATTTTTCGCACAATTCACAAGTGTAGTCAAGGAGTTGCTCGGATATAAACAGTTATTATCAGACGATGGTGCGTATGACCAAGCCGACAACGGAGACCATGAAAAATCATTCCCCGTAGCAGTTGAGTCTTTTTGCAAGAGCCCACTAAATCTTGACTTCCTTCTTAAGTACCCTCTGACAGTAGCTGTTAAGGCTATCCCCTGCCTTCAGCGCCTGCAAAGCAAGAGCCTGATGCAGATCAGCCCCGACCCGCAGCATGAATTTCCCGGAATAACTGCGATTTGCCGTTGCCGGTGGCAGCGGCTTGCCATCAGTTTCGTAGAGTTCAACCGCCTCGGCGACTACCTGGCATAACTCCTCGTAGACCTTTGTTTCGTCATCACCATGAACCCCGCCATACACGAGGCCTGGACAGCTGCCTACATAACAGCCGTCCTCTTCGGACCACTGGACAATTTTAAGATAACGATCAGCCGCTTTCATTTTTTGCACTCCTCGATAGCCTGCTTTACCTGCTTCTCCTGGTAGGGCTTAGCGTCGTCGCCTGACTGCCCGGAAATGGTCACCGGCAAGGGACAGTCCGGATGCGTAAAGTTTCGGTGACTACCCTTGCCGCCTCGATCGATGAACCCATGACTCAGTAGTTCGGCAATCAGCTCTCTGATCTTTCTTGGCATACAACATGATACCAACATGATACTATTGAGTCAAAATAATCTTTTCACATTTAACATAATGCTTCTAACATGATGCTTCTTGTGAATACATATCGACCATGTTATTGTAAGACGTAATCATTATCGATGGAGGTTTGGCATGAATGCTGTGGCAATTTCACCCAAGTTTCAGGTCGTAATACCCAAAACAATCCGTGAACTTTTGCACCTGGTGCCGGGGCAAAAAGTCCAGATCATTCCTTACGAGGACAGGGTCGAAATGATTCCTGAACGCAACATTGCCGATATGCGCGGTTTTCTCAGAGGCATTGATACAACTTTTGAGCGGGAAGGGGATCGGCAGTGAATATTGTCGACTCATCGGGTTGGCTGGAGTTTTTTGTCGACGGACCAAATGCCGATAATTTTGTTGAGCCGCTTAGTAACAAAGATCAGCTTCTTGTCCCGTCGATCATTATTTTCGAAGTGTTCAAGGTGATACTGCGTGAACGTGGCGAGAATGCTGCCTTGCAAGCAGCGGCGCTGTTGCGGCAGGGGAGTGTTGTCGAGTTGTCCGAGGACATAGCCTTGCGGGCGGCTCGTCTGGGTTTAGCTCACAAAATTCCAATGGCTGACAGTATTATTCTGGCAACTGCCAGAGCCAAAAACGCGGTCATCTGGACTCAGGATGATGACTTCAAGGGGCTTGATAATGTGCACTATTTTGCCAAAGCACCGTAAACAAAAAGGGCGGCCAGTCGGCGGCCCTTGGTAACCGGCAAAATCTTGCGGCTCGATGCCTCAACACTTCATTTCCTTCATCAAGGCCGTCATCCGGTAGAGCAACTTCTGATATTTCCAGATCACTTATCACTTCTTTTGCGTTTCCATCTCTGCCCTGCGGAAATACGTCCCTTCTCCTCTAATGAATCTTGACAATTTCACTGTTATTATGCTAAGGATTTTACTGGCATTAAAAAGTTCCCCGTAATAACGAGTTAATAAATCTAAATTTTTATTCTGACTAAACTTTAGAGGTCAAGATGAAAAACTCCAAGATGACGCTATCCGCCGCGACGATGAACCTGGATTTCGTCAAGAAGGTGGAGAAACTCTCGGACAGCTCGGTGCGCCGCTGCTTCCAGTGCGGCAAATGCTCGGCCGGCTGCCCGATGCGTACTTTCATGGAACATCCCCCCAACAGGATTGTCCGTCTGCTGCAGCTCGGCCAGTACGAACGGGTTCTGGCCGGACGTTCCATCTGGTACTGCGCCTCCTGCGAAACCTGCTCCACCCGCTGCCCCAACAAGGTCGATCTGGCCGCCATCATGGATGCCCTGCGCAAATGCTCCTGGGACGCCAACGGGGCTTCCAAGGAGTCGCTGGTCCAGCTCGCCAACCGCCTCTTTCTCGAAAATATCCGTAACTACGGCCGCCAGTACGAGATGCGTCTGGCAGCCGCCTTCAACCTGCACAGTGGCAAACTGCTGAAGGACTTCATGCTTGGACCGAAGCTGTTTTCCAAGGGCAAGCTGAAAATGTTCCACCAGAAGAACAAAAATCTGCCGGAGATCGAAAAGATTTTCAACCGGATTGAAGAGCTGCGGAAAAAAGGGGAAGCACCGTAATCAGACGGATCCGACCGATCGGACCGATCCGTCGGATCAAAAAACCGGAGAAACCATAGTGCCGACAAAAAATGTACTCAACTACTCCTACTACCCCGGCTGCTCCCTGCATGCCTCGGCCAAGGAGTACGACGAATCGACCCAGGGGCTGTTCAAGGCTCTGAAAATAGGGCTGAAAGAGGTCCCGGACTGGCTCTGCTGCGGCGCCACCCCGGCCCACAATGTGGACGAACTTCTCTCACTTTCACTCTGTGCCAAAAACCTGGAGCTTGCCGACAAAGTGGAGGGGGACCTGGCCGTCGCCTGTGCCGCCTGTTTCTCCCGCCTGAAGACCGCCCAGCACAAACTGGGGACAAACGAGGAGAAACGCCGCCAGGTTGAGTACGCCCTTGACGCCCCCCTTGCCCTGGAGAAGCCGGTCAGGCACCTTTTGGAGATTCTTGCCAAGGACTTTGGCCTTGAACGGCTTGAGGCTGCCGTGAGGAAGCCGCTCACCGGCCTCAAGGTCGCCTGCTACTACGGCTGCCTCCTGACCCGGCCGGCCGATGTGCCCGAACTGGACTGCGCCGAGGCGCCTACCATCATGGAGCGGGTCATCGGCGCCAGTGGCGCCGAAACGGTAAAATGGAGTCACCGCCTCGAATGCTGCGGCGCCAACTTTACCCTCTCCCGCCCCGGCGTGGTCATACAGCTTTCCAATGAGATCCTCGCCTCTGCCAAACGGGCCGGTGCCGACTGCATCATGGTCGCCTGCCCTCTTTGCCATGGCAACCTGGATATCCGCCAACAGGAAATTGAAGCGGCCAGCGGTACACGCTACAACATGCCGGTCTTCTACATGACGCAGCTGCTGGCTCTGGCTGCCGGAGTAATGCCGACCAGACTCGGCTTCGACAGCATGATGGTCAGCCCGCTGCCGCTGTTAAAAGAGAAGAATCTGCTGTAGGTGCGTGATTCATCACGCCCGAATGCCATTGTCGCAGCATCATGGGCGCAATAAATTGGGGCGCAATAAATTGCGCCCCTACAAGGAAATTTGAATGTCCAGAATCGGTGTTTTTGTCTGTCATTGCGGGGAGAACATCTCCCGTACCGTAGATGTGGAAAGGGTGGCCCGGGCCGCGGAGAAAATTTCCGGCGTGGCCTATGCCTGCGACTACAAATATATGTGCTCCGATCCGGGGCAGAACCTGCTGAAAAACGCCGTTGCTGAACAGAATCTGGACGGCATCGTTGTTGCCGCCTGCTCTCCGCGAATGCACGAAAAGACCTTTCGCAAGGCTGCCCAGACCGCGGGCTTGAATCCCTATCTCTGCGAGATGGCCAATATCCGCGAACACTGCTCCTGGGTCCATGAGGACAGGGAAGAGGCGACCGCCAAGGCGATCGAAATCGTTACCATGCTGGTCGAACGGGTGAAGATGAACAAAAAACTGCAGCCGATCACTGTGCCGGTCACCAAACGCGCCCTGGTCATCGGCGGCGGCATCGCCGGTATCCAGGCCGCCCTCGACATCGCCGACTGCGGTCACCACGTGGTGCTGGTGGAGCGTGAGCCGTCCATCGGCGGCCATATGGCCCAGCTCTCCGAGACCTTCCCGACCCTTGACTGCTCCCAGTGCATCATGACCCCGAAGATGGTCGACGTGGCCAATCACCCCAACATCACCCTGCACACCTATAGTGAAGTGGAGAACGTCGACGGCTACATCGGCAACTTCCAGGTTACGATCAAAAAGAAGGCCCGCAGCGTCGACATGGACAAATGCACCGGCTGCGGCATCTGCATGGCCAAATGCCCGCAGAAGAAGATTCCCAACTCCTTCGACAAGAACCTCGGCATGCGCCCGGCTATCTACGTCCCCTTCCCCCAGGCTGTTCCCAATACCCCGGTAATCGACCGCGAGAACTGCACCTGGTTCAAGAGCGGCAAGTGCGGCGTCTGCCAGAAGGTATGCGGTCCCGGTGCGGTTGACTACACCCAGGAAGATCAGCTGGTGGTGGAAAATATCGGCGCCATCGTCGTTGCCACCGGCTTCGAGCTCTACAGCATCAACGAAAAGCCCAAAGGCTCCGCCATCAAAGGTTACGGCGAATTCGGCCACGGCAAGATCCCGGATGTCATTGACGGCATGACCTTCGAGCGGCTCGCCTCGGCAAGCGGCCCGACCGGCGGCAGGATTCTGCGCCCCTCGGACGGCAAGGAACCGCAATCGGTGGTCTTTGTCCAGTGTGTCGGCTCCCGCGCCCGGGAGAAGGGGATTTCCTACTGCTCGAAGATCTGCTGCATGTACACCGCCAAACATACCATGCTCTACCACCACAAGGTGCATGACGGCCAGGCATACGTCTTCTTCATGGACGCCCGTACTCCGGGCAAGGGGTATGACGAGTTCTGGCGCCGCTCCATTGAGGAGGAGAATGCGGTTTACATCCGCGGCATGGTCTCCCGTCTTTACGAAAAAGGGGAGAAGATTGTCGTCATGGGGAGTGACATTTCCCTCGGTATCCAGGTGGAGATCGAGGCCGACATGGTGGTGCTGGCCACAGCGGTGCAGCCGAGACAGGGGGCCGATCTCCTCGCCCAGAAGCTCGGCATCTCCTACGACATGTACAACTTCTACTCCGAAGCTCATGCCAAGCTCAGACCGGTGGAGTGCGCCACAGCCGGGATCTACCTGGCCGGCGCCTGTCAGGGGCCGAAAGACATCCCGGACTCAGTCTCCCAGGCGTCGGCCGCTGCCGCCAAGGTGATGACCCTCTTTGCCAAGGACGAACTGGAGCGGGAACCGATTATCGCCAGAGTGGACGAGAAAAACTGCGTTGCCTGCTTTGCCTGCAAGAAAGTATGCCCCTATGGCGCCGTAGAGGAGAAGGAAATCCGCGACCGCCAGGGGAACCTGGTCAAGGTAGTCGCCTACGTTAACCCCGGCGTCTGCGGCGGCTGCGGCACCTGCCAGGCGACCTGCCCGTCGAAATCGGTGGAACTCGATGGATATACCGATGAACAGATCATGGCGCAGATAGAGGCGTTGTGAATAATTAGATCGGACCGATCCGTCGGATCTGACTGATCGGTCCGATCAAGGGAATTATTATGCACGCTGAAAAACTGAAACACGACTTCGAACCGAAGCTAGTCGCCTTTGTCTGCACCTGGTGCACTTATGCCGGGGCCGACCTGGCCGGCACCAGCCGGATGCAGTATCCGAGCAACGTGCGGGTGCTCAAGTTCCCCTGCACCGGACGGATCGATCCGGTCTTCATCCTGCGCGCCTTCCAGAAAGGGGCCGACGGCATCCTCGTCTCCGGCTGCCATCCGGGCGACTGCCACTACATGGCCGGCAACTTCCATGCCCGCCGCCGCTTTGCCGCTTTCCGGAAACTGCTTGAGTTCATCGGCGTCGACTTAAGCCGGCTGCAGTTCTCCTGGGTCTCTGCTGCCGAGGGGAGGAAATGGGTAGAAGTGGTGACCGAACTGACGGAGCGGGTCAGAAACATGGGACCGATGGCGGAATTCAAGGAACTGGAGCTGGAGGAGTGCTGGTCCGGAAAACTGGATACGGCTGAGCTTACAGAGGCATTTAACAATATCTAAAGGCAAACAGCATTAACCACAGAGTACACAGAGGTACACAGAGGATAAGCAAGAAACGATAAAAACCTTTTCTCTGGTTAAAACCAAAAAGATTTTTTTGAGTTAAACAGTTTTCCTCTGTGTCCTCTGTGGTTAGAGCTTTAAGGTGTTACCAATGGCCAATACCGCACAAAAAGAAAGTACCACCCCGCTGATCGACGACGCCTACTTCGCCGCTGTCACCACCGCCATCCGCAGTGAGGCCAAACGCCTGCTGGAAGCAGGCGAAGTCACGACGGTCATCGGCTACAAGGCGGGCCGCAGAAAAGGCTCGGCCCAGCCGGTTATCATCAGCGCTGCCGCCCGGACCGATGAGCTCATCTTCTCCCCGGCCGGTGTCAACAACCTCGCCCTCTACCTCACCAAGGCGAAGAAAGAGTTGAGCAAAAAGGGCAGGATCGCTATCGTTGCCAAGGGGTGCGACCTGAAAGCGCTGGCCGGTCTGATGGGGGAATCCCAGCTGAAACGGGAGAACCTGTTTATCATCGCCATCGCCTGTGCCGGTGTTCATGGCAGCAATGTCCAACCCTCCGCACCGTTATCAGCTGCCACCATCGCCCGCAAATGCCGGGAGTGCACGGTGCACACCCCGGAAGGTGCGGACTTCACTGCCGGCAGTCTGCCGCTAATGGCGCAACTCCCGGCCATCGAGTCAACGGAGCTGGCAAAGCTTGAGGCAATGACTCCTGTTGAACGCTGGGCCTTCTGGAAAGAGCAGTTCAGCCGCTGCATCAGGTGCATGGCCTGCCGCCAGGTCTGCCCGTTCTGCTACTGCGAGCAGTGCCTCTGCGACCGCAACCGCCCCCAGGGAGTGGAGACGACACCCAGACCGGCCGGCAACATGGGCTGGCATATTGTCCGCGCCATGCATCTAGCCGGCCGCTGCGCCGGCTGCGCCGAGTGCGAACGCTCCTGCCCGATGGATATCCCGCTGAACCTCCTCAACCGGAAGATGGCGAGCGAGCTGAAGGCGCTCTACGGTCATGAAGCCGGGCTGCAGCCGCAGGAGAAGGGACCGTTGGCAAGTTACAAGGAAGATGACGATCAATCATTCATAAAATGATGCGTAGGGGCGTGATTCATCACGCCCGCCTTGAAACGACGCAATCAGGGCGCAATGAATTAAGGGCGCAATGAATTGCGCCCCTACAGGAAAACCATATGTCCGATACAATTACCGAACAGAACCTCCGCCTCCTCATCGATGCGCTCGTAGCGGAGGGAACCAGGGTTGTCGGCCCGAAGGCCGCCGCCGGCATGACCCTTTACGAGCCGCTCTCCTCCGGCAGCGAGCTGGTGCTCGGCTCCCTGCCGCGGCGCTCGGCCAAGGAGACCTTCTTCCCCGTCTGCGAGGATATCCTCTCCTACGAGAAAAAGGATGGCAGAATGACCGTGGCGGATGTCGACCTCGACCGGTTACCTTCGACAGTGCTGGTGGGAGCCCTGCCGTGCGATGCGGCCGCCCCCGGCATTCTCGACGCGGTCTTTTCCTGGGACTTTCAGGACGAGTTCTATCTGGCGCGGCGGCGCCGGACAACCATCATCGGCATAGCCTGTACCAGGGCGGATGACGCCTGCTTCTGCACGGCGGTGGGCTACTCGCCGGCAGAGGCGAAAGGTTCGGATCTCTTCCTCCTGCCGCTGGAGGGAAACAAGTACCACTGTCAGGCCATCACCGACCGGGGAAAACTGCTGTTTGAAAAGCACAAGGCGCTTTTCACCAGCGAAGAAGGAGCGAAACCGCTTCCCCTGGCAAAGCCAGCCATGGAAAAGCTGGACCTCGCCAGGATCAGGGAATGGCTGGAGAAAAACTTCGAGAGTGATTTCTGGACGGAGATTGCCGAGCGCTGTGTCGGCTGCGGCGCCTGCGCCTTCATCTGCCCGGCCTGCCACTGCTTCGACATCAACGACGAGGGGTCGGAAGGGAAAGGGGTGCGGCGCAAGCACTGGGACGCCTGTGGTTTCGGCAAGTTCACCAACCATGCCTCGGGTCATAACCCGCGGGACGTGCAGCCGCAGCGCTACCGCAACCGGATCATGCACAAGTTCAAGTACTATGACGACAAGTTCGGCCAGACCCTTTGCACCGGCTGCGGCCGTTGCGTCCGCGCCTGCCCGGTAGGGATCGATATAGCGGCAATCGTCGAGGACATCAATAATAAAGGATAAAGGAGCGAGGTACGAGGAACGAGGATAACATCAGGAACGAGGAGCGAGGGTTAAAGGTCCGAGGTTAAACCTCAGCCTTGATCCCTTTTCCTCGAACCTCGCTCCTCGCTCCTTTTGCCTTGCTCCTCGGACCGCCATCATGTGTATTCCTGACAAGAACATCTACAAACCCCATCTCGCCACCATCGAACAGATCATCGACGAGACCCCTGACGTCCGCACCTTTCGCCTGCTGTTCCAGGATGAAGCGGTGCGTGAAAGCTTCTCTTTCCGCTCGGGACAGTTTGCCGAGTACTCGGCCTTCGGCGCCGGCGAGTCGACCTTTTGCATCGCCTCGTCACCGACCAGGGAAGAGTATATCGAGTGCTGCTTCCGCGCCGTCGGCAAGGTTACCGAGGCGCTGCGCCGGCTTGAGGTCGGTGACAGCGTCGGTGTCCGCGGCCCCTACGGCAACTCCTTCCCGATCGAAGATTTCTTCGGCAAAAACCTGGTCTTCGTCGCCGGCGGCATTGCCCTCCCCCCCCTGCGCACCCTCATCTGGAACGCACTCGACCAGCGGGACAAGTTCGGCGACATCACCATCGTCTACGGCGCCCGGACTGAAAGCGACCTGGTTTACAAGCGGGAGCTCAAGGAGTGGCAGGAGCGGAGTGACATCCGCCTGGTGAAGACGGTCGATCCCGGCGGCAACAGTCCGGAGTGGGACGGCAGGGTAGGTTTCGTGCCGACGATCCTGGAAGAGGCGGCGCCGGGTGCAGAGAACACCATCGCCCTGGTCTGCGGCCCGCCGATCATGATCAAGTTCACCCTGCCGGTGCTGGAGAAGCTCGGTTTTGGCGATGAACAGATCTACACCACCCTCGAGAACCGGATGAAGTGCGGCCTGGGCAAATGCGGCCGCTGTAATGTGGGGAATGTCTACGTCTGCAAGGACGGCCCGGTCTTCACTGCCGGCCAGGTGAAGGCGATGTCGCCGGAGTTCTAGGAAATTTTACCCTTATCCATTCTGAAAAAGCCCGGTTTTGCCGGGCTTTTCTCGTTTCAAGCAATTCATTGCCGCTACTGTCGCGGCAGAGAATGGCCCGGTCTCTTCATCAACCCCCTGAAAAAGGATATCCATTTGAGGAGCGGGAATGGCCGCCATCCTTGATCAGTGAGGCGTCAACCGGGTCATTTGGCCCCATTCGGGCCTATGTTTATGGCCAGCCAGTATACCCCCAGCTGCTTTACGGCACTGCTGAACTTTTCAAATTCCACCGGCTTGTTAATAAAGCTGTTTGCGCCGAGACTGTAGCTCTCGACTCTGTCCCTCTCCTCGTCCGAGGTGGTCAGGATGACTACCGGGAGCAGTTTCGTCCGCTCATCGGCGCGAATCCGTCTTAATACGTCAAGGCCGCTTATCCGTGGCAGGTTAAGGTCAAGAAGGACAACCTCAGGTGCAGGTATCGGCGCTCTGGTTTCGGTGCCGAACAACAGGGCAAGTGCCTCGGCGCCGTCACGGGCAACAATGACCTTGTTGAGAAGCTTGTTCAGCTTCAATGCCCTTACGGTCAGATCCACATCATCCGGATTATCTTCTACCAGCAAAATGCTCTTTTCTGTCATGGCTCTTTATCTCCCAGTGTAAAGTAAAAAGCGGCTCCCTTTCCCTCTTCCCCTTCGGCCCAGATTCTGCCGCCATGCATAAGCAGTACCCGCTGCACGGAAGCCAGGCCGATGCCGGTTCCGTCGAACTCGTCTGCCCGGTGAAGTCTCTGGAAGACGAGAAACAGTTTATCAGCATACGCCATATTGAATCCGGCGCCGTTATCCCTGATGCAGTAAATGCAATCGCCATTGTTATTCAGCGAGGAGAAGTGAATGCAAGGCATGGCCGTATGCCTGGTGAATTTCCAGGCGTTGCCGAGCAGGTTCTCCAGAACCGACCTTATCAGTGTCAAATCCGCACTGGCAACCACTCCGGAATCTATCCGCACCTCCACATTCCTGTCCGGCTCACTCGCTTTAAGGTCCAGCAGCACCTGCTCCGCCATTCTGCTCAGATCAACAGGAACGCGGTTAATCTCCCTTCTGGTGATGCGTGAGAGCTTGAGGAGATCGTCTATCAGCCTTCCCATCCTGACGCACCCTTTACGGATGCGGTTTATGTAGTCATTGCCTGTTTCGTCCAGCCTGTCGGCATAATCCTCTTGCAGGGCGCAGCTGAATCCTTCAACCCCCCTTAGCGGCGCCCTCAGGTCATGGGATACGGAATAGGCAAAGGAGTCAAGCTCCAGGTTTGCAGCTGTCAACTGGACGGTTCGCTCATTTACCCGTTGCTCCAGTTGGGTGTTAAGGGAAGCCAGCGCCAGCTCCGCTCCCCTTCTCCTTGCCGTGAGCTGCTTGAAGGATTTGACCAGTTCCGTGACCTCCGAAGTTGTAGCCGTGATTGCCGGACCGTTTTCATCGGCCAATTCGCCATATCTGGCGATGGCTTCAGCAAGGGTATCCACCTCTCTGGTCGTGCGCCTTGCAATGAGAAAAGCCAGGTAACTGCCGACGCCGATGGACAGCAAACCTATCAGGCAAAAGGAAATGAGCAGCGGCTGCATCTTTGCATCTATGGCAGAGCGTTTCAAACCGATTCGCAGGGCGGTACCGGAGGCATCGATTACGGTGGCCAGATCGTAGACCACCATATCTTCACTGTCCTCAAACTCCCAAACGGGTTGAACGTCTGTTGGCGGCCTCTGTTGCAAAAGGGGGAGCGGCACCCCTTTTTCGAAGGTGTAGACGTAAGGTTCTCCCCCCTTCAGTAAAAAGCCGTAGAGCAGGGTGTCGCTTCCCTTAACCTCACTTAACATCATCTGCCTGATGGCGACCCGGTCATCCCAGAGGATCAGGTGCTTGAACCCCTCGGCAAGCACTGCCGACCTGGTCTTCCAGAGATTCAGGGTCAATTCACGATGCCGCTGGATTGTAAAGTATGCATAGGCAGTGCTGACAGTAATGATCATTATTGTCAGCAGTGCGATTACCCTTAGGGCTATGATCCGTTTGAGCTGCATGGCTATTTATCCGTTCTCTGCTCGACCCAGCGGTTCATTTCCCGAACGGTGCCGTACATGGCATCGTTTCCTTCGACAAAACGATCCAGCTGGATTTTTTCGAGCAGGTGTACGGCTTTTTTATCATTGTGCAGGGTGAGGAAGATCTCCTTGAGTTTCTTTCTGGTAGCGGCATCAAGCCCGGCAGGGACTACAACCGGCGGGATGCCGTAAGGGGGGGACTTCTCGACTATTCTGGTGCGCGCGGTAAGTGACGGCTCAATTTTGTTGATGAACTCCCAGATCAGGGAGTCGACTGCAGCGCCGTCGGCCTGGCCGTCAGCTACCGCTCTGATTGAGTTGTCATGACTGTGGCTGTAGAAAATTTCCTTGAAATAGGATTTGGGGGTCTCGCCCATCCTGGCCAGCATATAGGTCGGCACCAGCGCACCGGTGTTTGATTGCGGGTCGGTAAAGGCGAATTTTTTCCCTTTCAGGTCGGTGAAAGAGCTGATCGCGCTTGAACTGTTGGCGATTATGTATGAATGATATACCGTCTTGCCGTTGGCCACCGGCACGACCAGAAGGTCCATGCCGAAATCTCTTTTCCCTTCGGTATATGGCCCCGAACAGACGAAAGCCAGATCCACCTCTTTCTTTTTGACCAGGTCGTTTACTTCCGCATAAGTGCGGCGCTGGGAAAATGTTGCCCTTCTCCCGAGCTTGTCGGCAACGAGCGTCAGGAGCTCCTCGTAGTAGACCCTGGTGGTTTCGGGAGAAAGCATTGCTCCGAGCGCAATATGGAGTTGCGGCCGCAGATCCTTTGCCAAGGAGGAGCTCTCGTTGGAAGCTGCCTGCTGCAGATGGACCTCGGCGCGCTTGTTCTCGCAGGCAGATATAACCAGCGAGAACAGAAGAAACGATAGCGGCAGGAATACCCTGAATAAACACCCTGAAACCCGGACCCTGCAACCTGAAGAGTTCATGGCATGCTCCCCTCGCCGGGAGTGTCAACCTGGAAAAAGCCGGTGGATGCTTTTGGTGTGTGTTAATTAATGCGACGATTTTATATTTATTTGCGGAAAAATCAATAGCTGAAATATAGCTGCGGCACTATTGCATATTTGCCATGGACAGAACCGGGTTTATATGTAACACTGTTTGAAAATATAGAGGGTTATAATGGAGTTCCGGATATATTACGAAGACACGGATGCCGGCGGAGTTGTTTATCACGCCAGATACCTCGGCTTCTTTGAACGCGGCAGGACCGAGTTTTTCAGGGATCGCGGGTTGTCGGTGCAGCAGCTGCATGAAGAGGGGAGCCTTTTCCCGGTACTGCGGCTGGAAATTGATTTTCGTCATCCTGCCAGGCTGGACGATCTGGTCAGGGTGGAGACGGAGCTTGTCAAGACAGGCAAGACGTCATTTGTCATGCAGCAGCGACTGCTGCGCAGTGCCGATGCCAAGCTGCTGGCAGAAGGGCTTGTGACACTCGTCTGCGTCGACACCGGGATGAAGCCGAAGCGTCTGCCGATACAGCTGCACGAACTTGCCGCCAGTGTCTGACCCGGCCGTTTCCATATTGATGCCGCTCAGGAACGAGGAGAAGTTTCTCCCCGCAGCACTGGCATCGATTGCCGCCCAGAGCGTAAGTGCGTGGGAGCTGGTTGTGGTGGATGACGGCTCCATTGACAGGACAGCGGCAATTCTTGCAGCAGCCGCTGCTGACCCGCGAGTCCGGGTGCAGCAGAACCGGGCAAAGGGGCTGGTAACTGCACTCAATCAGGGGCTGGCTGCCTGCCGGGCGCCTCTGGTCGCCAGAATGGACGGGGATGATATATCGCATCCGCAGCGACTGGCAAAACAGCTGGCTGTCATGGCGGCAGATCCGCAGATCGGCCTGGTGGCATCTTCTTTCCGCCACTTTCCGCGGCAGCACCTGAAAATCGGCATGCTCGCCTATGAACAGTGGCAGAACTCCCTTGTCAGCCATGAACTGATAATGGCTGATATTTTTGTCGAATCCCCTTTTGTCCACCCGGGCGTCACCTGCAGAAAGGATATCCTTACGGCACTTGGCGGCTACCGGGACATGGGCTGGGCTGAAGACTACGATCTCTGGTTACGGATGGCTCATGCAGGTGTACAGTTTGCCAGGAATGCAGAGCCGCTCCTGTTCTGGCGGGACAGACCGGAGCGGGCAACCCGGACCATGAATGAGTACTCAGCTGACGCCTTCCGGAGATGCAAGCTGCACCACCTGCAAAACGGCTTTCTGCAAGGGGCTGAAGCTGTTATCCTGGCGGGAGCCGGAAAAGAGGGGCGGGCCTGGCAGCGACTCCTGGTGGAAGCCGGCATAAGGGTTGCGCTCTGGGTCGATGTCGACCCGAAAAAGGAGGGCCGGCTTTTGCACGGCGCCAGGGTTGTCTCTCCGCAAGCGTTTGCTCCGGGAACCGGCAGGATGCTGGTGACAGTAGGCACGCGCGGCGCACGGGCAGGCATCAGGGATTGGGCGGCAACAGCCGGGTTCATTGAGCTGGTTGATTATATCTGTGTGACTTGAACCGGCATTAAAGGAGCAGCCGTGAAGAGAATCGTAATTGTCCCGGCCGCCGGTATGGGGAGGCGGATGGGAGCTTCGATAAACAAACAGTATCTGCTGCTTGCCGGCAAACCGATACTTGCGCATACGCTTGAAATTTTTCAGCAGGCAGAGTTCATCGACGAGATCTATCCTGTTGTGCCAGGGGAAGAGATCGAATACTGCCGGACCAATGTCGTTGAAAGATACGGCATGGATAAGGTAAGGCGGATAATTGCCGGCGGGGCTGAGCGCCAGAATTCAGTGCTTAACGCGCTCAGAGCGATCCCGGCTGAAGCTGACGATATCATTCTGATCCATGACGGCGTCAGGCCGTTTGTGCCGCTTGCTGCAGTCCGCCGTTCGCTGGAACTGGCCTGCGAATACGACGGGGCGCTGGTGGCCGTGCCGGTAAAAGATACGGTAAAGGTCGTCAGGGATGCCTTTTCTGTTGACACCCCGCCGCGCGAAACCCTCTGGCTGGCGCAGACACCGCAGACTTTCCGCTACGGCGTGATCCGGGCGGCGCATGAACTGGCAGCGGCAGAGGGGTTCACCGCTACCGATGACGCTGCGCTGCTCGAAAGGCATGGCATGAATGTGCATATTGTTATCGGCGATTACCGGAATATCAAGATAACGACACCGGAAGATCTTGTACTGGCAGAGGCAATTTTGCCGATTTATCAAAACATCATAATTTAGTACCGACTTTTGCCGTTGCGCTGAAAAGCTAACCCCCTGCTATTTGTCATTCCCGAGGGTTTAATCGGGAATCCAGATTTCAGGCTGGATGGCCGATAGAATCATTCGGGCATGACAATCGTTTTAGGTAACTTGTTATTGCATTAGAAAGGAAACCTGAATGCGGATTGGACATGGCTACGACGTACACCGGCTGGTACAGGGGCGAAGGCTGATACTGGGCGGAATTGACATCCCCTTTGAAACCGGGCTCCTCGGCCATTCGGATGCCGACGTGCTGCTGCACGCCATCTGTGACGCGATTCTAGGCGCTATCGGTGAAGGGGATATCGGCCGTCATTTCCCTGACAGCGACCCTGCCTACAAAGGGGCATCAAGCCTGGTGCTGCTCGGTCATGTCATGTCGCTGGCCGACCGGAAGGGGTACCGGATCGGCAACGTGGATGCGACCGTCGTCGCGCAGAGGCCGAAGCTGGCCCCCTATATCAGCGGAATGAGAGCTAATATTGCTGCTGCTCTCGGCTGTGATGCTGCACGTATTAACGTGAAAGCGACAACAACCGAGGAACTCGGTTTCGCGGGGCGGCAGGAGGGTATTGCCGCTTACAGTGTAGCGCTGCTTGAGGGAAAGTAGATGAAAAGATGTCGCTGAACATCCTGATCATAAACCGGGACGAGGCGGTATGCGGCAAGATCAGCCGCTTTCTCCGTTCAGAAGGGCATTTGGCCGTCTGCTGTTCAGGTGAGCAAAATCTTCTGCAGCAAGCTCTGGAAATGCATCCTGACCTTATAATCGCCGAGGTCGTCCTGCCGGATCTTTTGGCAATAGAGATTGTCAAAAAACTGCACCGCGCCGCCGCCACCAGAAATATCCCGGTTATCATCGTCTCGGATTTTCCCGAACTCGAACTGGAACTGCTGCATCTCTTCGACTTCATCTGCAAGCCGATAGATTTATGGCGGCTGCGCGAAGATATCAACATTCTTGTTTCAGGCGCAAAAAGCCGCAGCTCCTTCATAAAAGTGCCGCCACTCACCAACGAAGAGCATGTGAAATTTCATGACTTACTGATCAAGCACTGCGGACTTCACTTCGAAAGGCGCAACAACAGGGTTCTCGAACGTGGCCTTGCCAGCCGGATGACGGCGCTGCGCATGAACTCGTTCAGCGATTATTACGAATATCTCTGCAAAAACATGGAGCGCCGGCAGGAGCTGCAGAAGCTGCTCCAGCACCTGACTGTCGGCGAGACCTTTTTCTTCCGCTATCACGCCCATTTCGAGGCGCTGCGGCGTACAGTGCTGCCGCAACTGGTCAGCAGTTCGCAGCAGAAAAGTGTGCGGATATGGTCTGCGGGGTGCTCTACCGGTGAAGAGCCCTACTCCATTGCCATGGCGGTCATGGAGAGCATTCCCGACTGGAAAAAACTGGATATAAAGATCATCGCTACCGACATCAACAACCGTTCCCTCAGCAGGGCCAGAGAGGGGGTATACAATTCATGGGCGATGCGGGTTACTGAAAAAACCTATCTGGGGAAATACTTCAAACGGATAGGCGAAAGTTATGTTGTCAGGGATGAGGTCAAGGCGCTGGTGGAATTCTCATACTTCAACCTGCAGTCAACGCCCATGCCTGTCGGCGAAACTTTCGACATCATCTTCTGCCGCAATGTGATGATCTACTTCACCACCGCCACAACCAGGAAAATTGTGGCGAACTTCACTGATTCACTGAAGCCGGGGGGCTGCCTCTTTCTCGGCCATTCCGAAACCCTGTCACAGATCTCGGCGAAATTCGAAAGACATATTCATGATGGCGGTTTCTACTACCAAAAAAAAGCATCACCGCCTGGAAATACGCCAGTGGAAGCGGCAAAGCCGGTCATACCCGCAAAGACCGGCAGTCCGCCGCAGACCCCGTCTTCTGTGATCGCCCCCTTTGCCACTGATCATGAGCTTAACCCGGACGTGCTGTTCGCCAGAGGGGTAAGCTTCCTGTTCAAGGAGGATTTTACCGAAGCAACGGCGATCTTTGAAAAACTGCTGCTGCTGAAACCTGATCATGCCAGGGCTCTTCTGGGTATGGGACAGATCCTGCTTGGCAGCGGCAGGATTGACGCTGCGCTCGACTACTGTAACCGGGCGCTTGCCATCGACGACCTGCTGCCGTCAGGGTATTTTTTACGTGGTCTGATTTATGAGATGAATGAAAGAGAGAGTGAATCGTTTGGCGAGTACCGCAAGGCGACTCTTCTGAAGATGGATTTTGTCATGCCGCACTACCAGCTCGGCAAGCTCTGCTTCCGTAGCGGCGACCATAAAACCGGGCTGAGGGAGCTGAGAAACAGTTTGAAACTTTTGGAAAAGAGCGGCAGAGAATCAATTGTCCCGTTTTCCAGAGGCTTGTCCAGAGAAGTTTTTATCGGTCAGCTCCGTGACGAGATCCAGAGAGTGGAAGCGGTTATGGCCAGAGAATCAGCTTAGTAAGTTAGCGGTAACGCATTTTATCCTGTTTATCAGGGCTGGTAAAAGGGGCTTTTATGACAGAACAGAAATCATACGATATCCGTTCGATTCTTGAAGAGATGCGCGAGGAATACTGGCTCGGACTATCCGAGAAAGCAGAGGTTCAGGAAGAGTTTATCGAGTGCATTACCTTTACCCTTAGCGGTGAAATCTACGCATTTGCAACCGGTTTTGCCGCCGAAGTTATCAGAGTACCGAAAATGGTCAGGCTTCCCGGGGTACATGAGCTGATAGTCGGCATTTTCAACCTGAGAGGAGAGATCATTGCCGCCATGGATATAAGACCGCTGCTCGGCATCCCTTCGCCACCGCTTGCAGCAACTGCCAAAGTCATCGTTGTCAAGGGAGAGGGTTTTACCAGCGGAATTCTGGCCGAATCGGTTCTGGGAGTACATCCTTTCCCTGTCGGCATGTTTGAACCGGTGGTAAAATCAGTTGCCCCGGCGGCGCGTGAACTTCTCAAAGGGCAGATAAACCTGGACGGCGAGATGACGATTCTTCTCGACATGCAAAAATTGCTCGCTTCACCTCAGCTTGTCGTTAATCACAAGGCCTGAACCTATATAAATGTCCATTCAAGGAGTATGTCATGTCTGAAAAACTTTCCATCAAGATTGCCAGCATCCTGATTATGGTCATGGTTGTTATCATGAGCATCTTCACCATCTACTTCGTAAAGTCGAGAAGCGAGAACATGGAGGAGGAACTCCTCTCAAAGGGGCGGATTGAGGCATTGGTCGGCGCCAGGATGATGGAGCAGATCATCGAAGAACAGTTGGCAAGCGGACGACTTTCGCTCGAAGATGTTTTCGATACCAACTACGTCCCTATCCCGAATACTGATCCGCAGAAGTACCATACCAGGTACGACACCCAGTTCGACAAGCTGATCTTTGATATTCAGAACGAGTATTTAAAGGATGATCAGGTTGTTTTTGCGGTGCTGGTTGACAGAAACGGTTATCTGCCGACGCACAACAATGTATATAGCAAGCCGCTTACAGGTGACAGGGAGAAGGACAAGGTAGGAAACCGAACCAAAAGGCTCTTTAATGATCCGGTCGGACTTGCCGCGGCCAAGAATGACAAGGAGCTGTTCAAGCAGGTCTATGCCCGCGATACCGGCGAGAAAATGTGGGATATTTCGGCTCCGGTCTTTGTTAAGGGGAAACACTGGGGCGGATTCAGGATCGGCTTCTCGATGCTCAAGACCGAAACCAAGATTGCCGAGCTGGAAAAGCAGATTATTTTCTCCATGCTGCTCCTGCTCCTCATTTCAAGCATAACGATCTATATTGTCGTCAGACGCTATACCCGGCCCCTGTTGCGGCTTACCGAAGTTGCCCAGCGGATCGCCGACGGCAATCTCGACGAGGAGGTTCCGGTAGAGAGCCGTGACGAGATCGGCAAACTTGCTGCGGCGTTCAACAAGATGACCACAGTTATCGTCAAGAACCTGAAGGATGAGATAAAAAAGAGCAACCGCCTGATGGCATCGATCAAGGATGCCATAGTCCATCTCTCCAGCGCGGCGAACGAGATGATGGCGATAAGCGTGCAGCAGTCATCCGGCTCATCCGAGCAGGCGGCGGCCGTGCAGCAGGTGACAACCACCTCGGAAGAGATTGCCATAACCGCCAAACAGATCACTGCCAATGCGGTTTCGGTAGAGAAGATCGCCGAAGCGACCAGCCAGAGCTGCACCAGCGGCACAGGGGACGTCAGCAATGCGATCAACGGCATGACTCTGTTGCGGATGCAGGTGCAGAGCATCGCCGGGAGCATGCTGAAACTGGGTGACAACAGTCAGAAGATCGGCGGCATAGTCGAAATCATCGACGAGATCAGCGACCAGACGAATCTTCTGGCGCTCAATGCGGCCATAGAGGCGGCCGGTGCCGGTGAGGCAGGAAAACGTTTCGCCATTGTTGCCCAGGAAGTGCGTCGTCTTGCCGAGCGTACGGTGGAAGCCACCAGGCAGATCAAGGGGCTGATAGAGGAGATTCAGAAGGCGACCAACTCGACCATAATGGTTACCGAAGAGGGGACAAAGGCGGTCGATTCGGCATCGCAGCTGGTGGACAAGGTGCAATTATCCTTTGACAGTATCATCGGTCTGGTAGAACAGACCGCCTGTTCCGCCAAAGAGATAACCTTTTCGACCCAGCAGCAGACCTCTGCCTGCGAGCAGATGGCAGAGACAATGACAGAGGTGCGTGATGTGGCCCAGCAGGTCGCCGGGAGTGCCAAAGAGACCGAAAGAGCCATCTCCGAGATAATTGCCCTTACGGAGAAACTGCAGGATCTGTCGGAAGAGAATGCCTGATAATGATCCGCCATAAAGGGATATAAATGACGACAAAGTATCTCGACATTTTTCTGAAGGAAGCGCAGGAGCATATCGACTCGCTCCGGACAAACCTGCTGATTCTGGAGAAGTCGCCTGATAACAAGCCGCTGATTCATGAGCTGCTGCGCAATGCGCATACGCTGAAAGGATCGGCGCGGATGCTCGGCTTCGAGGATATCAGTGTTGTCGGCCACCGGATGGAGGATTTTCTTAAAGAGATGGAAGACGGCGATCGTACCGTCGAGGCCTTATCCATAGATCTTCTTCTGCAGGGAACCGATGCTATCAGCCGGATGACGGATGCCCTGGCAAGGGGAGAAGATTCGCCGATAGATCTGGACAGGTTCGTCGCCGCCTTTGATCAGGGATTGTCTGTTTCCGAAGCATTTATTGAAAACAACAACCCGGCAACTGACGCTGTAGGCGATACGGTAAGAACGAGCGTCAAGACCCTTGACAGTCTGGTGAACCTTCTTGGTGAGCTGATTATCAACAAGAAACGATTCGAGGAAAAATCTTCCGAACTGAAAACTATTGCCAGAATTTCCGCCGGGGTTATACCGGCAGCGAAGATAATGGAATTTCAGCAGGCGCTGGAAGAGGATGTCCTCTATCTCGGCTATCTCATTCAGGAGCTTCATGCCGAAGCAATGGCGCTGAGGATGCTCCCCCTGAAGACAATCACCGAAGGTTTTATCCGGATGGTGCGCGATCTGTCAAAATCGCAGGGGAAAGAGGTCGATTTCGAGATCAGAGGGGAGACTATCGAGGTCGACCGGATGCTTCTTGAAAGCCTCAAGCCGATGTTGCTGCATATGCTGACCAATGCGGTTGACCACGGGATAGAGCTTCCGGAGGAACGGACAGCCCGCGGGAAACCGGCAAAGGGGACAATCAGCCTCCTGGCAAGACATGAAGGTAACAGCGTTGTCATCACAATCCGCGATGACGGCGCGGGGATGGACCCGAAAAAGATCAAGCAGGCAGCGCTGCGGCGGGGGGTGATCGACCGGGACGAGGCGGAGAGGCTGCGTGATGACGAGGCGCTCTATCTGACACTCCGGCAAGGTTTCTCCACCAGCGAGATCGTCACCGATATATCCGGTCGCGGTGTGGGGATGGACGTTGTCAAGATGAATATCGAAAAGGTGAAGGGCAACCTGATCATCAAAAGCGAAGTCGGCGTTTTCACCGAGATTCAGCTGCATCTCCCCCTGACACTCGCTGTACTGGATGCCCTGATGGTCAGTTGCGCCGGCGAGCAGTACGCCATACCGCTATCTTCCGTACAGGAGACCATCAAAATCCGCACTGAAGATATTGCCACTGTTGCCGGCAAGGAGATCATCTCGGTAAGGAATTCATCGGTCCCCCTCTTTTCCCTCTCCCGTATCCTCGGTCTTGGCGAACAGGAGGCGACCATCTCCGGCGGCAAGGTTGCCGCTGTTATCCTCAAACAGAGAGATCAGGTGATTGCCTGTACTATCGACAGAAATAACGGCACTGCGGAAATAGTGGTGAAAGGTCTCGGCAAACAGCTTAAAAAGGTTCGTCATACATTTGGCGCCACGGTCATGGGTGATGGCAACCCTGCCCTGATTCTTGATGTCCCGGATATTTTCGCCACTGCCGAAGGGGTCTCTTCCGGCGGGCTGCGCAAGGCGCTGCAGGCGAGTCAGTCAGCGGTGTCGCGTGGCAAGGTGCTGGTCGTCGACGATTCCATTACCACCAGAACCATGGAGAAGAGCATTCTGGCTGCCAACGGCTATGATGTCGTCATCGCCGTCTCTGCCGAAGATGCTCTGGAAAGAATCAAGGATACGACCATTGATCTTGTCATCTCCGACGTGGAGATGCCGGGGCTGAACGGCTTTGAGCTGACCGCCCGGCTGCGGTCCATTGATGAATACCGGAGCGTGCCGGTAATCATCGTCTCTTCACTGGCAAAAGATGAGCATAAACGCAAGGCGATTGCAGTCGGTGCCCAGGCATACATCGTCAAGGGCGCTTTCGATCAGGGTGCAATGCTGGATACGGTAGAAACGCTGATAGGATAGGTTACGCATGATACGCATTCTGCTTGCAGATGATTCAATACTGACGAGAACCGTTCTGAAAGATGCTTTGCAGAGCGTCGCAGATATGACCGTGGTCGGTGAGGCAGCGAACGGCGCCGATGCGGTAGCTCTGAACGAAGCGCTCAAGCCCGACCTGATCATCATGGATATTCTCATGCCGGTCATGAGTGGTCTGGAAGCCACTGAGGCCATCATGGCGAAACTTCCCGTTCCCATCCTTATCCTCTCGGCAACACTTGATGAAAAGGATGTCAAGCTGGCTTTCACCGCCATTAAAAAGGGCGCGCTTGATGTCATGGGAAAGCCGGCTCTATCAGTCGGCATCATTCAGCGGGAGTTTGTTGACAGGCTGCTTGAGAAGATAAGGCTTCTTTCGCGGATAAAAGTCATTCACCATATGCAACGGTCGAGAGAGTCCGGCCCTCCGGCTCTGCCTAAAGCCTCCGCAAACCGGAGTATCCTGGCGATCGGCGCCTCAACCGGCGGGCCGCGGGCAGTTCTGAGTATTCTCAAAACCCTGCCGCCGGATTTCAGCGGGGCGGTTTTCGTTGTGCAGCATATCTCATCAGGCTTTGCCAAAGGTTTTGCTTACTGGCTTGACCTTGAGTGTCAGCTGCCGGTCCGCCTGGCAGAGGCTGGTGACCAGCCCGTACGTGGCGTGGTTCTGGTAGCGCCGACAGACTGCCAGATGCGACTGGAACAGGGGGTTATAAAAATGCTGGATGCGCCGGCAGTAAACTGTTGCCGGCCTTCCATAGATGTTTTTTTCAGTTCTCTGGCGACCGACAGAGGCAGAGACACCGTCGGCGTGCTGCTGACCGGTATGGGCAGGGATGGAGCGCAGGGGCTTGCGGAGATCAGAAACAGTGGCGGTTTTACATTGGTACAGGACGAAAAGAGCAGTGTGGTGTTCGGCATGCCGAAAGCCGCCATTGCCCTGAACGCCGTCGACGAGGTGCTTGCGCTGGAAGCGATTCCGGAAGCCGTAAACAGGATATTTCAAAGTCAAAGGGAGCGATAAATGCCGGATAAAAGACGTAAAATACTGATTATAGATGATAGCGAGCTGGTGCTCGCCATGGCTGGTGATGCGCTGAAAGGGGCAGGTTACGAGGTTTTCACCGCTACCAACGGGATTGAGGCGAACAGCTATATCTTCTCGACAACAAACAGACCGGATCTTATCATCCTTGATATCATGATGCCGCTTCTGGACGGGAACAAGAAGGCGAAAATCCTCAAGGAGAAGGATTTCAGCAGGGAAATCCCGATAATGTTCATCTCTTCCAAATCCGAGGATGAACTGGAAAAACTGGTCGTTGAATCAGGCGCTGACGGCTACGTCTGTAAGCCGTTTTCGTCGCAAACAATCGTCAATGCTGTCAGAAAACTGCTGAAGTAGTCCGCTCCCCTTTCCCTGGCTGCTGTCTCCGGTTCAACAGGTCGGGGCAGTACTCCATAATGACAGGAAGTTTTTTGCCGGCGGCGCCAGCGGCAGGCTCATGATCTTCAGCTTTTGCCGAACGGCTGCATGACAAGCGCCGGCAGCGTCAGCTTCGCCGGATCACGATACTCCTTCAGGCCGATCGTCATCCCTGGATGGCCCTGTTCCGGCTGCGCCCGGTAAGTGCCGAAGAGGCGATCCCAGAGCGGAATGTTAAAGCCGAAGTTGCTGTCAGTTTCACGGGGAATCACCGAATGATGCACCCGGTGCATGTCAGGTGTGACCAGAAACAGCCGCAGCCGGCGATCCAGCTTCAGGGGGATGTCGATATTGCCGTGATTGAACTGGGCGGCGGCATTCAGCACCGCTTCGAAAATGACAACGGCGAGCGCCGGAGCGCCGAGCAGAGCAACCGCAGCCAGTTTGATCAGCAGGGAGATGACGATTTCAAGGGGATGGAAACGGTTGCCGGTAGTGACGTCAATCTCCATGTCACTGTGATGCACCCGGTGGAGCCGCCAGAGGAGCGGCTGCGAATGAAAAAGGCGGTGCTGCAGATAGATGACCAGATCAAGCGCTGTCAGAGAGACAATGATGTTGAGCCAGAAAGGGAGTGCCATGAGCTGCAGCAGCCCGATTCCACGCTCCGCGGCCATGACGGCCATGCCGACCGGCAGCAGCGGCAGGAGAAACCTGGTGGCAACCGAGTTGATCACCACCAGGGACAAGTTGGCCGGCCAGCGCTGTTTTCTGCCCAGAAGCAGCTGCCGGCGCGGCGCGGCCACCTCCCACAGAGCGATGACCAGGAGAACGGCAAGAAAGAGCAGCAGTCGAAAAGTCGCCTCGTTGGGCATGTCTGCAGCTCCTCCGTTAAAAGGGATCGGTAATTGGACGGGGTCAGCTTGCCCGCCGCACTTTGCGCGGTTTTTCGTAATACCTGAGGATAATATAGGTCAGCCAGGCAACGACGAACATGCCGATGGTAAAGAGTGCGTATGCCAGCGGCCAGGAAAGGCCTTTAGTCATCATCGAGAATTCAGACATGCCGCCGATACCGGCGATGATGTTGAGCGGCATGAAGATGACGCTGAGCACGGTCAGTTTGTAGATCACCCGGTTCTGGTTGATGTTGATGAAACCGACGGTTGCATCCATGAGGAAGTTTATCTTCTCGAACAGAAAGGCGGTGTGCCCGTCCAGAGATTCGATGTCGCGCATTATCTGCTGCGAGTCTTCCAGCTGGGTAACGGAAAGCAGCTTTCTTCTGATCAAAAATGTCAGCGCCCGGCGGGTGTCAAGAACATTGCGGCGGATCCGCCCGTTCAGATCCTCTTCTTCGGCAATATCCGCCAGAGTTTCGGCTGCTTCCCTGTCGGTCATCGTCTCGCTGAGAACTTTCTTGCCAACCTTGCCAAGTGCTGCATAGACATCTTCCAGCGCGTCGGCCGAGTATTCGACATCGGCTGCATAGAGGTCCAGGAGCAGGTCCATGCCGTCGGATACGTAGCCGATCTGGGTACGCGCCCTGAGGCGCTGCAGCCTGAATACCGGCAGCTCCTCCGCGCGTACGGAAAAGAGCATTTCGCGGTACAGGATGAACGCGACCTGCACGTTACGCGATTCACCCTCCCGGTCGAGCAGGAAGTCGGAGTGCAGATGGATTTCGCTCTCATCTTCAACATAGAACCTGGCACTTGTTTCGATGTCGGTAAGGTCTTCCGGGTCAGGCAGGTCGAGGCCGAAATATTCACCGATTTTAAGGCGATCCGCTTTGGTTGTCCCTACCAGATCGACCCAGAGAGGCCTGATTTCGGCAAGATCTTCGACAGACTCGATAGTGGTCTGCACCAGCCGCCCCTGCGAGAGTTCGAAGGCATTGACAACCGAGTCGGCGCCGAGGTAACTGCTCCGCGAGGCAAGCGCATCTCTGGTGCTGTCGAGAACTTCATGCAGGATCTCGTCCTGCCTGTCATCTTCTATCGCACTCCAGGCGAGCAACAGATCTTCCGGCAGGAGCTGATCAAGAATCTCCGCGACTTCAGCAGGTTCGAGTGAGGCAAACCGGGCGCGGAGCGCGGCAAGAAGTTGCGCCGCCGAAGATACTCCGACCCTGTTATCCGGTTTGGCGCTGCCTTCCAGAAGCTTATGCTGTTCCAGCAGTTCCTGAACGAGTTTGAATGTCACTTTAAGCCCCTCTTGACCTGCCACGCCGTTTTCCATCTGCTGGCTTCGAAAGATACCACCTGCCATGTTTTGGAGTCAACCGTTCTTGGAAGCCCTAGCAGCAAACCTGGTTGCGCCCTTTGCCCTTTGCCCGGTAGAGAGCCTTGTCGGCAGCTTTCATGACTTCCGCCGTGCTCCGCTGATCGTCACCCGATTCGGCAACACCGATGCTTATTGTTACCGAAACCTCGCTGGCATCACTCCTGCTGCCGCGCTTACTCTCACCCTGCTTGGCATCTTTCGGCCGGTCATCGCTCCTGATGGCGAGCCGATATTCCTCTATCGACCGGCGTACCGCTTCGAGATGCGGCAGCACATCAGCTGCTCTTTTGCCGGAAAAAAGCACCGTAAACTCTTCACCGCCATAGCGGTATGCCTTGCCGCCGCCGCCGACCGCAAGTATCTTCCGCGCTACCATCTTCAGCACCTGATCGCCGACATCATGCCCATAGCTGTCGTTGAACCGCTTGAAGTGGTCAACATCAAGCATTGCCACGGCATAGCGCCTGCCGATGCCGTGCAGACTCTCGTTCAGCGCCCGGCGTGACGGAATTCCTGTCAGGTCGTCCCTGAAAGCCATGTTATAGGAGTCTTGCAGGATGCTGAGCGTGATGATCAGTCCGGCAGCAGTGCAGAAGGTGGCTGGAATATCAGGCCGGTTGATGCCGGCAAAGGTAATTACCACTGCGGCCAGCCCCCCCGACAGGCCGCTCTCTATCGGCGCCTGCCGCATGGCCGCAAGAACGGCAATCAGGACAAGCATCATGACGCTAAAGAGCAGAACCGGCTGAGTGATTGCCAGATTGTCGAGAACAGCCGCGTTGACCAGTTTTCTGGTAAGTAGCGGCAGGATGTCCTCGGCGTAGTGGCGGCAGACAAACCAGGCAAGAAAAGCCTGCACCAGCAGGAAACCGGATCTGAGACGCCCGGCTACCGAAAAAATGCCCCGTTCACGCATGATTGCCAGCAGCGCGAAGTTGAGCGGCAAAAGGAGTGCAAAACTGAAGTAGAGCCCCTGTGCGGCAAAGCCTGAGATGCCGTCTGCCAGGTATGACCGGTAAACATAGTAGAAAAGAGCGATCAGAAGCAGTGCGGTGAAAGGGCGGCCGCGGTGGAAATGTACCGACAGGAACATGCCGGTGACAGCTGCCAGATAAGGGGAGATGCGGAGCAGTTCCTTGTGGGCAGGAGCAAAAGAAGCAGTTTCAGTGAGGAAGAAAAATGCAGCGGCAAGTATTCCGAGAGGAACAAGAAATATCAGTGCTTTTTTTGCGGTAGATAGACTCACCAGACGTACAACCTTTTCAGCGCTCAGCCAGCGCCAGTTTTACCCCCAATGAAGCAAAGACCCCGACACTCAGCCAGTCGAAATATTTCGCAATATGCGGTCTTGACAGCAGCTGTCTGCCGATGGAGCCGGAAAACCAGCCGATCAGGGAAAAAATTGCCACTGCCTGCAGCATGAAGATAGCGCCAAGCAGGAGCATCTGCAGAGAAAGGTGACCTGCGGCCGGAGTGACGAACTGCGGCAGAAAGGCCAGGAAAAAAAGCGCCACCTTGGGATTGAGGAGATTCATGATAAACCCTCTCCTGAAGAGCGCTGCCGCCGGGAGAGCAACGCCGCCGGAGAGCGCAGGCGTTGAAGAGCTCCGGAGAGTTTTCCAGGCAAGGTAGAGGAGATAGAGCGCTCCGGCATACTTGACCACATTGAAAGCCGTTGCCGATGAGTAGAAAAGAGCGGAAATGCCGAGAGCGGCGGCGGTTGTGTGAACAGTCACGCCGCTGCACATGCCGAGAGCCGTGACAATGGCAGCTTTTCTCCCGCGCGTGATCCCCTGGGTGATCACGAAAATATTGTCAGGTCCGGGAGCGACGGTAAGCGCCATGCAGGCACAGAGATAACCGAGCAACGAATAGATGGTCATCGGATCACCAACAAAAAAACCCCGTGAATGCGGGGTTTTTCTGAATCATGCTGGCAGAAGAAAATTACTTCTTCTTGGAAGCGACAGCATCCTTGAGAGCTTTGCCCGGACGGAATTTGGGAACCTTGGCAGCAGCAATCTTGATCTCTTTGCCGGTCTGCGGATTGCGACCGGTACGAGCCTTGCGGGTCGAAACTTCGAAGCTGCCAAAACCAACCAGAGTCACTCTGTCGCCTTTTTTCAGTGCATCGGTGACAGCCGAGATAACTCCGCCTACTGCCTTCTCTGCTGAAGCTTTTGTAAGAGCTGCCGATTTGGCTACTGCATCAATAAGTTCTGCCTTGGTCATGTTAGCCCTCCTGCGTTAAAGTAAAATTTGAGGTTACTATAGACTCATTTTTGCTCTTTGCAAGAGAATATTTCATTTTTATAATTTTTTTTTTGCACGGCGAACCCGCTCTTTAAGCCTATTCGCCATAACTGGTCGGCTCGGTGCCGCTAATAAAGCACTCCTGCAGGCTCCCTTCGCTCCCCTCCCGCGCCAGTCGCCCTGTTCTGGGGTTGATAGTTGCAAAAGTAACGTCCGCCGGCGCAGTGAAATTCTGCACCGGAATGCCGGCAACGGCACGCTGCATGAAATCTGTCCAGATAGGTGCTGCCGCCTGCCCGCCGGAGCCACCAGAGCCGAGTGAGCGCTCCTGATCAAAGCCGACCCAGACTCCTGTTACCAGCTGCGGAATAAAACCGACAAACCAGGCATCCTTCATGTCGTTGGTTGTGCCGGTCTTGCCGGCAACAGGTCTGCCTACCGCCTTGGCCCGCTGGCCGGTACCGCTGGTGACGACGCTCTGCATCAGGTTGGTGATGATATATGAGACCTCGGGAGAAACAACCTGTACCGGCGGCGCCAAATAGACCGAGCCCGCCGTTTTTTCGGGCGGCGGAGCTGCTGCCGCCGGAGTAGCGGCCTCCTCGGCGTTACCGCTCATGGTGATCCTGATTGCCGAGGTGCTGGTGGTAAATGCCGGCAGCTTCGGCGTCGCCACCTCCTCCAGCACCTTGCCGTTACGATCGGCCACTCTGGTGATGAAGTAAGGTGTTACCCGGTACCCGCCCGAGGCATAGACGCCGTAGGCAGCGGTCAGCTCCTGCGGTGTGACGCTGGATGCGCCAAGAGCCAGCGTCAGGTTCGGTTCAAGTGTAGAGGCAATGCCGAGCTTCCTGGCAAACTCGACCGCAGCGCCGACGCCGATGGTTTCGAGAATCTTCACACTGACAACATTGATGGAATTCGTCAGCGCTTCACGCATGGTTACATTGCCGCGGTAGATATTGTCGTAATTCTTCGGTTTCCACGCTTTTTCCTTGCCGCTGTCG
This sequence comes from Geobacterales bacterium, assembly GCA_038206285.1. GTDB lineage: Bacteria > Desulfobacterota > Desulfuromonadia > Geobacterales > DSM-12255 > VEOV01. Next base: position 105,360 of record JBBRBA010000002.1, read on the forward strand.
TACTCTGCCGGCGAATCATCGATGATGGAAGCGGCGGTCATCCCCTTCTCCAGTGCCGCACCGTAAATTATCGGCTTGAATGCCGAACCGGGATTACGTTTTGCCTGGGTGGCCCGGTTGAACTGGCTCTTTTTGAAATCGTAGCCGCCGACCATTGCTTTTACCCCGCCGGTGCGCGGATCCATGGCATATAAGGCTGCCTGCGCCTCCGGTGTCTGGTCAAGGCTGAAAACCGCCCCTTTTTTGTCAATATCCGGGGTTATTACCTGCACCTCTACCAGACTCCCCAAAGAGAGCCCTTTGACCTTTTCCGGCAGCTTGCCGTAACTGTTCTGCAGCGTCAGTCTGCCCGCCCAGGCCATATTTTTCTTCGGTATGGTGCCGAGCCGGTCGCCAACCCTGACGGCAACATCCCCCTTAACCGGATCAACCGCTGTCACCACCCCGTGATAAGTAGAACCCTGCCTGAGAGAGTCATAATCGACGCCATCCTCAATCTTTTTGCAGTAGGCATCAACCTCTCCTTCCGTCAGGAACTTCAGCGGTCCCCTGAAGCCCTGCCGTTTGTCAAGCGCCTTAAGTCCGCTGACCACGGCATCAAAAGCCGCCCGCTGCATCCCGGCATTCATCGTGGTATAGATGTTCAGCCCTTCCTTGTAGAGCTGCTCCTCGCCATACTTCTCCTCCAGCTGTATCCTGATCTGCTCAAGGAAATAGGCGGACTGCTCATTATTCACCTTTTTCAGCGAACGGATGACAATCGGCGTCGTTTTGGCATGGTCAGACTCTGCCTGGGTGATGTACCCTTCCTTCACCATCCGTTCAAGCACATACCCCTGGCGCTCTTTTGCCTTATCCATATGCTTGAGCGGCGAATAACTGTTCGGCGCTTTCGGCAGACCTGCCAGCATGGCCATCTCGGCCAGGTTAAGCTGCTCGACATTCTTGGCAAAATATGTTTCTGCCGCGAGCTGGACGCCGTAAGAGCCGGCGCCCATATAAATCTGGTTCAGATAGATATAGAGAATTTCGTCTTTCGAAAGCTGCTTCTCCATTCTGGTTGCGAGAATCGCTTCTTTCAGTTTCCGGGAAAACTTCTTTTCCGGTGTCAGCAGCATTGACTTGGCAACCTGCTGGGTTATGGTCGACGCCCCCTCTTTTTTCCGGAGGTTGATGACGTTCTTGAAGATAGCCCGCAATATGCCGAGATAGTCGAGCCCCTTGTGCTGATAGAAGTTAGAATCCTCCGCCGCCACAAACGCCTGTATCAGCCGGCGCGGTATCTTGTTGACTTCAATAACCTTGCGGCGTTCAAGGTAGAATTCCCCGACCAGACTGCCGTCATCGCCGAAAACCTGGGAGACTATCGGCGGCTTGTAATCTGCCAGCCGGTCAACTTTCGGCAGCGAAACAGAGAGGTAAATGAAGTAGGCAATAAAGGCAAGGAGCAGAATCCCCCCGACTGCGGCAACGGCATAGATAATCCGTCGGCGCAGGTTGCCCCCCTTTTGGCCGGGCAGTCGTCTGTTCACCTGCTGCTGTCCAGTATAAAGCTGCATCCGCTATGCACCCCTTGAATAGAAAAGTTTCTTATTATGGCAGATCGGCCGGCGAATTCAAGGATAAAGCAGGCGCAGGGGAGTCTGCCAGACTCCCGAAAAGAGTTGTCTGCAAGAGGTCATGGTGGTAAAAAGGGGCTAATGATCTGTCACGACCTGAGAGAATTTCTTGAGCGGCTTGAGGCGCTGGGAGAACTGCAGACGATTGCAGCCCCGGTTTCGCCCTGGCTTGAGATTGCCGCCATCACCGAAAGGGTCTGCAAGTCGGCTGCCGCTAACCGGGCGCTGCTGTTCACAGCGGTAACCGGTTCAGGTTTCAGGGTGGCAACCAATCTTTTCGGCTCGGAAAAAAGAGTCGCTGCCGCGCTCGGTCATGAACAGCTCTCTTCCCTTTCAACATTGTTCGATACGCTGCTGGCAGCCAGCGGCGGTGACAGCGCCACCGAAAAACTGGCTCTTCTGCCGCAATCGGCCGCGTGGCAGGCTGCGGCACCGGTCATGACCTCCGGCAGCGCGCCGGCCGATCTTGTCAGTTCAGCCGAGGGGCTGGCGTTGCTTCCTCTCTTGAAGTGTCAGCCGCTTGACGGCCAGCCGGAACATGACGGCAGATTCATGACCCTGCCGCTGGTGATAACCGCTGCTCCGGAATTTAACCGCATCAACTGCGGCATGTATCGCGCCGCCCTTGTCGACAACGAAACCATTGCCGTCAGCTGGAGCGCCGGCAGCGGCGCGGCAGCGCATGCGGCTGCCTGGCGGGCGAAGGGCGCGCCAATGCCGGTAGTTATTGCTCTCGGCGGCCCGCCGGCGCTGACTTTCAGCGCCACCCTGCCGCTGCCCCAAGGTCTGGACGAGTTTACCTTTGCCGGACTGCTCCAGGGGGAACCGCTTGACGTCTTTCGCTGCGCCAACGGCCTGGTCGCTCCGGCTACGGCTGAAGCGGTGCTGGAGGGGTATCTGCTGCCGGAGAGCATCGGCTCGGGTGCTTTCGGCAACCATAGCGGCGGCTATACGCCGTCCGCACCCGCCGCCGCCGTCAGGATAACGGCGATACGCTGCCGCCGGGACATGGTTTTCCCGGCAACGGTCGTCGGCAGGCCGCCGATGGAGGATTGCTGGCTTGCCCGGGCAGGCGGCCTGCTGCTCCTCTCGCTGCTGAGGATCGATCTGCCGCAAGTAACGGCCCTGCACCTGCCGTTTGCCGGGATTTTTCATGGTGCGGCCATCATCGCGGTCAAAAACGCCGCCGGCAGAGGGAGAGAGCTGCTTGTCGCAATCCGCAATACACCCTGGTTAGCTGCTTCAAGGCTGCTGATAATTGTCGACGCTGAGCAGGATCCGGCGGATGAAGCCGGCGTCTGCTGGCGGGTGATGAATCAGGTCGACTGGGAGCTGGACCTGGTAATTGCCGGAGAGTCTCTCTCCATCGACGCTACCCGCAAGCCGGGCGCAAGAATCCGGGTGAAGGCGGATGCCGCGACCGTTGCCCTGGTGGAGCAGCGCTGGCAGGAGTACGGTTTTGATAAAACCAAATCTTTTCCTGAATCGTTCTAAATCGTCGCTACCAGGATTGTCATCCCCGAATGTTTTTATCGGGGATCCACAATTTCGGTCGCTTATAAACTGGATTCCCGATCAGAATCGTTTCGGGAATGACAGAATTTGGGATTAGCGGAAGATTGACGCTAATCAGCAAAAAATTTGCTGTCCACGAAAGAAATCCATGACTATCTTTCACCGCATAACTGTTTTCCTGGAGATGATAAAGTTCTCCCATACGCTGTTTGCGCTCCCCTTTGCCCTGACAGGCGCGCTTTTGGCTGCCCGCGGCATTCCTGCTGCGGCGCAGATTTTCTGGATAGTAATGGCCATGGTCGGGGCGCGCACTGCCGCCATGGCGCTGAACCGGCTGATTGATGCCGGGATAGATGCGGGCAACCCCCGCACCGCATCGAGGGCAATACCGGCCGGGCTGATCACGAAAGGGAGCGTTGCCGTTTATATCGTCCTCTCCCTGCTGCTGCTCCTCTACGCCGCTCACCGCCTCAACCCGCTCTGCCTGAAGCTGGCGCCGGTCGCCATCTTTTTTCTGCTGCTCTACTCTTACTGCAAACGCTTTACCTCTCTGGCCCATATCGTCCTCGGCCTCTGTCTGGCCGCAGCCCCCATCGGCGCCTGGATAGCGATCCGCGGCACCATCAGCCTGCCGCCGCTGCTGCTCGGGCTGGCCGTACTCTTCTGGGTGGCCGGCTTCGATATCCTCTATGCGCTGCAGGATCTGGAGTTCGACAAAAGCGCCGGACTGCACTCCATCCCGGTCAGGCTCGGCCTGCGGGGTTCCCTGCTGCTGGCCCGTTTCTTCTCTCTGTTGACAATAGTTTTCCTGGTCTGGCTGGCGCTGCTCCTGCAACTGGGCGCCCCCTTCCATTGCGGCATTGTTGCCGCCGCCCTGCTGCTCTGCTATGAACACTGGCTGCTGCGAAACGGCGATCTGGCAAGGCTCGACCTTGCCTTTTTCACCATGAACGGCTATGTCAGCGTCATAATCTTCGCGGCCACCGCTGCCGATATTTTCATCTCCGGAGGTGCATCATGAAACGCCACCTGGCTGTTGCCATCACCGGTGCATCCGGCGCAATCTACGGTATCCGCCTGATCGAAGAGCTGCTCCTGGCGGGCTGCCGTCTCAGCATCATGATCAGCCCGAGCGGTCTGGCGGTGCTGAAAGAGGAAACCGGGCTGGCGTGGCCGGACGATGCTGCCGCACAGAGCGCAGTACTGCGCGGGTATTTCCGGGTCGAAGACGCAACCCTGACCTGCTACGGCGCCGACGATTTCTTCTCCCCGCTGGCGAGCGGCTCGGCCGCGCCGGAAGCGATGATCGTCGCCCCCTGTTCCATGGGGAGCCTGGCGCGGATAGCGGCCGGACTGTCATCCAACCTGCTGGAAAGAGCCGCCGATGTGATGCTCAAGGAGGGGAAACCACTCATCCTGCTGCCGCGGGAGACGCCGCTCTCGGCCATCCATCTCGAAAACATGCTCAAGCTGGCGCGCCTCGGCGTGAAGATAATTCCGGCCATGCCCGGCTTTTACAATAAACCACAGACGGTGGACGATATTGTTAATTTTATGGTGGGGAAGATGCTGGATCAGCTCGGGGTGGAACATTCGCTGTTCAAAAGGTGGGGTGCGGTGGAATGAAAATTACACCGGCGATATTTGAGAGTTTTGACATCCGCAGAATCTACGATGATGAGACGGAAACCTGGTATTTCTCGGTGGTTGATATTGTCCGGGCGTTGCTGCAACAGCCGGATTTTCTGGCGGCCAGAAATTACTGGAAAGTGTTGAAAAGCCGTCTAAGCAAAGAAGGCAGTGAGTCGGTTACAAAATGTAACCGACTGAAACTGGAGGCGGCTGATGGGAAAAAATACCTGGCCGATGTCGCCAGCCCTGAGGTTCTTCTCCGCCTTATCCAGTCGATTCCCAGTCCAAAGGCCGAGCCGATCAAGCTCTGGCTGGCAAAGGTCGGTTATGAGCGGTTGCAGGATATGGAGAATACTTCTTATCTCACGCAACGCCGCAACGAACGCAACGAAAGACAAGAATCAAGAACAGGATGGATGCTTTTCTGCTTACCATTAAAAGCGGTTTAAGATCAGGTTTTCGTTGCGCCGTAGCGTGAGAAATGCTTTTTCAGGACACATCTATGACGGAAAATAGAATTGCTGAAATCGTAATGGATGCCGCCTTTATTCTCCACCGGGAACTAGGTCCGGGGCTACTGAAAGTGTTGACGAAACTGTTCTGGCACGGCAATTGATAGATATCGGTTTGGATGTAGAGAGACAAAAGGCTGTTCCGGTGATATTCCGAGGGATGCTTTTTGATGAAGGCTTTCGGGCAGATTTGGTAGTTAATCGTAAGGTCATAATAGAACTTAAGTCAGTAGAACGCCTTCAACCGGTTCAGTCCAAACAACTTCTGACCTATCTGCGATTGACAGGCTGTCGTCTCGGGCTATTGATCAATTTTGGTGAAAACCTTCTTAAGGACGGATTCAAGCGGGTAGTCAACGGACTGGAGGATTACTCGATTTTCGTCGCGTCGTTGCGTCGTTGCGTGAGTATTGATTAGAAGATTGCCGACACGATGAACGCCACCGGGTATGAAGGAAAACAAGGTTGCGGGGAAGAAGGGTGGCGGTATCGCCCGGAAGACGCGGGTGGATCTTGAGGAGAAGACCGGCAGGAGTGTTGTTACCGGGGAGAATTTCTTGCCACCGGGGAAGAAGAGACTGATAGGCGAATGAAATGTCTCTTGCCAAGGATTGTCGAACAAGATTGAATACGGGGAGTGTCCCGCATTATCAAGAGCACGCCTCCGCTGCTCGAACTTGACAGCAACGATGCACAGGGGTTGGTCAGGACGGATGGGGAGTGATGAGGTTTGGCCGACCGTCTCACGAATCGGGGGAGATGGCCTGAATCAAAAGTACATTTTCAATAAACAGGTGGTGTCACAATGACAGACAGATCATTGCCGGTCAGCGGTTCCGTCACATTTGAAGAGCTGAAAAAGATCAATGAGCATGGCGCAGAATACTGGAGCGCCAGAGAGCTTCAGCCTTTGCTGGGGTATGGCCAATGGCGGCGTTTTGAAGATGCAATTAAGAGAGCCATGGTCTCCTGCGGTCAGTCGGGAAATGTAACTGAAAACCATTTTGCCGGCGCCGGCAAAATGGTCGAGCTTGGTTCTGGAAGCAGCAGAAATGTTGACGATTTCCATCTTTCACGCTTTGCCTGTTACTTGATTGCCCAGAACGGCGACCCGCGCAAGCCCGAAATTGCTGCAGCGCAGAAGTATTTCGCTATTCAGGCCCGTCGTCAGGAGATGTCAGATGCTTTGGCGGCTGATCTTGAACGGCTGGAGATACGCAAACAGGCCAGCGAGGAGTTCAAGGCCCTTTCCGGAGCGGCCAGAGAGGCTGGCGTACAGGACAGAATGTTCGGTATTTTCCATGATGCCGGATACAAGGGGCTGTATGGCGGACTTGGCAATGAAGGGATAAAACAGCGTAAGGGTATCCCCAAAAAAGACAACCTGATGGACAGGATGGATACTACAGAACTGGCCGCAAATCAGTTCCGCATGACGCAGACCCGAGACAAGCTTGCCCGCACACCGGCAAAGGACCAGCAGCAGGCAATCCGTACGCATGGAGCTGTCGGCAGGGAGGTGCGTGAGGCGATCAAGCGTATCGGCGGCGCCATGCCGGAAACTATCCCGCCTGCCGAGCATATCAGCATAGTCGAGAAGAGGATCAAGAGTACGCCACCGCTTCTTAAGCTTGACGGCAGCGATGCGCAGGGGTTGGTCAGGGCGGATGGGGAGTGATGAGGTTTGACCGAACGACTCATGACCTAAAAAGCTTCATTTTGCCAGACCATAAAAACATCTGTAGGGAGCATGACCCATGAAAACAGACCTGATACATACGTTGACCGGGACATTCGAAGCCCATGCTCAAAGGGCTGAGGGCGGTGTCGAGTTCTGGCTTGCCCGTGACGTGCAGCATCTGCTGGGTTATGCGGAGTGGCGGAACTTCACAGCCGTCATCACTAAGGCCAAGACAGCGTGCGATGTTTCTGATCATGCCATTTCAGACCATTTTGTTGACGTCAACAAAATGGTTGATCTCGGTTCCGGCAGTCAACGTGAAGTCGAAGATATCATGCACACCCGTTATGCCTGCTAACCGGCCGCTCGCAGACTTTGCGCCCACCATCATCCTGAAGGCCAAGGATTTTGCAGCGGAGATCACCATTTTCAACAGCCGTGAACACGGGCTTTCTTGTGAAGATGCAATATCCAATGAGCACATAACCAACAATGAAGCCGTTCGCAAGACACTGCTCGAACGCGGCATCCGTCCCGAAAGCCTGCCTGCGGCGGAAGCCGTGAAGAAAATTGAGCGCCGCCTCTCGTCAGAGGAGAAAAAGTCCTTGAAGAATCCAGATGCGCTGGATGCTTGATAACTTGACAGCAGCGATGTACAAGGGTTGGTCAGGACGGATGGGGAGTGATGAGGTTTGGCCGACCGTCTTGACAAAGAAAGATGCTCGTGGAATATGAGCCGGATTAGTGGTAAGGATACGAAGCAGGATATGGCGGTCAGAAGACTAACCTGACACCGAAGGTTTTTCTCATGGAACAAGAACCTGAATAGTGTTAAATTTATGTCCGCATTTCCTGACGTAAACAGGAGTCGAACTATGACAGCACAACATACTATACTCGGCAGGGAAGAGGCGCTGCAACTGTTGAGTGCCTGCAAGCAGAGAATTGAGTCAAAATACGGTGTTACTGCGCTTGGACTTTTCGGATCTCTTGCACGCAACCAGGCGACTGAAGCCAGCGATGTTGATGTTGTCGTACAGCTTGTCAATCCTGATCTTTTCACCCTGGTTCATATCAAGGACGAACTGGAGATAGTTTTTAATCGTCATGTTGATCTGCTCCATTACCGTGAAAAAATGAATCCTTATCTGAAGCGGCATATCGAGCAGGAGGTGCTGTATGTCTGAGCCGGGACTTCCCGGTGAAATTCTCCGTCAGATACAGGACGCTCTCTTCCGCATAGAGCGGCGTTTCTCCTGTATCACCTCGCCGGATGATTTTCTTGCCACAGATGACGGCATCGACAAACTTGATGCAATCTGTATGATGCTGATCGCCATCGGTGAGAGCCTGAAAAACCTTGACAAGATCACAGA
>JBBRBA010000003.1:0-98443 GCA_038206285.1 Geobacterales bacterium
AAAGAAAGCCGCGTGAATCCGCTACACGGCAAAAGAGAAGGAAGGCAGCCTTCGCTCCGCTTCGGCTGCCTTCCTTCTCTCACTAAAAGCGGACAACTCATTTGCTACAAAACCGGACATTTCTATTTGACGCCGACACAAAGCTGGCTGTTAATGCTTGCAAATTCAGCTTATTTCGCTACGATATAAACCAATTTGCAGATTCACTCCGGAGCAGTTATGGCAGTACCCACTCAGATTATGCAAACCAATAATGATCAGGATGAGAATGTACTTCTCGATACTGCTCTGAACGCCTTGGCAAAGGCCATGAAGGCGATGAATTTCTATCCGCCGGAACACCCGCAAAGAGAAGAGAGCTTATCTTCCGCGTTCATGCAACTGACCCTGCTTGCCAGAGAGAAAGAGGTGATATTGCTCTGGAGCCGCGATGCCTGCACTGTTGCCGACCAGACTGCACTGAAGTGCACATCGGCAACAGCAAAGGCACTTGCCCTTGAGATGCTGACCAGAAAATTGCAGCGGCTGATCATCCTCCCCCGGCTCTCCCAGTCGGACCTGAAAGCCTTTCTTGCCATAGTTACGGCAGATGTGGCCGGTATTTATGCCGGCGGCGGGATAGAGGCGGAGATGTTGCGCGCCGGCATAAACTCCATCGGCGCCAATGAAGTGGATCTATCGCTCCTTAAGGGGCCGCAGCCGGAGGAAGAGGCAAACGAAACGGAAGAGTCAGTTCCAGCGCCAACCGGTTCGGACGCACAGCCAGCGGATGAGCAGACTGAAGAAGGGGAGAAAGCCCTTGAAGAAGAGGCTGAGGCTCTGGACATCCGTTTTTCGGTGCTCGGCATTGACATCCTTCTCGGGATGTTGAAAGCGGAAAAGCGGGAAGCCCAGTTTCTGCAACTTGCCAGGGAAGTCATCGATGCCGCTGAAGAGCTGAAAAGGCAGGAGGCTTTCGAGACGCTGTTGCCGGTCCTCGGGGAACTTCTTGACGTGCACGTTGACGAAGAGAGGCCGACGCCCCAGAAGGAGTTTATCCGCTACGCCCTGGAACAGATCGTAAACGGCGCCATGACAACCTATCTGCTGGACAGGATAGAGGAGCGTTCCGCAGAAAACGAAACATTGCTTGACAGGCTCTGTACAACCATCGGCCAGGCACTGGCGTATCCTCTGATCCAACGGCTCTGCGTCGCCGAAGCTCTCCATGCCAGGAAAACCATCGCCATTGCCCTTACCCGGTCGGGAGAAGCTGCCATTCCGGCACTTATCGCCATGCTCAAGGATGAGCGCTGGTACGTGGTCAGAAACATGGTGACCATCCTCGGAGAGATAGGTTCGATAGAAGCGTTCGCTGCTTTGCGGATGACGGCAAGTCACCCTGAACCAAAGGTACGCAAAGAAGTAATCAAGTCATTCCTGAAAATAAATCCCCAGGCCGCCGAACATACCCTGATTTCACTTATTGACGATAAAGATGAAGATGTGGTCCGGCTGGCAATCTACTCCCTTGGAATCAGTCGCTCCAAAGCTGCAGTCAGACAGCTTCTTGATATAATTACGACCGCTGATATGTTTTTAAATGAACTGACCCTGAAAAAACATGCTCTGGCTGCCATAGCCAGAATCGGCGACCGGCAGGCTACTGCCGCGCTGCTGGATATCATCGGCAGCAGGGGATGGCTTTCCCCCGGGCGCTGGCAGGAGTTGAAGATTGCCGCGGCATCTGCGCTCGGTCAACTTGGCGATGAAGCCGCCATCCCTCTGCTGAAAAAACTTGCCAGGCGGAACACGCCGCTTGGCAGCGCCTGCGGCAATGCCGCCGATAATCTGGAAAGACTGGCAAAATGACCACTAGCACGAATATGCAAAAATTGACGTTTCCAAATGCCCAGCGGCTGGCCTCCATCTTTTCGGGACTTATTAGAAACACCACGCTCTATCCTCCCGGAAACCCTGCCCTCACCAGGCCGCTGAATGATCTTCACAGCCTGATAGTTGCTCACCTTCAGGGGGTGAATTCGCTAAGGTTAGGCCTCGCCGACGAAATTCTTTTCGTGGAGGATCATCTCTTCGTCACCTCTACCCCGTCAGTGGAGGAACTTGCCAATATTTTCGCCTCTCGCAAGATCGATGCCGTCATCATTATGAATGGTGTCGAAGCTGATGAGCTGTTCATGCTGGCAAAGCTCCTTGCAGACAAGACTCTTGCCACACGCACCATAATCGGCGCTCTTGAAGAGAACAGCATAACCCATATTATGCTGATTTCCGAGGAGGATACGGAAGAGCGACTGCTGCATGAGGCGGGCAATGCCTACCAGCATGCACTTGAATCTATCAGAACCGCTTTTATTGATATTGAAGCGCACCGGATACCATCAAGCGAACGGCTGCTTGCCGCTACCAGGCAGTTTTCCGATATTGCCGCCCAGGATCCACTTGTGGTTGCCTGTCTGGCGATGATCAAGGATTACGACAACTACACTTTTAACCACAGCGTTAATGTCGGTGTCATCGCCATGGCTCTGGCAGCGCACCTGAAGCTTGACCGCCAGAGTATAGAAGCAGCGGGTATGGCCGGGTTTCTCCACGATATCGGCAAGACCATGGTATCAAAGACAATTATCAACAAGCCCGGCAAACTCTCGGAAATCGAATTTGATCAGATAAAAAAGCATCCTGAAGATGGGGTCAAAATCATCGAGAAGATGGCAGGTCTCTCTTCCCAGATTGCCGAAGCGGTTCTCGGCCACCATCTGCGCTACAACAGAAAGGGCTATCCCGAGTGGGCGCAGAGCATGGAATTGAGCAGTTTGAGTCAGGTAATCGCCATTGCCGACTGCTTTGACGCCTGCACGACCCTGCGTGTCTATCAGCAGCCGATGCCGCCGGCTACGGCGATCAACCTGATGAAAGAGCTCTCCGGCGAGTTTCTGAACCCGGAGCTGGTCGACAGTTTTTCAGCAATGATGGGTAAATACCCGCCCGGGACCGTTATCCGGCTGGATACCAATGAAATTGCTCTGGTATGGAAGGGGAATCTCGGTAATCCGGAAGCACCGCAGGTGCGGGTAATCTTTGACAGGAACGGCGACAAGGTTGCAATGCCTGTAACTGAAAAGCTCGCAGAGAGAAAGGGGGGGATGCCGGCGATTGTAGCGATTGTCAATCCATTGACAAGAGGGATCGACGTCGGGGAGTATTTCAAGCTGGCCTGAGCAGCCCGAGAGCAGTTGCAGCCGCTGCGCGTGTAGTTGCAAGAGGTGAACGCGCGAGGTTCATTAGCGGCTCCTCCAGGTTGGAACCGCCTGTTTTTGCCAGTGCCAGTGCAGCTTCAATATCGGTGAGCCCGTCTCCTGCGTCAAGGAACGGCAGAAGGTCAGGCGCGACTGATTTTTCCCGGAAGTTGCCCAGCGCCCTGATGGCCTTGGCTCTTATGCCGGAATTTCCGTCCTTCAGTTTTTCCAGCAGAATCGGAATTGTTGAACGTTGTGCCACTGTTCCGAGAGCATCAATGGCTGCAGCTTTCAGATCTTCCTCCGGCCTTGATGCACAGTAGACAAGGGGCGCCAGCACCTTTTCCCCGCCTATTTCTCCAAGCGCATAAATCGCCCTGACCTTTTCGCCAAGCGTTCCCTGCTTCAATTGAGCCAGAACCGAATCAACCCCCAACACCCCTTCCAGCTGCTCAAGAGCGGCAGCAGCAGCAGAACTTACCTCGCTGACGGGATCTTTAAGCATGCCGATCAGCAGTTCTTTTCTTTTTGACATTGAATCATGCACCATAGTAAAGGCATTATTATCAAAAAAATCGAGATTTACAACTACTCATTCAAAGGAAATTGCCATGAGGATTAACCTGAAGGCCATGCTGCTTACAGCATTACTGCTCCCCGGAATTGGCCAGTTGTACAAGGGCGAAAAAGTAAAAGGCGCTGTTTTCCTGGTGCTGGTAAACATTTTTCTGCTGGCCGCCATGTTTCTGGTGTTGAAAAAGATGGGTAACTTTCTGCTTACTGCCAGAATATCAGGTACTGCGGAAGCCCTGAAGCTGCTTGACACTATTACCCGGAGTTCACCCGAGATCGGCTGGCTCCTTGGGGGCTTTGCCCTGCTCTGGGGTGTTGCTGTCGTCGATGCGGCGAAAGTGACAAAACAGCCGGCAGAGCCAACGTGTTGAAAACGTTTAATTTGACTTACATATTTTTATGTGGGATAAAAACAGACTGATGCAACCACTGTTCTATTTTCAACGGCTGGGGGGAGGGGAAATGCTTTTTTCAGAAATAGTTGCTACCGGGGCAGGGCTTGCAGAACGGATTATTCCCAACGATTTTTTCAGCTATCTTGTCGAAGATGCCGATAACTGGATCCAGTCGCGAACCGGCATCCGCGAGCGGCGCTTTGTCAGTGAAAACCAGTCGACATCGGATCTTGCCACGGACGCGGCCAGAAATGCTCTTGCCTCATCCGGCATAGACGCTGCAGAGCTTGACTGCATAATTGTGGCGACCTCCACACCGGACATGATCCTGCCGGCAACAGCCTGCATGGTACAGAAAAATATCGGCGCGAACAATGCGTTTGCCTTTGATATGAATGCAGTATGCAGCAGCCTCGTCTTTGCGGTCGACGCGGCCGACAGCTACATCAAGGCCGGTAAGTGCCGCACCGTCATGGTCATAGGTGCTGACACTTATTCGAAGATTCTCAATTTTGATGACAAGGGCTCATGTCCTCTGTTTGGCGACGGTGCCGCAGCTATCATTCTCCGCGCCACCGAAAAACGTACCGGTCTTCTCCAGACCCTTATAAAGAGCGACGGCAACGGCTGGGAGCTGATCCAGGTGCCCTCCTCCGGTTCACGCAAACCGATGACAGCCGAGACGATTGCCAACAAGGAAAACACCTTTTTCATGGAAGGGAAAAAAGTCTTTGTCTTTGCCACTGAAATAATTCCCAAAATAATTGAAACGGTAACCGCAAAAGCAGGAATAACGCCTGATGATCTCGACTTTATCATTCCCCACCAGGCTAATTTGCGGATTATTGACAATATTACCAAAAAGACCGGTATCAACAGAGAGAAATTCCTCCTCAATCTTGACCGTTTCGGCAATACCGCCGCTGCTTCGGTCGGCCTGGTAATGGATGAGAACAGAAAAAACGGCACTATCAAGCCCGGCAATCTTGTTCTTGTCATGGGCTTTGGTGGCGGACTTTCCTGGGGCGGGCTGCTTATCCGGTTTTAACGGCGCCGACCCCTTCTCCCGCCGCTACAGTCTGTAAACCTGACTCCGTCAGTAACTCCGCAAGGGTTGCCGGCGGAGTTTTTTGTCGCCACCCTTCATGAAAATGATCAGCGGCTACAAGAATCCCTCCCGGTTTCAGCCTCTGTGCTAACAGCACAATCACCCTGGCGAGCATCTCTTCCCCATGCAGCAGCGGTCCGCCAAGCAAGCCGTTGCAGACGATTACGTCATATCTTTTATCGGTCTCCCATGGATTGCAGAGGTCTTCCTGGCTGAAGCCGATCATTTTACCGGCACCGCTGGCAAGTATCCTCTGTACCCTCTCCCTGAAAGCCGCGGAACGTGCTTTATCCTGTGGAAACCAGCCATGGGCCGCAGCTGCCAGCTCCAGCGGCTCCAGGGTAATTCCTTCAACCAGGGATGAAGAATAAAATCCGAGCTGCAATACTGCTGCTGCCGCTTCATAAGTCCCCTCCCCTGAGCCGCAGGCTGCGTCCAGAACGGAAACCCTGCCCCTGAGCCGTTCTTTCTGCCTGGCGAGCCACCTGCGGAGGAATTCTGCCTGCAGAGGGTAACGGTTGAAGCTGTTGCCAAAGCTTTTCGGGATAAAGAGCCTGGCAAGAAACGTAAAACGGAACTCCTCGCAGGTGGCAAGCCGTTGCAGTAGCTTGGACGGGTTGACCGTTATTGCCAACGGCTGCAGCCGTGTCAACACATCCGGCCAGGATAGCGCCGTGGCCATGGCTGTAGCAGTAAAAAAGGGCTCATAACGGCAAGCGAGTCTGCAGAAAGCGGCAAGAGCCGCGCTGATTTCATTCACCGGCAGATAAAGTTCATACTGCTGACGTATTTCCGCGGATAGCTGTAACCCGGGAGCCCATTCCGGCACCGGGGCGTTAGCTGTGAAAATCCGGAAACGCTCGTCAAGCTGACGACAGCGCCTGTCCAGGCAACTGTCCGTGATGACTCCGGGCACAAGCAGTCTGGCGAGTGTGCTCTCAAGCGCTGCCGCGGATAAATCGGGGATTATTGAAAACTGTTCTGAATCGAGGTATTGGTTCATGGCGCCGAGCATGATAAGCTCTGCCTATGACAAACAGCAACAGGATTTATGCAACATGGCGGCTGATACGCTATACCCTCGTGCCGCTTGAAAAAACGGAGCGCTTTTGCCTGCCGCCGGCAAACGGCAGCATAATCCGCGTTCTGCCGACGGATTTTGCCGCTCTGCTCACGGAGCTTGACTCCTGCCTTCGACCGGATGGCAGACTGGAGCTCCTCTTTGAGGGAGCGATGGCTCCTGCTGCGCCTTTTCTGCTCTATCATCTCAAGCGAAACGGGTTTTCAGACTGCAAGGCGGTAGTTACCGAGGAAGGGATCAGGTTGACAGCAAGGCGATGACCAGGATCAGCCATGCTTAACAAACAGGGGCGCTGCCCTGCGGCAGCGCCCCTGTTTGTTAACGGCTTATTTTATCGCCGGCTCCTTGATAAGCTGGGTACCGGGTTCAAGAGGTATTGCCGGCTCAAGCTCCCGCGGCGCTGGCCTGGCCGGGATTGCCTGCGGTGCCGGCGGTGTCTGTGGCGGCGGAAGTGCAGCCGGAGACGAGGCAGGCAGCCGTGAGGAATCCACTTCTTTGGGCGCAGCATCAGATGCGCCCGGCTTCTTCTCCAGCTTGGTGTCGGCAAACGGATTGCGGAAATACTGCAGGAATGCAGTCATATCGGCAAACTGCTTGTTGTAGAGCACTGATACCTGCCGTGAACTCTTCACTGACGAGCCTTCGCTTCTGGTTAATGCCCGCCCGATTCCGGCAACCGACTTGTACTTGATCTTCACCTGATCTGTCAGGTTCGCCCGCGACTCTTCAAAATCTGGATACTGCAGCGCAAGGAGCGGCGAGAAGGTGGGGAAACGCTGGCGGAAATTCGGGTACTCCCAGAGCAGAGTGCCGTCTGCATCAAGAATCTGTCCGGTCATGATCAGGTTGTTGTAGTTGTCCTCCAGAAACGCCATCAAGTTGTTGGAGTAGACCTTCTCAATCATGGAGATGCCGCTGACCGTGACCAGCATCACTGCATCGACATTATGCCTGCCGATGAACTTCTTCATCTCGTCAGGCTTATAGAAATACTTGTTATAAACGACTCCGGCGTCATCGCGGCGCTCCCGTCTGGAAACAATCGTTGCGAACAGCTGGTCAGGATCTTCATCCAGGAAACGGACGGAAAAATACTCGCCGTTCCCCTTGAGTATTTCAGCCAGTTCTTTTTCGTTCTTTTTGTTCGCTTCGCGGATGAGTTTCAGTATCTCCGCCTTCTCCGGATTGCGGATATCGGAGTCAGCGTCGAGCATTATCGGGGCGACCCCGAGTACACGCACCTTCTTTTCGTAAACCTCTCGCGGGACGTTGTAATAATTTGAAGCGCACCCTCCCAGAAACAGAAGAAAGATCGGCAAAAGCAGAGTTTTGAACAGATGTCTCACGTTTAATCTCCTTTACATGAAATTGACAGCTCTTATAGCAAATACCGCCGTTTATTACCAGATTCAAAATCCCCTGAAATCGGCAAGCGGCAGAATCTCGTAGCGGTCGAGCTGCGGGCTGAGAATATCGCTGTCAATCGGGCGATTGATTTCCGGCTCATCAAAAGTCAGCTTGAGCCTGCTCCCGGCAACAGTTTTAATCTCGATTACGTTCGGAACGGCTATCCGGTCGGCTATCCGGTAATCGCTATAAGCGACTTCATCACCAACAGCATTGATCTTCTTCTGCACAAAGCCGGCAGCATCATAGTGAACCTTTTCCACTGTTCCGTCAGCTCTTGTGAATGAGCGCTCCAGAGAAGGGCCGGCAGGGTACGGCGGCTCGACCACCCACTTCAATAACGGCCAGACTTTCATGCCGAGCTGTTCGGGCAGATCCCGTACGGTTCCCTGCCACGCCTTCTTCCGGCTCTCGATGATACAGACGACTTGCTCGCCATTGACAACGATATCGAGAATACTCTGTCCGAAAGGCGCCAGGATGGTGAGGCGGAAGCTCTCCGGACGCTGGTAGAACATGACGCCGTTGCCGCTCATCTGTCCGGCGGCTGAAAAAAGCGAAATATTCACTGCACCCTGGAGGGTATCAATGGCAACCGGGTGAACCGGACCCGGCTGATTTTGCGCCGGAGTAGTGGCACAGGCGGAAAGTGTCAGCAACAGCAGCAGCGCAAGCAGCGCCCGCATCATGCTTCCCTCGCCAGCAGCAGGTCGAGCCGGTAGCCGGCGTCTGCAGCGGCCTGCAGCAGACGTTTCCTGGCTGCCGCAGCTCCGTTTGCTTTGGACAGGAGTCCGTCCCCTGCTGCCGCAGCCAGAGCGGTGACTTCAAACCACTTCAGCAGCAGCTCCCAGCGCTCCTTGATAAACCACTGATAACCACCGCTCCTGTGCAGGCCGATGAAACAGGCTGCATCCTTGTCTGCCAGGAGTAGCGGCAGCGTTTCTCGTTGTTTAGCTGCAGTGTTACCCATAAACCGCTGCCAGCGAAGCAGCAGAGAAAAAAGCGTCATTACGGCAGGGACATCAAGCAGTGCCAACTGGTCCCCTGCAGCGGCTGCTTCACCGCAAAGCTCTTCTTCCAGAGGCCTTGCCAGCCCAAGGCTGCTGACCAGTTCACTGCCGGCAACTGCCGGGTCAACCGCCGCAGTCAGCTCACCGCAGCGATGCAGGATCAGCCAGGCAAAGGCAAGCAGCTTTGCCGTCTCGCCGTCAAGCAGTGAGCCCTTTTCCTGCGTTGTTTCTTCCAGATACCCCAGCTCTGCCAGCAGCGACTCGGTCTGTTGCATACCGCTATTGGGCAGTCCGGTTGTCTTTGCAACCGTGCTGATAAACCGCTGCTGCCCCCTGGCGAATTTTTTCTTCTCGCTGTCCAGTTCCAGCGGCGGGAGTCCGCCAAACTCTGCAGTCAGGAGCGCCCGGCTTTTCTCCAGATGAATCCGGAGCAGGTCGATCAGTGCCGCATAGCGGACCTGCTTCACCTCTTCATCGATCGACTGAACGCCACGCCCCTCAAGCTGCTGGCAGAGTTTCCCCCAGGTACCGTAGTCGTCGTCCCATATTTCGCGGAAATCGAGAAAGACATGATAGTCATAAGCTTCCAGAGTGACGAAGAATCCTTCGTTGCAGAGTTCCCTGCCGTTGCGGATATAGTCGGAGCCGTCGGCGTAGTCACGGTAAACATAGTAGTGGCGGCCATCGCCGATGAAACCGAGCGCTGAACCGACTGATTCCGTCGCGAGGGTCATCTCCGTGTCACCGCTTTTTACAGCATACGGGGTTGACAGCTTTATCCAGCCGGAAGCCGTTGCAAAGCGGTTGTGATAGAAAACCAGCGCGCGTTGGTCTTTGGCGCAGTTCGAATAGGCAAAGACATCCTCATTCAGATGATCTCCGTTCATGAAATTGTAAAGCCGGAACTTGTCAGCTCCCGAGAAGAGCCAGCGGCGGCGCATCAGCGGGAATATTCTTCTCTCGTGCTCTTTGACCAGGTGTTCGTCGACCGGTTCGTCCCAGTATGCCTTCTTGTACTCCATGCCGTATTTTTCGTGGAAGCCCTCGACCTGCCCATGGCCGAGCATCGGCAGACCAGGCATGGTGACCAGCAGCACGGTCGCGCCGATATACTTGCTCTCCCTGCCGAACTGTTCCACCGCGGTCTTTTCATCCGGATTGTTCATGAAATTGACAAAGCGCTGCAGCACCTGCGGATTGAATTCGAGCACATTCCTGATCGTCTGGCGGTACTTGGCGTTCTCCTCCATCTTCAGCATGTTCATGAAAGCACTGTTGTAGACCCGGTGCATGCCGAGCGTCCGGACAAAGTACCCTTCCATCAGCCAGAATGCTTCGGCAAGCAGGAGCGTGTCCGGCGCGTCGGCAGCAATCCGGTCTACCACCTGCCGCCAGAACTCTTCCGGCATCGCGCTGTCAAACTGCTCCCTGGTCATGCCGTATTCGGCTCGTGACGGCACCCCGCCATGCCCCGGCTGGGGAAACCAGAGCCGCTGGTAATGCTTCTTCGCCAGGGTCATCGCCGCATCGAAGCGGATTATCGGAAACATCCTTGCCACATGGAGAATGGTGTTGGTCACTGCCGCGCGCACTTCCGGATTGAGGTAATTAAGCTGCGCCGTATCGTTCCACGGGGTGCTGGAGCCGTCGTTGCCGTGATATATGTATCTGGTGCGGCCGCTTCGATGGTCGTAATGCTTGAAGACAACCGCGGCATCGCGCCGCTCCCAGTAGCCGTCCTCGATATGCAGGCTGATATCGGCAGAGGAGGAGAGATCGGTGCCGGTAAAGCTGTATGCCGGGTATGGAGGGTAGTCAAGCTGCACAAACCAGTCGGGGTGCTCTATAACCCACTTCGAGAAAATACCGGTGTGATTAGGCACCATATCGCTGGCAAGTCTGATGCCGCGCTTGAGAGCCCGCTCTCGCAACTGCCAGAGTGCTTCTTCCCCGCCGAGGTCGGCAGCGATAGTGTAGTCGAAAAGCGAGTAGGCGGAAGATATCGCCTCAGGATTGCCGCAGAGCCGCTTTATCTGCTGCGAGGCAGGTGAGCGCTCCCAGAGTCCGATCAGCCAGAGTCCGGTGACACCCCAACCGGCAAGGATGTCCAGCTCGGCATCAGGGATCTGGTCAAGGCGGCTGATCTCAGCACCGTACTTTTTCGAGAGCTGGCCGAGCCAGACATAGACCATCTTTGCCAGCAGCACCACGTTCGGCATCCAGTCGGTATCGGTTGAGAACCGTTCCGGCTCGGGATAATAGTCGTTTGTCCCCGGTGCGGCCGGACCTGTTCCGAATTCCAGTACCGGCGCACCGCCAGGCTCGCCGCGAGGCATGAAGCGCCGGCCCTCCTCCTCTGTCAGCGCAAATGCTCCCATGATTTCCGGCAGGATATCTGTTGGCAGTAACTGCTGCCAATGCTCCTGCATGAATCTGAGCTGGTCGTAGAGTGATCCCGGCGCCGCTTTCTGCGGCAGGCGGAGAATCTCGGGGAGAGAGAGTCCAAGAAGAGCGACGGGCGCCGCCGCGGCAAGCAACTTCTCCATTCTGGCTACCGTCTGTTTTGTAGCGCCGGAAGCAACAAACTCCTGCCAGTCGATCAGTTCGCGAAAGCTGTCGACGGCGCGGTTCGAGGCGGCAACAGAGAGGATGAGAATCTCCGTCACCAGCATCTGCAGGCGGTCGGCGGCTTCATCACCGCCTGCCAGCCATTCGGCCGGGTCAAGCCCGGGATTGTCGATGAACGGCTCCCCTGGAAAGAGGTGGCAGAAAGTGCCGGCAAGCTTTTTGATCCCGGCAGAGCCGGGCCGAATACCGGCAGCCTGCAGCAGCGCCGGCAGAATTTCCGGGCACTGCTTGTCCAGATAGCGGCTGACAATATGGCGCTGGATAGTCAGCAGCAGCGCGTAGAGGTTCAAATCGCCGGCAAGGGCAGGCCTCCCCTCAGCCGCAAGCCTTGCTGACAGCTCCCGGTAGAAGATGATTTTCGGTTTTTTCGAGCTGCGGATATCACGGTGAGTTTCTGCCAGCGAAAACCGCTCCCAGACCGCTTTGCGAATCTGAACAGAATAGGGGAAATAAGCCGTTATTGTTTGCGAACAGGTCATTGCGGATCTCTTTTTAAATTTATTGCCCGCCATCATATCACGGAAGAAGATTACTCTGGTCAAAGAATTTGCCGTTACCTGAAGCACCTTTGCATATGCAGTTTCACCTCGTCCTCGAAAGCGGCATTACGATCTCCCTGATAAACCATTGATGAGCCGATCTCCGCGGCCAGAATCGCCGAGAGGTACTTCTGCGGCAGTCGTTTCAGCCGCTGGCGGTAGCGAAACTCTGCCCGCAGCATCAGTGGCAGATGGGCAAAAATCGCTTTTTTGTAGAGCGGCTGCAGCGCAAGTTCCGGTCTCTCCTGGAAGAAGCGGAAGAGTCTGCTGTAGTTGGCGTTTATCTCGGTGCTGATGGCGTCGGATATCTCGGTACAGAGCAGAGCCGGCTGCTCGCGTCTTCTTCGCAGAATCAGCCTTGCTTCGTCTGCCGACCGCTTTTCCAGAATAGCCAGGACATCCTTTACGTAGCGCTCCTTTTCGGCAAGAAACTCTTTCTCGCTCAGAAGGAGATTGGCAATTATCTCGTAGGATGAGGAGATAACCCCGCACTTGTTGGCGGAAGCGTCGCGCATGACGATGACGCCCCGTTTTTGCAGCTGGACCCTTGCCTCCGGAGTGATGAAGGAGTTTGCCCCCTCGATAATCGCCTTTGCCGAGGGGGTGCCGTCAGCCAGAAAGAAATTCTCCCAGTTGCCGCTGTCAATGGTTTCCGGTCTGCCGCCGGCCGGGATGAAAAGGTCGGCACGCACCTTGAACGGCAGGCTGCCGTACTCTTTGGAGAGCTCGTCTATCGAAATCCATTCTTCTCTGCTGCCGCCTGCGGTGGCGCTTACTTTGAGATAGAGATCCTTCAGCCCTTCGCGGCGGCTGTTGCTGCGGAAGATGATGAAGCCCCCCGGATGGAGCGCCTGCGGCGAGAAGGCGTCAACATCCCTTGCGAGCAGTATCCGGCGCAGCTCGGCATGATCGGCTCCTTCCGGGTCGAACAGGGCGGCGGTGCCGTCGAGAATCAGGACGATATTTACCTGCGGCGAGCGCTCCAGCAGCAGTCGCATCGCATTACCGGCAACGTCGCCATTGGTGCCGCCGGTGAATTTGACACTGAATGCATCTTGCTGAATATCTATACCGAGTTCCAGCATGGTAATTTCGGCAAATTTTACTACGCCGGTAGAGGTGACGCCGAACTCCTTGTGATTAATGCCGACTTTCTTGCTGGAGATAAGCCCGATGCCGAGCATATAGCCGCGTTTGACCGAGAGCCAGGCAATCGCCTCAATCATGGCATCGTGCATGTTCTCGTCAGGGCCGAGCTCTATCGGCTCATCTTCCCGATAGTAGTCGACAACCTGCGGATGCAGGGCAACGCCGTCTCTGGTCACGAAAATATCGAGGAAAGCGTTGATTATGCCATACTGGAGCTTGAACAGGCGCCAATCTTCAAGCGCCTTTTCACCCTGGCGCATATCGGAAAGGTTGAGAATCGTTACAAGCTTTGAGCCCCCCTCGTAGATATCCTTGTTCTTCAGGTGCTGCGTATGAGCAAGGACGAAATTCTCCCGGAACAGATTATCGGAAACAGTGATGAAGTCATCCTGCCCCTTGGGGATAATCGTCCGCCAGCCGCCGCGGGCGATATCGGAAAAACCGATATGATAGCCACAGCCGAAACGGCTGAAGAAAAAGGTCACCCTGAAAGGAGTGGCAGCAGGCAGGTCGGCAAGCGCTTCCTCACCAAGAGCTGCCAGGTAGGCAGGGTCAAGCCGGAAGGAGAGCGCCTGTTTTTCAAGGACAAAGAAATTGGTCTTCAACGTATGGGTTATGAAGTTAAGGCAGCAGTTAAAGATGGTGCGCCGGATCTCATCAAGATATTTGTGGCCGGTATTGTACTCTTCTACCGCGCAGCGGGTCTCTGCAAGCGCCGCTTGATACTGAGCGGCACGATCTTCCATGGCCGGATCGAACCTGGCTCGGAAAAGTCCCGAGAGCTGCATCGAGATATCGGGATGCGCATGAAACGCACTCTGGATATCATTTATGCCGAAACGGTCAGGCCTGCTGTGGGCAAGGTTGGTATGGCAGAAGGCGATGAAGACGTTCATCAGGGCGGCATCCTCTCCGCTCAAGACCCTGCCTACGACAAACTCACGGTAGCAATATGAGTGTGTTGCCAGTAACTGGGTGGCGGAGAGCTCCCGTCTGAGCCTGATGAAATGCGCGGAGTCGCTCTCAAGGATGCCGCCGTCACGGCGCTGTACATAGAAAGTGCCGAGAAAGTACGGATGGACGCCGTTGCTGATGGTGAGGCAGTACGCCCGGCCCACCCCGAGCTCCAGGCGGTTGAACACCTCCATGATCTGCAGCAGGAAGTCACGTTGCGGCGGGTTGCCGACAGCGAAGAGAACCCGGTACTCCCGCCCGCTCGGCATCTCTTCAAGGCCGAGATAAAAGCCGTTATTCCGATTGCCCCGCTGCAGCAGGAGCAGTATCTGCGCAACCCTGGCCGGCGGAGAGATCCTTACATAGGTCTCGTTATTCAGCCAGAGAATCCGCAGCAGCCGGTCAAAATCTTTCATATCGAAAGCGCAGTAATTTTTCCTGATCTCTGCCGTAATCCTGCGCTTTTCAGCAGCCGGCACCACGATTGCCGCACCGTCAAGAATCTCCTGATTGCTTTTGCGGTCGAACTCGAACCGCTGGATTTCAAGCGACTGCTCCATGCCGGGAAGAGGCCCCTGGGAATGGGCTATCATGGCGTAGGAAACCTCTCTCTCCTGAATCCTGCTCAGGGTTTCGTAGAGGGTTCCCGGACGATTGACCAGCGCCAGGATAAGCGTTTTTTCCCTGTCAACAAGCACCAGCCGCCGGTTGAATACCAGGGCGCCAAGCTCCCGTTCGAGCATGGCATTTGCCAGCGGCTCATCTTTCATGGTGATGAAGTAGTATGGGTTCATCTGCTCATGCAACCAGCGGCGGCTGGCAACAAGAGCATCCTTGAACTTCATCCTTGCAGACTTGATTTTCATCGTTGCCGTTCCTTTTCCGGTTGCGCCGCGTATCGGCGCCAAATAGTTTTCAGCCGGAGTAACTGAATAAACTCTCCCAGAGCTGTTCCTGCCGCTCCATCCTGATGCTGTGAGCACTGTTTGCACCGAGATGTTGCAGAATACGGAAAACCGTTTCCGTATTGTCACTGCGATCAAGCGCAGCAGCGGTTTCTGCGGCGGTAAAGTTTTTCCCGGGGTTGCTGAGCAAAAAGCTGATGATGCTTTTCTGCAAAGACAGAACCTTCCCTGCTGCCTTCTTGCCGGCCTCAACTCCGGGTTGATGATAGGCATTGATGTTTACCAGCGAGGCGTACAGTCCGACCGCCCGTTCATACAGCGCAATCAGAACGCCGACGGTGCGCGGATCGATTTTGTCCACGGTAATGGTGATGGATTCCCGCCCGGCTTCGCTGAGCGCCTCTCTCGTCCCCTGCAGAAAACCGGCAAGATAGTCACCGCTGGTTACTCCCGGTTCAACCAGCAGCGGCACACTCTCCCTCTCCTTGAGAACCTCGATGAAGGTGACAAAAAAGTTGTTCACCCCCTCCCGCAGCTGCTGAACATAGGCATGCTGATCGGTTGAGCCCTTGTTGCCGTAGACTGCAAGTCCCTGATTGACAATCTTTCCGCTCAGGTCCTTTTCCTTGCCGATGGACTCCATGACGAGCTGCTGCAGATAGCGGGAAAAGAGCAGCAGCCTGTCCTTGTACGGGAGCAGCACCATGTCGCGGTTGCCGACCCCGCCAGAGCCGTAATGCCACATCAAAGCCAGCAGCGCGGCAGGATTTTTCCCGGTTTCAGGAACTCTGGTGACAGCGTCGCACAGCCTTGCCCCCTCAAGAAGGGCGTCAATGTCAACTCCCTGCAGCGCCGCCGGCAAGAGGCCGACAGCAGAGGTGACGGAAGTCCTGCCGCCGACCCAGTCCCACATCGGAAAGCGGGCCAGCCAGCCCTGCTCAAGGGCCGTATCATCAAGTTCACTCCCTGCTCCGGTAACGGCAACGGCATGGCCGGCAAAATCCAGATCCTGCCTTTTGTAGGCAGCCATTGCCTCCAGCATGCCGTTGCGGGTCTCCTTCGTGCCGCCGCTTTTGGAGATGACTATGGTAAGAGTCTCCGCAAGAGCCGCACCGATCTCGCCGATGACCCGGTCCATTCCGTCCGGGTCGGTATTGTCAAAAAAGTGTGGTTGCAGCTTCTCTCTCGGACCACCCAGGGCGTCGGCGACAAACTGCGGTCCCAGCGTCGAACCGCCGATGCCTATGACCAGCATCCGGGTAAACGGGCGACCGCCAGCAGAAGTAATGACCCCTTCATGGACATCGGCGGCAAACTCCTTGACGGCACGAACAGTAAACTCTATCTCGGCAGACATTGCGGCTGACGGCGCCAGCTGCGGTGTCCGCAGCCAGTAATGCCCGACCATTCTCCCTTCGTCCGGGTTGGCGATTGCCCCCTGTTCCAGAGCGGCCATTGCGGCAAACGCCCGCTGCATCGCCGGTTCCATTACTGCCGGGAACTCTTCGGCAAAGTTCATTCTGCTGATATCAAGTGAAAGCCCCAGCTGCGGCGCATAACAGAGATACTCCTGGTACCGCCTCCATGAATCTGCTGACATAAATACTCTCCTCTCCGCTTTCCAAAGTTGTCAGAAAGAGTAACACAGGATTGCGGCCAGTTCAAACAACACTCATGAAGGAGTTAGGGTGATTACGAAAAAATACTCTCTAACGACTACGTTTGAACTTCTGCCTTTGGCTTGTTCTTTCAAGTGAAGCGGGCGAGCAGAAGAAAATTTCTGCCGGTGCGAGAAATCTTCTGCTATCTCATCCATGGCCGGGCAATTTGCGGGAACTGGCAAATACCCTGCGGCGGGCGTCTGTCTGGTCGACCGAAAAGACTCTTCAGGCCGATGATATCCGCGAAGCCTTGTTTCCTGTGGATCTGCAGCCATCTTAACATGTGCTGGGGCGAGGGATAGCCGAAGGATTCAGCCTGCCGGATGTTATGGCCGAAGTGGCGCGGCATTATCTTTCTCGCGCCATGGATGAGGCTGGCGGAAATAAGTCTAAAGCCGCGCAGATGTTGAACTTGCCGAACTATCAAACGCTGTCGAATTGGTTGAAAAAGTATGGCCAGGAGTAATTGCCCCGGTCATTCCGGGCGGGGGTTTTTATTGTGTTTTAAGATTAGCCACGTATAATAGCTTGAAATCAGTTACGGAGCAGGCCATGAACAGCACAGAGATCATGAAACTCATACGTCAGCACGATGATTTCCTCCTTCTCCATGGAGTGAAGACCGTCGGGCTGTTCGGCTCCCATTCCCGGGGAGAAGAGCGCGAAGAGAGCGATATTGACCTGATCGTGGAGTTCGAGGCAGGGAAGAAGAGCTACGACAATTTCATCGAGCTCAACTATTTCCTCGAAGAGCTGCTCGGCAGGAAGGTCGACCTCCTCACCCCCGAATCAATCAGCCCTTTCATGCGTTCCGTTATTGACAAAGAAGTCCGCTATGAAACCATCCATTAGCTACTGCCATCATATTCTTGCCGAGACAGAGTACCTGCTGCATGCCTCTGCCGGGTTGGGCTGTCAGGAATTTCTTGCTGACGAAACGCTGAAGCGTGCTTTTGTCCGGAGCCTGGAGATCGTGGGAGAGGCAGTCAAGCGGGTGCCGGAAGATTTCCGGCAGCGCTATCCGCTGGTTGAATGGCGCAAGATGGCCGGAACCAGAGACAAGCTGATCCACGATTACCTTGGCGTTGATTACGAGCTTGTCTGGGATATCGTTGTGAGCAAGATTACGGCGTTGCAGAAGGTGATGGCGGAGATTGTCGAGAAAGAGAGTTGAATTTGAAATAATAAATATATTTATACTTAGATATAATTATTTATGCCGCAGCTTCTATTACCTATTAAATCTTCCCCCCCACTATTTTCATCTCGCCATGGATGAAACAGCAGGTTACAAGTCCAAAGCCGCTCAGATACTTGGTTTGCCGAACTAGCAGACATTGACTAACTGGTTGAAAAAGTATGGGTTGGAGTAGTGACAGTATTTACACTTCAGAATTGACCAATTCGCCTTTTTAGCCTGATTTCAGGTGAACACATTCACCTTATTTACCATGAAATGCGCTAATTTGAATTTTGAGTTCTGGCGTAACTCGCTCTTTTTTCCCGTGTTTTCGATTTCACGACTCATTTTGTCGCAATCATGCTGTATGCTTACTGCCAATGGAATGGAGGGATTCATGTACGAACTGCTTGCATTCGCATAGGTGTCAGGCACTGACATCTTGACATGTGAATGCATTCGCATAGGTGTCAGGCACTGACATCTTGACATGTGAAGGTGAGAGTAAGAAATGACCGAAATCATGGTGATGAAATCAGC
The DNA here is from genome assembly GCA_038206285.1 of Geobacterales bacterium. Taxonomy (GTDB): domain Bacteria; phylum Desulfobacterota; class Desulfuromonadia; order Geobacterales; family DSM-12255; genus VEOV01. The sequence continues at coordinate 18,370 of JBBRBA010000003.1, forward strand.
TCCCGAAAACTTCCTGACCCAGAAGGCGCTGGCCGACCTATTTACGAGGCATTTTCCATGAAAGCGCAAACTCCAAAAGATATGGTCAAACCCCACTTTTCCCCTTTTGAACGCATCAGGCGCACCAACGATACCGGCAACGAATAGTGGTCGAACCGGGATTTCGCCAAGGTTCTTGCTTATAGCGATTACCGCAACTTCGAGCAGGTCATTGCCAAGGCCCGCACCGCCTGCTTCAACAGCGGTCAGCGGATTGACGGTCATTTCGTTGATGTCACCGAAATGGTCGAGGCTTTGCGGGTGAAGGGGAGCAGGACAAAAAGCAATATGCAAAAAATGCACTTTGCTTTTTCGAAGAACTGGCCGTTTCAGTTGATGCATTTTTTGCACGAACTCACGAGGATTAATCATGACGACCAATAACGCCAACGACATCGTCATCTACCAAGACCCCGACGGTAAGACGGCCTTAGACGTTCATCTCGACGCCGACACCGTCTGGCTGAACCAAAAGCAGATGGCGGAGCTTTTCGGGAAAGATGTCCGAACAGTGAACGAGCATGTCAGGAATATCTTTCGGGAAGGCGAACTGCAAGAGTCTGCAGTTATCCGGAAATTCCGGATAACTGCTTCTGATGTGTCGAGGAGAAGGGGGCTAATCTCCTCTACTTTGTCGTCAAGAACCACGCCTTTAGCGACGGCAACAAGCGGATCGCCGTTGCCCTGTTCATCTACTTCCTCGACATGAACCGCATTCTCTACCGTGCCGACGGCAGCAAGCATCTGGCGGGCAATGCCCTGGTTGCCCTGACGCTGCTGATTGCCGAGAGCCGGCCCGTCGAGAAAGAGACCATCGTCAAGGTGATCGTGAATCTGCTTAACCGGAATAATGACTGAACGTGGAGTGCTTAATCATAACAACACCACTCACAGGAGGACGTTTGCATGTCCCGCGCTGAAGAACTCATAGCCATTTTCGATGTTTTTGACGGTCGCTACCGGCGGGAGGAGGTTGAGGAAGCTCTTACCCTTCAGGATGAAATAACGCCGCTGCTAATCTCCATACTTGAAGATCTTGCCGCCGACCCGGTTAAATATGTCGCTGAAGATCATTATGCAGAAACCTATGCGGTGGCTCTGCTGGCGCATTTCCGCGAGAAGAAGGCGCATCTTCCCATTATCCGGGCCTTCTCCATCCCCGATGAGCAGCGCGAATTTATCTGGAGCGACATGCTTACCGAGACACTGCCGGCGCTTCTCTGCCGCACTTCAGGCGGCGATTATGCGCATATCCTGGAGGTTGTGCGCGACAGGGATGCCTACGAGTTCTTGCGGGCTTCTGCCATGGAAGCGCTCAAGCTGGGAATTGCCTGTGGAAACTTGCCACGGGAAGAAGGTATTGCCCTGTTTGCCACTCTGTTCGATGAAACCCTTGCCGAGCCGGATGATTATTTCTGGGCAGCGCTTGTGTGTGACCTGCTGGATATCTACCCCGGCGAGCTGATAGCCGAGATTCGAGATCTGTTTGCCAGGGGGTTCGTGTTTGAGGGACATGTATCCCTCAAGGAAGTGGAAGAAGTCATGGCCGATGGACTTGACGCCGCCATGACTAAGCTTGAAGATCGCCGTGAATGGCGGCTGCCGGAAGATGTGCATCGCTATATCTCATGGTTTGCCTGTTTTCGGGAGAAAGAGAGTGTGGCTCCATACCAGCAGGTTTCACCGCTCAAGGCATTAACAAAGCAGAAAGCAAAGGCTCGAGCCAAACGCAAACAGTCAAAGGCGTCAAAAAGGAAGAACCGCTGATAACCCCTTACAAACCGGCATTACAGCCGTCACCGGGCAAGCCCAATAACCGCTGCCATCTCAAGGCAGCCCTTGGTAAAAGCCTCCTCACCCCCCGTTGATTGACACAATCGAAAAAACTTTCTATACTGGCGGCTGCCTGTTCCCGGATGCGAGTGACTGACTTATGCACCACAACCGAAAAAGGACAAACCAATATGCCGATATTCCTGACTATTTTAGCACTGCTTGTCCTGCCGGCCTCTCTGCCGGCCGCTGATTTTTCCGCCACACTCCTGAAAGAGTTTTCAGCCTCGACCAAGGAAAAAATTAAAGCAGGTTCTCCGGGCACCGTCTCGCTGGAAAAATCACTTGAACTCCTGGCATCAGCGCCGATCCCTGAAGAAGAAACCACGCCTGCCGATATTGACATCGCTCTGCTCAACGAACATCTTCCCGATTCTGATCTCCCGCTTACGCTCAACAGCAAGGTCAATTATTTCATCGACTTTTTTCAAAACAGAGGGCGGAGCTCCTTTTCCAGATGGCTCTCCCGTTCAGAACGCTATATCCCGATGATGAGGGAGATTCTCCATAAGGAGGGGATGCCCGAAGACCTGGTCTATCTGGCCATGATCGAAAGCGGCTTCACCCCCCATGCCGTCTCTGTTGCCAATGCTGTCGGCCCGTGGCAGTTCATCTCCGGTACCGGCAAAAACTATAAGCTGAAGATCAATGACTGGATCGATGAACGGCGCGATCCGATCAAATCGACGGTAGCGGCAGCTCTTTACCTCAAGGAGCTTTACGCCCTCTTCAACAACGACTGGTATCTTGCTGCCGCCGGCTACAATGCTGGCGAAAACAAGATCCTCCGCGCCATAAACATGTATGAAACCCGTGATTACTGGGAAATTTCCAAGGGTTCATATCTGAAGCGGGAAACCAAGGATTACGTCCCGAAACTGCTTGCTGCCGCCATCATTGCCAAGGAGCCTGCCAAATACGGCTTTGCCGATATTGCCTACCTGCCGGCAATGGATCTCGATACCGTTGAAATTACCACCCGCACCGACCTTGACCTGATCGCCAGGATAACCGCTGTCTCTTCTCAGACCCTGCGGGAACTGAATCCAGAACTGCGCCGCTGGTGCACACCTCCCAACTATCCAAATTATCTGCTCAAACTGCCGAAAGGGAAAAAAGAGCTATTTACCGTTGAGTTTGCCAAAATACCGGAAGAGCAGCGCTACACCGAGCGGATTACCTACAGCCGCTACCGGGCTAACAGGAAGGACACTCTCAAATCACTTGCCGCCCGTTTCAGCACAACCCCTGAGAGGCTTGCCGAACTTAATCACCTGAAATCAAGCGCGAAACTTCGCAATAAATCCCTTCTTGTGCCGGTGCAGAGTGCAGTCCTCCCGGAGCAGGCTCATAAATCCGCACCAGCCAGGGCAGTGCAGACAGCTGCAACCGGGAGCACAGGGATACGCTACTATATCATAAAAAAAGGTGACACCCTCTACTCGCTAGCCAGGAAGTTCAAGGTCACCACGGCAATTCTTTCGGCATGGAACAACCTGACTGAAAAGGTCGCCCTCAGACCGGGCAAGCGGATCATCGTTGCCAAATACAGCACCAAGGACAACGGCTGACTCAGTATAAACATTTGCACCGCAGAGACGCCAAGACGCAGAGGAAAAGCAATAAAACCCGAGTTGAAATCCCTGCCTGTTTTGTTGATTAATTACGTAACATAAGATTTTGATTTTCTTTGCGGCTCTGCGACTCTGCGTTCATCAATTGCTTTTGGATCAAACATAAACCGTTGAAAAGGATCTCCTGAATGTACAACATCATCATCTCCACAGTATTGGGAGCAATCATCTACCTCGCTCTCGCTTTTGCCGCCAACCTCTCCTGGTGGATTTCCCTGATTGTTGCTGTTGCTGTAATGCTCGGCACATTTGTCCTCATCTCCCGCATCATAATGAAAAAGGTCGAAGCGATCATGTCCGGAGCAATGAAGGATCTTCAGACCCAGCGGGTAACGAGCAAAGAGATGTCGGCGCAGCTTGTCGACCGTGCCATCAAGGAGATACAGGAGGCTCTTAAGTATGAAAAGTGGCAGGTTTATGTCGGCGGGCAGGTAAATGCTTCCATCGGCATGCTCTACTACATCAAGCGTGACTTTAACAGCGCTTTCCCTTACCTGCAGAAAGGGTTCTTCAAGAACTGGGTGACGATGGGGATGCTCGGCGTCTATTATCTGAAGAAGAACAAGAAAGAAAAGATGAAAGAGACCTTCGAAAAGGCTGTTCTTGGCAGCCCCAAGGAGTCGATTCTCTGGGGGCTTTACGCCTACTGCCTCTGTGAAGCGGGCGAACAGGAAAAAGCAAAAACGATTCTTGAAAAGGGGCTCAAAAAGATACCGGCTGATGAACAGTTGTCGCTCAACCTCTCGCTGCTTAAGGAGGAAAAAAAGATGAAGATGACCGGCTACGGCGAAATGTGGTACCAGTTCCACCTTGAAGGCCCGGCGTCTCTCCAGAAGCAGCAGCAGATGGCGTCAATGACCGGCGGCATGAAGCGCAAGGTCGTCAGAAGGTGAGCAGTTGTGTAACCCTGCAGGCCCCGGCAAAAGTAAACTTTCGTCTCGATGTCTTAAGAAGACGTCCGGACGGTTACCATGAACTCCGCATGCTCATGCAGCGGATTTCACTTTATGACGAAATTGAAATAAAAGTAGTCGCTACCCCTGGAATCAGGGTGATCACAAATTCCGCAGTTGTGCCGGATGGCTCCGCAAACATAGCCTGGCGGGCGGCTGACGCCCTGCTGCGGCGGTCAGGTTCTGCTGCCGGCGTTCAGATCAGTATCACCAAGAGAATTCCGGTGGCAGCCGGTCTCGGTGGCGGCAGCAGCGACGCTGCAGCGACGCTGACGGGGTTGAACGCACTGCTTGCCCTCGGGTTCACCACAGAAGAGCTGATGACAATCGGCCTGCAGCTGGGAGCGGATGTCCCCTTTTTTATTTTCGGGAAAACAGCCATTGCCGAAGGTATCGGCGAAAAGCTGACAGCAGTGCCAGATCTGCCACTGCTGCCGTTGGTGATCGTAAATCCGGGCATTCATGTCGCCACCGCCTGGGTTTATCAAAATTTGCAGTTGACAACAGAAAAAGTCGCGGTTAAAATTCCCGTTCTCTATAAATCAGCAGCCGAGCTGTGCGGTATCCTCTCCAACGATCTCGAAGCCGTGACAATAAGCCGTTTCCCTGTTATCCGCGAAATCAAGGAGCAATTGATGGCTGTTGGTGCTGTCGGCTCGTTGATGTCCGGCAGTGGCCCGTCGGTTTTTGCCGTCTTTGATAATGAAAAAACGGCAGCCGCGGCTGCCGGTCATCTGGCTCGAACCAAGGGCTGGTTCACCGCCGCAGTCTCGACGATCTGATCGCTTATTGGGGTATCGCCAAGCGGTAAGGCACCGGATTTTGATTCCGGCATTCCCAGGTTCAAATCCTGGTACCCCAGCCAGTATAGAAAGAAGGGCGGCGCAAAGCCGCCTTAAAAGTTGATGGCTCTGAAAAAAAGTTAAATAAAGTTGGTGCCCGGATGCAAGACAGAATAAGAATTTTCAGTGGCAACTCAAACCGCGCTCTCGCCGAGAAAATCTGCGAGAACCTCTCGCTCCCTCTTGGCAAGGCAAAAGTAAGGACATTCTCCGACGGCGAAATCATGGTCGAAATTGAAGAGAATGTTCGCGGCAGGGATATCTTCATTATCCAGTCAACCTGCGCCCCGACCAACAACAACCTGATGGAGCTGCTGATCATGATGGATGCGCTCCGCCGGGCATCGGCAGCCACCATTACCGCTGTCATCCCCTACTACGGTTATGCCCGTCAGGATAGAAAAGCCGCGCCGCGTACCCCTATTACTTCAAAACTTGTTGCCGACCTCATAACCACCGCCGGCGCTGACCGGGTGGTGACTATCGACCTTCATGCCGGGCAGATTCAGGGGTTTTTCAATATTCCGGTCGACAATCTTTATGCTGCCCCGGTAATGCTCGAGCATCTTAACAGGAAATTCAAAAGCGATGAAATTGTCATGGTTTCGCCTGATGCCGGCGGTACGGAACGGGCACGTGCTTTTGCCAAACGACTCGGTTGCACCCTGGCAGTCATAGACAAGCGGAGAACCGGTCCGAATATCGCCGAAGTCATGCATCTGATCGGCGATGTCAAGGACAAGATAGCCATAATTCTTGACGACATGATCGATACTGCCGGCACTCTTACCCAGGCTGCCGGAGCCCTGAAACAGAAGGGTGCAACAAGGATATATGCCTGTGCCACACACGGCGTTCTCTCCGGTCCGGCAATTGACCGGATCAACGCATCTGACATCGAAGAGGTCCTGATTACCGACACGATCCCTCGTGCGGATAGCGGCCAGAACCTCGAAAAGATAAAGGTGTTGTCGGTCGCCGAGCTGTTGGCAGAGGCGATTCGCAGGATTCACGAGGATGAGTCGGTAAGCTCCCTCTTTGTATGATAACAAGACCAAATTTATTCGATAAATGGAGGAAATTATGAGCATGAAAGAACTGAATGTAGAATTGAGAGCAAAAGTCGGCAAAGGGATCAGCCGCCAGCTCCGCATCGCCGGAAGGATCCCCGGAATAGTCTATGGCAAGGGCTTCCCCTCTACCGCCATCAGCGTTGACCAGCGTGAACTTCTAAAAACCATCTCCGGCGACGGGGGGCAGAACGCCCTGATAACCCTTAAAGGGGCGGAAGGCCTTGACGGTGCGGTTGTCATTGTTGCCGCCCTGCTGCTTAACCCGATCAAGGGGACGTCGCGTCATATTGACCTGCACAAGGTGAATATGGACGAAAAAGTTCGTGTCGAGGTCCAGATCAGGCTGAAGGGGACGGCAAAAGGGGTCAAGGATGGCGGCATGCTCGAATTTGTAAAGCATACAGTGGAAATCGAGTGCCTCCCGGCACAGATTCCGGCTCATCTCGACGTTGATGTGACCGATCTTACCATCGGCCACTCGATCCATGTTGCGGAAATTCAGCTGCCGGCAAATGTCCGTCTGCTCGACGATCAGAAAGCAGCGATTGTCAGCGTTGTTGGCAAACTCAAGGAAGAAGAAGCCCCGGCAGAAGCCTGATGCCGAACTAGCAGGAAATCATGTCTACCAAACTTATCGTGGGGCTGGGAAATCCCGGCCCCAAATACTCATGGACCCGCCACAACGCGGGTTTTATCGTTTTGGACAGGTTTGCCCACCTGGCCGGAATCCATGTCACCAAAAAGAGCTTTTCCGGCCTTTACGGCGAAGGGACCTTCAGGGAAAACCGTATCCTGCTCCTCAAGCCGCAAACCTTCATGAATCTCTCCGGCCAATCGGTTAACGAGGCGCTCCGCTTCCACAAGCTTGAACCGGCTGATCTTCTCATCATCCATGACGACCTGGACATTCCGTTCGGGCAGATCAAGTTCAAGGAAGATGGCGGCCATGGCGGGCACAACGGACTCCGCTCGCTCCACCAGATGCTCGGCAGCGGCAGCTATCCAAGGCTCAGAATCGGCATAGGAAGGCCTGTCCATGGCGACATGGCGGATTACGTTCTGACCAACTACGGCAAGGCCGAGATGGCCGGGCTGCCGCAACTGGTGGACGGTGTTGTTGATGCGCTGGAGATGTATCTTACCGAAGGAATGCCGAAGGCGATGAGTATCTACAACAACAGGAATCTGCTGCTCTGAAGCTACGGCAGTTGGGAGCTGCCTGCATTCGAGCTGACGTGCCATTTCTGCACTTCTAAGCTCATTTCGCTACAGCCGATAAACTCGCACTGCGTGCGCAGACAGTATCGGCTGCTAACACTTCATTTCGCCAAGAAGTGCGACGAAATAGCCCTAATGCTCTCATTACGGCAGCTCCCAACTGCCGATTACAGGCTAAAAGGAAAAATCATGGGTTTCAACTGCGGTATCGTCGGATTGCCGAACGTAGGCAAATCAACCATTTTTAACGCTCTTACCTCGGCAGGCGCCGAGTCTGCCAACTACCCCTTCTGTACCATAGATCCGAATGTCGGCATCGTTCAGGTCCCGGACGCGAGAATGCAGCAGCTTGCCGTTATCGTCAAGCCGGAGCGGATTCTGCCTACAACCATCGAGTTTGTCGACATTGCCGGCCTGGTCAAGGGGGCAAGCCGGGGGGAGGGGCTGGGGAACAAGTTCCTCGGCCATATCCGCGCGGTCGACGCCATTGTTCATGTCGTCCGCTGTTTTGATGACGATAATGTTGTCCATGTAGACGGCAGCGTCAATCCTGTCCGTGACATAGAAGTTGTTCAGCTGGAACTTGCCCTGGCAGACCTCGACACGGTGGAAAAACGCATTCTGCGAGGAGAGAAAACTGCCAGAAGCGGCGACCGGAAGGCCAAGGAAGACCTCGATTTCTGTTTACGGCTGAAAAAAGCGCTTGAGCAGGGGCAGCCTGCTCTCGGCCTTGCCGAGACAGACGACGAGAAAATCTTTCTGCGCGAGATGTGTCTTCTTACCGACAAGCCGGTTCTTTATGTGGCCAATGTCGCTGAAGATGATCTTGAGGGGAAGCACCCCTTTGTCGCCCAGGTTGAAGCAATAGCAGTCACCGAAGGGGCGAAAATGGTCACCATCTGTGGCCGGATCGAGGCGGAGATAGCCGAGCTGGAAGGTGATGAGAAAGCGGAATTTCTTGCCGGCATGGGTCTCAAAGAATCAGGACTTGACCGGCTCATCCGCTGCGGCTACGAACTGCTTGGACTGATAACCTATTTTACCGCCGGAGTAAAAGAGGTCCGCGCCTGGACAATCGTCAAGGGGACGAAAGCGCCCCAGGCTGCCGGCGTCATCCACTCCGACTTCGAAAAGGGGTTCATCCGTGCCGAGGTCATCGCCTACAATGATTACATCGCCTCGAAGGGCGAGTCAGGGGCAAAAGAGAAAGGGCTGATGCGGCTCGAAGGCAAGGAGTATGTCGTGCAGGACGGCGATGTCATGCACTTCCGCTTCAATGTGTAAACTTATAAACCTTAAATAGGCAGTAAATTAACGCAGAGACGCAGAGGCGCAAAGAGAATCAAAACCTCACTATTTACTGGTTAGATGCCTCTTATACACCAGTTTTTTGTTTTATAGTTTTTACTCTGCGTCTCTGCGTTTCAAATGTCGTTTCCAGCTCTTTCACAGCATCCTGAGAAGAGCCAGCCCTGCAAACCATCTATTGAGTAATGGCAAAGGAATCTTTATGAAAAAACCGCTCCTTCTCATGATTCTTGACGGCTGGGGGATCAACCCCGACAAAGCCGGCAACGCCGTAGCCATGGCGAATACCCCCAATCTTGACCAGCTGATCAAAGAGTACCCGCATACAAAAATCCTCACCTCCGGTATGGCGGTCGGTCTGCCTGACGGACAGATGGGCAACTCCGAGGTCGGGCACCTGAACATCGGCGCCGGCCGGGTTGTTTACCAGGATCTGACCAGAATCAGCAAGGCTATCGCTGACGGCGATTTTTTTACCAATCCGGTGCTGCTGGACTGCATCCGCAAGACTAAAGCTGTTGGCGGCAGACTGCATCTTTCCGGTCTTCTCTCCGACGGCGGGGTGCATTCACACAACACTCACCTTTACGGCCTGCTGGAACTGGCTAAAAAGGAAGGTCTCGGGGAAGTTTTCATCCACTGCCAGCTCGATGGCCGCGACACCCCGCCCCAGAGCGGCGCTGCCTACCTGGAGGAACTGGAAGCGCAGATTGCCCGGATCGGCGTCGGCAAGATTGCCACGGTCATGGGCCGCTTCTATGCCATGGACCGTGACAACCGCTGGGATCGGGTGGAGAAGGCCTACGCTGCCATCGTCAGTGGCATTGGCGCCTGCCGGGCAACTGCTGCCGAGGCAATTTCCAAAAGCTACACCGCCGGTGTCCATGACGAATTTGTCATCCCTTGCGTCATATGCAAGGACAACATGCCGCTTGGTACCGTGCAAAGCGGTGACGGCTTCATCTGCTTCAACTTTCGTTCGGACCGCGCCCGGGAGATCACCCGCGCCCTGGCTCTGGACGACTTCGACGGTTTCCCGCGGGAGAATCGCCCCAAGCTTGCCGCTTACGTCTGCATGACCGAGTACGACGCCACCTTCGGCCTTCCCATCGCCTTCGGCCAGGAAGAGCTGACCAACATCCTCAGCCAGGTGCTTGCCAAAGCCGGCAAGACGCAACTGCGCATCGCCGAGACGGAAAAATACGCCCACGTCACCTTCTTTTTCAACGGCGGGGTGGAAGAGCCCTATGCCGGGGAAGAGCGCTGCCTTATCCCTTCACCGCAAGAGGTCGCCACCTATGACCAGAAACCGGAGATGAGTGCCTACGCGGTGACGGATGAGCTGCTGCGGCGGCTGGATACGGGAAAGTACGACGTGATCGTCCTCAACCTGGCCAACTGCGATATGGTCGGCCACACCGGCATCATCCCGGCGGCAATCAAGGCGGTGGAAGTGGTGGATGCCTGCGTCGGCAGGCTGGTCGCCAAGGTACGGGAACAAGGGGGCGCGGCTCTCATCACCGCCGACCACGGCAATGCCGACAGGATGCTCGGTGAAAACAACGAACCTTTTACCGCCCACACCTCCAATCCGGTCTGGCTGGTAGTGGCGGATGACAGCCGCAAGGGCGCTCACTTACGCGAAGGAGGCCGCCTTGCCGACATTGCCCCGACCATGCTGGCAATGCTCGGAATTGACAAGCCGGTGGAGATGACCGGCGAGAGCCTGCTGACGAAAAGCTGACGCTCCTTTAGCCGGTGGCAAATCCCGGATTACCATGGTAATGACTATGAAGAAACCGAATACCGTGACAACCAGTGCACCATGCCAGGCGATCTTCTCCGCAGCTGCCGCCACATCCGGATACGACGTTGACGGGCTGGAAATGGATCTTGCCGGGAGGATCCAGCAGCTCCTTTTGCCAAAAAGTTCTCCGGTATGCACCTGGTGCTGCACCGGCATCAAAAACCGGATGGCGTCAGGTCTTGGCGGTGATTATTTCGATTTCATCACCATGGCCGATGGATGCCAGTCGCTGTTCGTCGGCGATGTGACCGGTCACGGTCTGCATGCATCGGTGGTGATGTCGCTCATCTACGGCTTTATTCACCGGGCTGCTCTTGACAGCTGTTCGCCGCTGGAACTGGTACAGGAGGTCAACAATTTCCTGCTGCAGTTTGCCGAGCGCTCGCAATCCATCGACCAGTACTTCTCTTCCACGCTGTTCTACGGAGTCATCGATCCCGGAACTCTCAACATGCATTTCGTGAATGCCGGCCATGTGCCGGCCCTGGTGCTCCGCAACAGCGAGGTGGTGGAGCTTAATTCCATGGGGCCGCCGGTCGGTTTTTTCGCAGCGGCGGAACTGCATCTGCAGACCTTCGCCTTTGCCAAAGGTGAACGGCTGCTGCTCTACACGGACGGCATCATCGAGGCCGCCAACGCTTCCGGAGAGCTGTTCGGTCTCGACCGGCTGAAGCTCTTTTTCAAGGCCTCTGTTGACCTGGATTACCTGGAGTTCCTTGAACGGCTGTTCGAAGAGCTGACAGCTTTTGGTGTGTCTGATCCGCCGCAGGATGACTGCACTGCCATTGTCATTGACATGCATGGTCCATTGTTTTGAGGTAGAGATGGCCATGACCTGTTCCGCTGGTAAGGCCGGGGGGCGAGTCTCGGCAAGAACCTGCTCTCATTTACCATGCCGTTTAACAGGTATCTGGAGATGTAAAGGAATGTCGCCGGGAGCTTTATGGAGGGGAGTACCTGGCAAGAGCTGATTGCCGAGTGAAACGGCACGGAAATTGTAGGCTAATGAAGTTAGTGGTAACAGTTTGGTAGTTATGCGCGTAGAATGCAGTAAGTCTGGGTGTTGATAACCAGTCGGAGATGGTCAGCTATGAAATTATTGCGCGGTGGTCTGTTAATCCTTGCCTGTCTGCTTCCGGTCACATCCCTGGCCGCACGTACTTCGCCGGTCGACGGCGGTGTGCTTACCTCCAGTCCCGGCCTGCGTCTCGACCCGTTCGGCAGCGGCAGGATGGTGATGCACAACGGCTGGGATATTGCCGTTCCTATCGGCACTCCGGTTCATCCGACCCAGGAGGGGACGGTATACTTCGCCGGTGAGTACAGGGGGTATGGCAAACTGGTGGCGATTGAACATGGCAAAGGCTTCATCTCTATTTACGGCCATAACTCTGAAGTCCTTGTCAAACCGGGGACGCAGGTAACAGCAAAAACAGTTATCGCCCTGTCCGGCAGCACCGGCAGGTCAACCGGGCCACACGTCCATTATGAAGTCCGCCGGTTGCCGGCTACGTACCAGAAGCAGCGTGAAATTGAGATGACCGCCAGTCTGAAAGAGGCAATCTCCGAGCAGATCGGTCAGCTTGTAGAAAATTACGCCACCGGCAAGGGTGGCCCGGAGCAGGAAAACACCTATCTGCCGACAGACATAGATCAGTGAATTTGAGGAATTACCCTTTCCCTGAAAATTTCCAGCAGTTCATTGTCGAACATCCCTGTTGATCCCATGAGAATCTCTGTCGCCTCTGCAAACGAGTTAGCCTTGCGATAAGGTCTGTCGCTGGTGAGTGCGTCGAATACATCGGCAATGGACGCAATTCTTGCTTCCAGCGGGATGTTATGGCCGGATATTCCGGTCGGATAGCCGCTGCCGTCAAATTTTTCGTGGTGATAGAGTATTACATTTACCACTGCTTCCGGCAGGTTTGCCTCGCGCGCCACCTGCGTCCCCCAATCAGGGTGCTGCTTTATCACGGCAAACTTTTCCGGAGAAAGCTGGCCCGGGAAATTAAGTACCTCTTCCGGAACACCTATTTTACCGCAGTCGTGGAGGATGCTGCCGTGGCGGATGCAGGTGAGCAGAGGCTCGGCAACTCCTGCGGCAATGGCAAGCCGCTGCGCATAATCCGCTACCCTGTCGCAATGTCCCCTTGTGTATGGATCCTTGAGCTCAACAGTCTGGGCAAGCGAGCGATAGTGTGATTCGTCACGGCTCCGCATCGAGTGCAGCATGTCATATCTTGCCAGACCCTCTTCCACCAGGGCCAGCAGATCATCATTGTCCCACGGTTTGGTGATGAATTTGAAAGCCTCGCTTCTGTTGATCGCCGAGATGGTCACCCCCATATCGGCATAAGCGGTCATCATGATCCGCACCGTATCAGGCGAGGCTGTTTTGAGCCGGTAGAGGAACTCTATGCCGGTCATCCCCGGCATCTGGTTATCAGACACAACCACCCGGATTTTCTCTGTTTGTGCCAGTTTCAGCGCTTCTTCCGGAGAGCTGCAGAAGAGGCAGCTGTAGCCGGTATCGGCGAACAGGCGCTGCAGGGAACTTAAAACCGAAGTTTCATCATCGACGAACATGACGATGCGGTTACTGTTTCCAGCAGAATAAGCAGGCATTGATAGTTCCCTTTCCGGATATGTTGCCTTCATTTCGGCCCTCCGCAGAACGGACATTTAACCCAATCATCATCAAGCGGCAGTTTGCAGGTACGGCAGTAGTTGTTTTTAAAGGTGCCGCAGTAGGGGCAGAAAGCAAATTTGGCGTCAATGAGTCTCTGGCAGCTTTCACAACTTCTTTCAGTCCCTGTATGCGGACCGAGTACGCGGAAGAGCTCCTCAAGCGTCGTCAGACCCATCCGTACCTTATCCAGTCCGTCTTCAACAAGGGTGCGCATCCCTTCGTTTTTTGCCAGCTGCAGCAGTTCACCCTCGCGGTAGTTGCTACTGATCATCTGCCGGTAGTCATCGGTCATCACAAAGAGCTCGAATATTCCTACCCTGCCGGTATAGCCGCTTTTATTGCAATTAGCGCAGCCGGCACCTTTGGCGACTGTCTCTCCCAGTACGCCGGGCGGAACCTTCAATAATCTCAGCAGTTCGGCATCAGGCGCGACCTGTTGCACACAGTCAGTACATATCCGCCTGACGAGACGCTGGGCGACAATCCCCTGCAGGGCTGAAGCGATAATATATGGTTTTATCTCCATGTCCATGAGACGGGTTATGGAGGCAATCGAGCTGTTGGTATGCAGGGTCGTGAAGACAAGGTGACCGGTGAGCGCCGCCTTGAAAGCGACGTCCGCAGTTTCGAAGTCGCGCATCTCTCCGACAAGAATGATGTCAGGGTCCTGCCGCAGAGTCGCGCGGAGCACCTGGGCAAAAGTGAGTCCGATCTTTTCGCGCACGGCAATCTGGGTGGCTTCTTCCAGAAAGTACTCTACCGGCTCTTCAATGGTTTCAAAATTCTTGTTCGGATCCATAATCGAAGCAAGTATCGAGTAGAGCATTGTTGTCTTGCCGCTGCCGGTGGGTCCGGTGCTGATGATTACCCCCTGCGGTTTTGCAGCGATAAGTTGCAGCCTCTGCAGGTCGCTTTCGAGAACACCGAGGTCCTTCAACCCTTTGATGGCGGAGCTTTTGTCAAGCATTCGCAGAACTATCTTTTCGCCGTTGATCGAGGGGAGGCAGGAGACCCGCATGTCTACTACTCTTACCCCCGCTTTTACCGTTATCCTGCCGTCCTGCGGGCGCCGGCGTTCGGCAATGTCCATTTTTGCAAGTATTTTCAGCCTGGAAATAACGGCTGCATGCATTTCGGGCGGGATTTTAATCTTGCTGTGCAGCATGCCGTCGACACGGTAACGGATCAGGGTGTATTTGGTTTTGGGTTCGATATGAATATCGCTGGCACGATAGCGAATCGCTTCCGAGATTATCGCATTCACAATCCTGATTATCGGCGGGATCTCGGCAGAAACTATAAGTTCGGCTATATTGAGGTCGCTGTCATCTTCTTCAATGACGATGTCGATTTCGTCAAGCGGTTCAAGCTCATTTTCCTCTTCGGCATCGGTGCACAAATCCGCATCCCTTTCGCCATAAAAAGCTTTGAGCTGGGAGAGGATTTCGGAACTTGCCGCCAGTAGCGGAATAATCTTGAGCCCGGTCATTACCGAGATATTGTCATATTTATAAATATCAGACGGATCGGCCATCGCCAGCGTCAACTGATTGCCGTCGAGCTTGACCGGGAGCAGACGGTTCTTTTCACAGAGCTCCCGGGGGAGAAATTTCACTGCTGCGGACTGGAGTTGTACCTCGCGCAGATCGATATATTCGACCTTGAGGTTGTCCTGCATCGCTTTCAGAATCCGGCTTTCGGAAGTAATGCCGAGCCTGACAAGCGTATCGCTCAAAAACTCTCCCGGCTGCGTCTCTTTGAAAGCCTTATCCAGTTCCTCGTCGCGTATCACTCCTTCCTGCAGCAGTATTTTCCCCATAACTCCCCGATTTTCATCAAAAATACCGGAGTAGTTCTTGAGCTTCTGTTGCTGGCTGCGGGTAAGCTCCTTGAGCCGCCGGTTTTCGTGCATCAGAACATACTGCTGCAGAGCCAGGCTGACCGTGAGGCGCAAATCTTCATCGTTCCAGGGTTTGGTAATGAATTTGTATACGGCACCCTCTTTTACCGCCCCCATGATGGAGCTGATATCGGCATATCCTGTCAGCATGATGCGAATCGTCTCCGGCCAGCGCTTCCTGACGATGCGCAGCAGTTCGGAACCGCTCATCCCCGGCATCCGGTGATCCGTAACTACAAGATTAACCGGCTGACGCTCAAATATCGCCAGCGCCTTTTCTCCGGAAGAAGCAGTCAGCAGTTCGTAGTTTTCATCGGCAAAAATACGCCGCATTGCCCCGAGAACACCCTCTTCATCGTCCACGAAGAGCAGGGTGAAGCGCGGTGCAGCAACCAGCGGCAGATTTCTTGAGAGACTGTCTTGCTCACTGCGTTCAATAGCATTGAAGAGTCCGGCATATCGGGACATCAGCTAAACTCCCTCTACCGCTGCAACAGGATACTCGATGACGAACATGGCTCCGCCGCCTAACGTATCGGCAACAAAGATGTTACCCCCGGATTTATTGATAATGTCATAAACAACGGCAAGCCCCATGCCGGTGCCTTCGCCGACTTTACGTGTAGTGAAGAACGGGTCGAAAATGCGATTGCGCAGCTCCGGCGGAACCCCGGGGCCGTTATCAGCAACCGAAAACCTGACCAGACCGTTTGCACAGCGGGCGGCAATGGTCAGCTTCAGCCCTGCCGGCCGTGCCAGGCAGGCATTCTGAATCAGGTTTGCCAAAGCCTGACAAAAAAGGGCGCCACTGCCCGGTATTTTCGGCGTCGGCTCAATCTCCTGCACAATAACGGCATCATCAGGTATTTGTGGCTGGATAACCGTCATGATCCGCTCCACTTCCTGCGCCAGATCAAACTCCCGGTCAACCGACTCGTCTATATGGGAAACACCCTTCAGGTCGGCAACAATCTTTTTTACCCTTTCCGCACCGGCAAGACTCTGCGCCAGCAGATCCCAGATGTCGCTCTTTACCAGTTCCAGCTTCAGTTCAGTCTTTTTTGCTGCCGCCCCGGCGGCAAGGAGCGGTGAGTCTGCCGTCCGCTCTTCGTACCAGGCAAGCATTTCCAGAAGCCGGCCGGAGTACTTCTTGAGAGTGGCGAGGTTGCTTTTGATAAACCCTATCGGATTATTGATCTCATGGGCAACACCGGCGGCAAGCTGGCCGATTGAGACCATTTTCTCCTGCTGCAGCAGTCTTGCATTGGCAATACCGAGTTGTTCGGTCCGCTCTTTGACCTTGAGTTCCAGGCTCTGGGCAAGTTCCCGGTACCTGGCTTCAGAAGCCGAGAGGTCAAGGTTCTTTGACAGCAGCTCATCATATGTCCTGGTGACAAGTGACGTATGCATTTCGGCGGTGAGCATCCGCTTGAGATTGTTATGCATGACAATCATGATTGCCGAACGGAGCATGGCGCTGATCCCTCCGAGCGCACTGCATCCGCTATCCCCCCTGACGATGATAGTGCCGATATTCTCGCCTTCAAGCGATAGCGGAGCCCTGATCTCACGAAACTCCGGGGGGATGCTTCTCCCCTCCTCACTGCAGACCACAGAGCCGTCATCCAGTGTCAGCAGGATCCAGGCAGCGCCGGCGTTGACAGCTTCGCGCAGCAGTTCCCTGATTTCTGCAGCCTGCAGGAGCTCGACCAGGTTGGGCTCCTGACCTACCAGATACTCTATCTGCTCATGATATTTTTTCAACAGCTCTTCTCCGTTATGGCTCTGCCCGGCAGCAGAGCTGATCTACAAAAGAGTCTCTGCTGAGCCGGTGCAAAGCGGCAAGTCCGAATTTTTCATCAAGATGCCCGTAAACCAGCCCGGCAATGGCGGCGAAAGTCTCTATGACGCCCTCACCGGTGAGCGCCGAGCTGAAGAGAACCGGTATCCCGGTCTGTTGCCACTTTTCAAGGAGCGCTTCTTCCGGAATTATATCGGCGAGATCTCTCTTGTTAAACTGGATTACCAGGGGGAGCGTCTCGATATCAAGCCCTACCAGCGCAATATTCTGCTCCAGATTTTCAAAACTGTTGGCATTCTTTGCCTGTTCGCCGACTTGCGAGTCGGCAATGAAAACAACCCCGTCCGCCCGCTGCAAAACCGCCTTGCGTGTGGCGTCATGCTTGACCTGACCCGGCACGGTATAAACCTTCAGCTTGATTTTGAGGCCACTCGGAGTGATAAGGAAAAAGGGGAGCAGGTCAAAGAAGATGGTCCTGTCGTCGGCCGTGTCGAGCACCATCAGCTCTCCGCGGCTATCGCTCGACAGCTGTTCATGCAAGGTCAGAAGGTTCGTTGTTTTTCCGGACATGGCAGGCCCGTAATAGACAAGCTTGAGAACCATTTTATTGTCCGCTTCGCTGTACTCTATCATCAGTTGACGCTAAGGTGTCGTTTCAGCGCTGCCAGTTCCTGCCTGAGAACGGCAATCTCAGTGACAAGCTCTTTATTCTGCCGGTGCAGGGCAAAGCTCTCGACCGCCTTGGCAACGGTCTGCCGAAGCTCTTCGTCGCTCCACGGCTTGGCAATGAATTTAAAGATATGCCCTTCATTTATTGCCGCAACTACGGCAAAGGTCTCGGCATAACCGGAAAGCACCGTCCTGACGGTGTCAGGATACTTTTCGCAGACCTGGCGAAGGAATTCGACGCCATTCATGCCCGGCATCCTGTAGTCGGCAATAACCACCTGGATATCCGGATTTTCGGCAAATATGGCCAGACCCTCCTCTCCGGAGGCTGCAGTAAGAATCTCGTAATCGTCATCCATGAAAATTCTCTCCAGCGCCCGCAGAACGTTGCGCTCGTCATCAACACAGAGAAGTTTTATCGACGCGCTCATACTTACCTCCCTCAGCCCGGAAAAGACCGGAGCAAAAAAAATCCCTCTATCTGTCTTGTATCAGAAAATAGAGGGATGTCTATGGGTGAGGCTGCTTTAATGGGGAAGGTCAGTGGGTGATTTCACCCTCCTGCAGCGGGAAATTCATTGCCGCCTTGGTCTTCTCGATAGCGTCCATCTCTTTCAACCGCTCGCCGATCCAGTAGTGAATGTTGCGGGCTGATTCGTAGTTGAGAATTACGCCGTTGTCGACAAAGCGAACCATGCTGTTGCCGAGGTTTTGTGGTTCTTCTGCCGTAACATTGCCGATGGTGCCGTTAGGGTTGATTTCGTGCCTGATTTCTTCCGGCAGTGGCGGGCGCTCCAGGTAAAAGTTCATCACCAGTTCCCCCCGGGGAGAAATACCTCCATGGGCGCCGTTTACGTAGACCGGGTTGTAGGCGTAGTTGAAAATGTACTTGAAGGCGATCTCCTTCTTGTTGTTCTGTGGCATTTACTAATCTCCCCTGTTACTGTTTTTTCAGGCGACCTTGATTACTATCTTGCCGAAATGCCGGTCCTCTTCCATCATCCGGTGGGCATCGACAATCTCGTCAAGCGTAAAAACCTTTTCAATCAGCGGTACTATTGTCCGGTCGGCAAACTTCGGCAGCGCCGTCCGGGTGAATTCGGCGACAATATCCGCCTTGTCCTTGACCGGACGGGAGCGGAGTACCGAGCCGATGATCTGCTGCCGCTTTACCATCATCAGCGCAAGGTTTAGCTCTGCCTTGATGCCGCTGATGACACCGATGATAACCAGCCGGCCGGCATAGCCGAGCGAGTTCATGTTCGGCGCCAGGTACTTGGCGCCGACATGGTCGAGAATAACATCGACCCCCTTCTTAGCGGTGAACTCTTTTACCGCTTCGGCGAAGTCGGGAGTTTCACGGAAGTTGATTACCAGGTCAACCCCCATCCCTTTGACCCGCTCGATCTTTTCGGGAGCCGAAGTGACGATTATCTTCGTGTTCGGTACCAGCGCCTTGCAGAGCTGCACCCCGGCCATATTGACCCCGCCGCCGCCGCCATGGATGATGACCGTGTTGTTGTCCTTGAGCCCGCCGACCATGAAGATGTTGAGAAATGCCGTGATATAGGATTCGCAGACGCAGGCAGCCTCTTCGAAACTCATGTTTGCCGGAATCGGCATCAGGTGGCTGGCGTAGGCAACCGCATATTCGGCATAAGAGCCGCCGCCGACCAGGGTCATGACGCGGTCGCCGACTTTCCAGCCGGTTATGCCGGGGCCAAGCTCGGCAACGACGCCGGCAACCTCAAGCCCGAGAATCGTCGAATCACCGGGAGGGGGCGGGTAATTCCCCATCCGCTGCACCAGGTCGGGGCGGTTGACGGTAGTGGCATGCACTTTGAGAAGAACCTGTCCCTCACCGGCAGACGGCTTGTCAACCTCACCGATCTTCATCACCTCAACGCCACCAAAACCGTCCAGCAGAACTGCTTTCATATCTGTCCTCCATGTCGGGGAATTTTATCGCAATACGTGGTACCTGCTTGATACACTGTAGCCGGTGCAGTGTCAACCCCGAGCTGAATTTTCTGCTCAAACCGCGGACACGGCAACAGGGGGAATCTTTTGCGGTTGCGTCGACGCATTTTCTGGCGCAAGCAGATTCGCAAATGGACCGATGCCGATTGGCCACAGTTCTATCCAAAGGGTGAAGGGTCTCGGTTTCCACTGCTCAAATTTGAGCAATGGAAAACGCGACCCTTGAAGTTCTTGGAGCTGCCCGTTTTAAAAAGAAAACCCGGAGTGTGCCTACAGGTGACATCCGCTATTGACAATCCGGAAGATGTTTGACACTCATGGAGCAACTCAAGGAAGAAGCCTGCGCCTAAAGCCAGGTTAGTAATAGCGGGATAATACAAGGAGTTCCTGTTGACCTTTAGAGCCATGAGAACAGCCGGCTGGCTGGCGATGACAAGTGCCTTTGCATCCCTGCCGATAGTATATCTCTCCTGGAAACTGGACGGCAGAGCTGATACCACAGCCACAATTATGCAGACAGTTATTCAGCTCGCCGGCATGCTGCTGTTTGTAGCCATCACGCTTTATCTCAAGAAGCTGCTGAATGCTCAGTTCAAGTTTCATGGGACTGACAGGAACATAGATTTGATGATCAAGCTGAATGTGACAGCAGGAATACTCGCTGTTTCAGCCCTCTACTTCACCTCATTCAAAGGCACCATCGGTATTGCCGTTATCGTGCTACTGGTAGCGCAGGGAGTCATCCAGGCTCAATTCGGCTATAAACTGCTCAAGCTGCAGGATAACCTTGGCGGCATGCTGAAGCCTTTTTGTTATACCAATATGGCTACCGGCATAATGATAGCCTCAGTCGTTCTGCTGCTTGTCGGGGCAGCGGTAAGCGCAATTTCCGATCTTATGCTCGGGACGATATTCTTTCATGTTGCCAGACTTGTCAGGGCGAAGCCTCCCCTTGAGGCAGCCGATGAATAGACTGGGCCTCTCCCTGACAGCCCTGCCAGGCAACCGGGCCTCTTTTATCAGCAACAGTTTTGCCGAACTGCGGCAACTCCCCCGGTAGATAACGTCAGGAGAATTTCGTGAATCCAGACCGCTTCACCTGCATAGATCTCGACCAACCCGGCATGGAAGGGTTCCGCAAGTTCATCAGCTCCTGGCTCGTCCGTAGTGACGGTTTTACCCTGCTCGTCGATCCAGGTCCTATCTCCACCATCCCGCAGCTGCTCGCCGAGTTGCGGCGCCACCAGGTAACCAGGCTCGACTATATCCTGCTCACCCATATCCACATCGATCATGCCGGCGGGGCCGGCGCGCTGCTGGCGGAGTTTCCACAGGCACGGATTATCTGCCACCCCGAGGGGATCCGCCATCTCGTTGCCCCGGAAAAACTCTGGCAGGGATCGCAGAAAATACTTGGCGGGCTTGCCCATGTTTACGGCGAGATCGTAGCAATACCATCAGCATCGATCGGCTTCGAGGAGACCGTCGGCACAACCGGCGTGCGCTCCTTTCTCACGCCCGGCCATGCACAGCATCATGTCTCCTACCTCCTCGACGATCTTCTTTTCGCCGGCGAGGTAGCAGGTGTCCGCAGCGATGTCCCCGGCGGCATCTACATGCGTCCGGCAACGCCGCCGCGCTTCAACCTGGCAGTTGCCCTCGATTCGCTTGAGCGGATGATCGCCCTCGCCCCGCGCGCAATGATCTTTGCCCACTACGGACGCGTTGAGAACGGACTCGAACATCTGCTTATTGCCCGCCGCCAGCTGCTCCTCTGGGTACGCGCGGTTGCCGTCACCGCCGGGGTGGCGGAGTCACTGCGGGAAGGGGCGTTAGTCTCCTGGCTGCTCGAACACGACGAGAACTATCGCAACGGCACCCTTCTCCCGGCCGACATCAGCGCCCGGGAGCGGTATTTCCTCGGCAACAGCCTGCGCGGAATGATCGAATTTGTCGATGCACTGCCAGAGGCGCAACGGCAGGAACTTGCAGCGTGAGCATGAAAAAGGCGAACCATGCCGGGACATTTTTGATTGCTTGCTGAACGCGCTATTAATCGACACATAAACAGTTCCCCAACGCCATAACCATCAGGATGAACCATGCAATCCGCCCTTAAGCTCTTGCTTGCCAATCTCATCATCATCCTTTGCGTCTGGCTCGGGAAAAGATTCCCTTCGCTTGGCGGTTTGATTGCCACCATGCCGCTGACTTCTTTGATCGTACTTTTATGGCTGTATCATGACAAACCGGGTGACAGGACACTTCTTCCCGCTTATGTCGGCGGCGTCTTTTTCGGTGTCATCCCGACCATGCTCTTCTTCGGCGCTGTCTGGCTCTGCCTGAAAAGAGGCTGCCAGCTGCCGTCAACCCTGCTGGTCGGCTTCTTCGTCTGGATTGCGGCGGCAATTGTCCACCAGCTGCTCCTTAAATAGGGATACCGATGTTAACTTTGCTGCTATCCATCCTGCTGGTCAGTATTTCGGCAACAGCTGCGAATGCAGCTTCTGTTTTTGCCGTTGCCGTGAACAATTCACCTGTGCTTAACCGGCCCGATTTCAATGAGGTCTTCGGGGGTAACGACGGCAAGACGCTGCAAAAAGATGGCTGCGGCCAGCTGCGGGCCGTCGAATTCGTGGCGCTGACCGGAACAGTTTTCAACGTAGAGAAGAAAATAGAAAGCAGTAACGGCTCTGTCTACCGGGTTACTACTGACGACTACCCGTATCCGGCAGCGAACGGCTACTTTGTAGATGCCCGCTCGGTGAGGATTGAACAGCAACGTCCGCCGGATAGAGCCAGAAGACTGCCGCCAATGGAGCAGCTTCTGGCAAACCTTGAGAAGAGGGTCGGCACCCGTTACATCTGGGGGGGGAATGTAGCCGAAGGTATTGCGGAGCTCGCCAGCTGGTATCCGCCTGCAGGCCCGGTTGACGCTTCGCTCTGGCAGCTTGCCGGGCTTGACTGCTCCGGGCTTCTCTATGAAGCCAGCCATGGCTGCACACCGCGCAATACCAGCGCACTGTTAACATACGGCAAAGCGGTTTCGGTTGCCGGAAAAAGCGCAGCAGAGCTGACAGCGCTCTTACAGCCGCTCGACCTTATTGTCTGGCCGGGGCACGTACTGATAGTCCTTGGCAGGGGAAGAGTCATAGAGAGCCGCCTTGTCTGTAAAAACCCGATTGCGGGGGTACGGATACGCCCGCTTGGCGAAGCGTTGGCAGCAATAATGAAGAAGCGCAGACCGGTTGAAGCAATTTCCAGCGGAGCGAAGGAGTTTGTGGTGCGGCGGTGGTACGGAAATGCAGAATAGGCTGAGGCTCAGGGCTCAGGGCTCAGGGCTCGGGGCTCGGGGCTCGGGGGAAAAGCTGAATATATGTAGTTATTTCTGCTATTCTGCATTCTTGAGCCTTAAGCCCTGAGCCCATTTCAGTGCCCCTTAAGCCGCGCCTCGACCGTCTTTCTCTGGACGGTGTTCAGCCGGTTGGAGGTAAGCAGCTTCTTTATTTCCGCGGTCTTCATGCCGCAGAGCCATAGATGGAACCAGATCAGCGGTGTTTTCGGGTTGGAAAGAATAGCTTCCCTGATATTCGGGCGGCTTTGCCAGCGCGGATGACGCGCCACCAGAGAAATCGTCTCGGCTGTAGCCTTGCCGCCGCGGAGGAACTGAAAAATCGCCCCCTCTTTCAGCCGTGGATTGGAGAGGCAAATTTCAACCAGGCGCAGATCGCCCTCTTTCAGCAGGGCTTCAAGAATGCCGGGAGTTGCCCGTCTTGCCAGGGTCAGCCGGTTGCCGAGCGGCGTTAACGGTAGCCGTTGAATGATGGCCCGCTCCGCCGCCAGCTTCTGATCGGGCGCGACCTGGGGCAGATAACAGATTTTGAGGAGTTCAAAAAGGTAAAGCTGCGGCAGGATGGCTGCAAGCTGATGCGCCGGAGTTTCGGGATGACTGGCAACGGCAAATTTAATCCGGTGACTCGATTCAGTTATTGCTGTTTTGCAGATGCTCCTGATAAGCTCCCCGTTTAAATCGTTGCGCTGCAAAATCGTCAGCAGATGGGGTTCGCTCAGCGCCGGATTCTTCAACGCCGCCTGCACGATGTCGTGAGATGATTTCTGCAGGATTGCAAGCAGAGCTTCCCCCGTACCGGTAAGGGCAGTGTGCAACAGTATCGCCGTCGCCTGATCAATAGCCATGACAAGAGGATAACATCAGTATGGACAACCTGCAAACCCTGAAAAAATCACTTCTCTTTGCCGGACTGGGTGAAGAGTACCTTCAGCAGATCGCGGCAATTTCCCATCGGAAAAGCTTTCTGAAAGGGGAGAGCCTTTTTGCCGAAGGTGACGCGGCTACCGGTTTCTACCTGTTGGCGCAAGGGGGAATCAAGCTCTGCAAGATTTCGCCTGACGGGCGGGAGAAAGTGCTTCATTTCGTCCATCCGGGGGAAACTTTCGCCGAAGCGGCATTTTTCGGTGACGGCAAATATCCGGCAGAGGCGCGCGGGGTAGAGCCGGGAGCAGCGCTCTTTTTCCCGAAAGAGTCCTTCATGGGACTGCTGGAGCGCAACCCGAGATTTTCGCTGAACCTGATCATCTCTCTCTCCCTGCAACTGCGCCGTTTTGCCAGGCAGATCGAAGAGCTCTCTTTTGCCGAGGTCCCCAACCGGCTGGCAGCTTATCTGGTTGAGCTTGCCGAAAGGAAATCGACCTCCTATCAGGGGAAGAGTTATCTTGATCTGGAGATGAAAAAGGGTGAACTTGCTTCAAGACTCGGTACGGTCAGCGAGACGCTCTCCAGGTCTTTCAGAAAGCTGAAGGAAGAGGGGATTATTGAAGTGGACGGCAGTCGGGTGATAATCCTCGACATGTCGGCCCTGGCCAGGATGGCGACACTGAATACAAAAGGTTAACTGGACATTCATTCTGCATTTTGTTAATTTGAGCCAATTTAAATTGAGATGCGATAAACTGTCGCAGCTCCTGACGGAATTACCTGATGCCGGGATCATTCAAAAAGTTCAGTTTCGGTTTTACCGAAAAAATGCGGTTGAGTTTCCGGGTAAGACTCTTTGCCGGGATAACTTCCTTCATCCTCGTGGTATCTACCTGTTTTGCCGCGCTCCTTTTTTATCAGCAGTACAGTACCCAGCTTGACAAGAAATCGAATGAAGGCATGCTGATTGCCCGTCTGCTGGCGCGTGACGTAAGGCTGGCCGTCTTTTCCGGCAGCAGGGGTGAAATCGTCCGGTCGGCAGAGGGGATCATGTCGCTCCCGGATATCCAGGCAGTCGAAATCTTCGACCGTACAGGGCTCCTCCTCGGGAGGCTTGCACATCCTGCCGATGCGCAGGTGAAATACTCGGTATTCTCTTCCCTTATTCCCGGGCTGCTGAACAAAGAGACGGAACAGGCGCTTTTTGTCGGCAAAAACTGGGGTGGCAATCCTGAAGCCAGCATCGGTTCTGTCAAAGTCTTCATTGACGAATCCGGATATCACAACAAGCTTGTCAAGCTGGTATTTATAGCGGCTACATCTACCCTGCTGTTTCTTGCTTTCGGGATACTGGCAGCATATCTTCTGGCAGAAAGCATGACCCGTCCCCTGCTACAGCTCTCTGCCTGTGCCGAAGCGCTCAAAGCCGGCGATGAAAACGTCCGCGCTCCGGTAGAGACCTCGGACGAGATCGGCAAGCTGGCGCTTCTTTTCAACAGCATGGTCGAAGCGATCAAAAGAAGAACCCGGGATCTGGAAACGGCTCTGGAAGAGCTCTATCAGATGAATATCGTGCTTGAAGACAAGGTGGACAAGAGAACTGTGCAGCTGGAGAGTGCCAACCGGGAGCTTGAGTCTTTCAACTACTCGGCGTCCCATGACCTGCGGGCTCCACTGAACCGTCTGTCAGGTTTCTGTGACGCCCTCAAAGAGGAGTATGGCGACCGGCTCGATGAGCAGGGGCTGCATTATCTCGACCGGATTGCCGCAACCGGCGAGCAGATGAACTCGGTTCTTTCCGCCATGCTTACAATCTATCAAATCCAGCAACGGGAGATGACGACGCGCTCGATCGATATCAGCGAACTTGTCAAAGCCGTAGCCGCATCTCTTCGCCAGCGGGAGCCCGAAAGGGAGGTCAACTTTGTAATTCAGGAGAATATTCTTGTCTATGGCGACATGAAACTTCTCTGGCTGGCATTGGAGAACCTGCTTGGCAATGCCTGGAAATTTACCAAAGGTAGAGACGCGGCAAGGATAGAGTTCGGTCAGATTGAAAAAGCAGGGGAATTGACCTGTTTCATCAGGGATAACGGCGTCGGTTTCAATATGGAGTACGCTGACAAGCTGTTTACCCCTTTCCAGAGACTGCACAACAACGAGGACTTCCCCGGAACAGGCGTAGGCCTGGCAATAGTCCAGAGAATACTCTCCCGGCAGAATGGGCGCGTCTGGCTGGAAAGTGCCGAAGGGGAGGGAACCTTCTGTTATTTTGTCCTGCCGCAGGGGTATCCGGCAGTCAACTCAGAGGCTGAAGGCGGTTCCTATGAGTGAGATAACACTCCTGCTGGTAGAAGACAATGACGACGACCGTTTTCTGACGATGCGAATTCTGAAAAAGCTGCCGCTGGCGCTGCAGATTGAGGTTGCCAGGAATGGGGATGAAGCGTTGCAGCGTTTATTGGGGGGAAAGGGAGAAACCCCTTCGCTGGTGCTTCTTGATCTGCAACTGCCGAAAATAGGCGGGATAAATCTTCTTGCCAAAGTAAGGGAAAGATTCAGCTCGCAGGAACTGCCGGTGATAATTCTCAGCTCTTCCGACAATCCCATTGACATCAAGCTCTGCCGCGAACTGGGAATAAGCGGCTATCTCTCCAAACCGCTCGACCCGGTTGCCCTGCAGAATCACCTCGCAACCTTCATTCAACCGTAACGCTTTTCGCCAGATTCCGCGGCTGGTCCACATCAGTCCCCTTGAGCACGGCGACATGATAGGCAAGGAGCTGCAGCGGCACCGACAAGAGCAGCGGCAGCAGTTCTTCGGCGGCGTCAGGGATTTCGATCACGACCTCCGCTTTCCCCCGTATTTCATTGTCGCCGGCCGTGCAGACGGCAATCACCCTGCCGCCTCTGGCAATAACCTCCTCCATGTTGGAGACGACTTTATCGTAGGTGCCGTTTTTCGGCGCCAGCACAACTACCGGCATATTCTCGTCTATAAGGGCGATCGGGCCGTGCTTCATCTCGCCGGCAGGATACCCCTCGGCATGGATGTATGAGATCTCCTTCAGCTTGAGCGCACCTTCAAGCGCAATCGGATAGTTCATCCCCCGTCCCAAATAGAGAAAATCACGGGCGTTCATGTAGCGGCGGGCGATCTTTTCAACTTCGGCATCCAGCTTGAGCGTCTCCTCCATGAGTGTCGAGACGTGCAGCAGCCCGGTTATCAGCTCTCTTGCCTTGTCCCTGTCGATGCTGCCGATGGCACGACCGAAGCGGATAGAGAAAAGCTGCAGGGCAACCAATTGGGTTACGAAGGCTTTGGTCGAGGCAACCCCGATTTCCGGCCCGGCATGAGTATAGATGACGCCATCGGCCTCCCGGGCGATGGAAGAGTCGACAACATTACAGATAGCCACTGCCTTTGCCCCGCGCGACCTTGCCTCCCGCATTGCCGCCAGAGTGTCGGCCGTCTCGCCAGACTGCGAAATCAGGACCATCAGGGTCTTTTCGTTGATGACCGGATTGCGGTAACGAAACTCGGAAGCGATATCAACGTCCACCGGTATGCGGCACTGCCCTTCAATGAGAAACTTGCCGATCAGCCCGGAGTGCCACGAAGTGCCGCAGGCGATGATGCAGACCCTGTCGATAGCTGCCAGTTCCGCGTCTGCCAGGCCCAGATCCTCAAGGAATACGTCGCCTTCCTCCTCCAGAATCCTCCCGGCAAGCGTATCCCTGATTGCCCGGGGCTGCTCGTAAATCTCTTTCAGCATAAAGTGCTTGTAGCCACCCTTTTCAGCCATCATCGGCGACCAGTCGATATGTCTGGACTTTTTCTCTATTTTTTCGCCGCCAAGGGTTGAAAATTCTGGTGCAGTCGCAGCGGCTCTGAAAAGGACAAACTCGCCGTCCTCCATAAAGACCATGTTTCTGGTATGGGAGAGGATTGCCGGTATATCCGAAGCGACAAAGAATTCAGCCTCACCAATACCGACCACCATCGGCGAACCCTGCTTGGCCGCAATCATAACCCCCGGCTCTTTTTCGCAGAGGACACAGACAGCATAGGCGCCGCGAACCTCTTTGAGCGCCCCGCGCACTGCAGCCTCAAAGCCACAGCCGGAATTGAGCTTCTCTTCGATAAGATGGGAAATTACCTCGGTATCAGTTTCACTCTTGAAGGTATGCCCCAGAGCTTTAAGCTGCTCTTTAAGCGACAGATAGTTCTCGATGATGCCGTTATGAACAACGATGATCGATCCCGCCTTATGCGGATGGGCATTGATCTCCGAAGGCCTGCCGTGCGTTGCCCAGCGGGTATGGCCGATACCGATCGAACCTGGCAGCGGGGAGGAACCGAGCAGCCTTTCCAGATTTATCAGTTTCCCCTGGCTCCGTGCCATGACAGCTGCACCATTAACGATGGTACATATTCCGGCAGAGTCGTAGCCGCGGTACTCAAGCCGTTTCAAACCGTCAAGGATGACCGGGGTTGCCTGCTGGTTTCCTATATAACCGACAATTCCACACATGATTTTCTCCAATCAGGAACTGGGAACTGGCTGATGTTACTGTTTCCCGATCCCTATTCCCGCTTTTTATTTTTCCACCCCACCTTATTCACCTGCGCCGTACGGGCAATGGCGAGGGAATCGGCGGGAACATCCATGGTTACCGTGGTTCCGGCGGCAATCAGAGAGTTGCTGCCGATCGCTACCGGCGCCACAAACTGGACATCACTGCCGACAAAGACGTTGTCGCCGATAACGGTGCGGTGCTTGTTCACGCCGTCATAGTTGCAGGTAATCGTCCCGCAGCCGATGTTGACCCCGCTGCCGATTTCGGCATCGCCAAGATATGTCAGATGAGATGCTTTGGAGCCCTCCCCCATGACGATCTTCTTGGTCTCGACAAAATTGCCAATCTTGACATGAGGGCCCAGTATTGAACCGGGTCGCAGATGCGCCATCGGCCCGATGGCGGCGTCATCACCGACCGTGGACCCGTCAAGGACAGAGCCTGCCTTGACAGTCACCCTGTTGCCGATTTTGCAGTCACGAATGATCACATTCGGCTCGATCCTGCAGTCCGGACCGATCACCGTTCTGCCGCTGATATGGACATGCGGATAGATGACCGTATCGGCGCCGATCTCGACATCGGCCTCGATGTAGGCAGTTGCCGGGTCGATGAGGGTTACGCCGGTGAGCATGATCTCCCGGTTGATCCGTTTTTGAAGAATCGTTGCGGCCGTTGCCAGCTGCACCCGGTCATTAACCCCCATGACTTCATCCTGATCATTTGTCTGATACGCCAGGCAGAGACGATTCTCGTCAGCTGCTATCTTTACGATATCGGTAAGGTAGTACTCTCCCTGGGCGTTATCATTTTTCAGACCGGCCAGCGCTCTGGAAAGGAACTCCGCCGCAACGCAGTAGATTCCGGAGTTGATGTCGGTAATCTCGCGCTCTTCAGGGGTGGCATCCTTTTCTTCGACAATCCGGCTGATCCGCCCCCCCTCGCGCTTGACAACCCGTCCATAACCGTAAGGATTATTGAGATGAGTGGTCAGTACGGTGATCGCCGCGCCTCTTTTTTTATGGTATGCCAGCATGGCAAGGAGCGTTTCCGGACGGAGCAGCGGGACATCGCCACAGAGAATGAAAACCGTGCCGTTGAATCCGGCCAGAACTTCTCTGGCAGAGGCGACAGCATGACCGGTGCCGAGCTGCTCCTGTTGGGTAGCAAAGGTAATTGTGCCGTCAGCAGCGAAATACTCCCGCACCCTTTCGGCCTGATGGCCGACGACAACGGCAACACGGGTTGCTCCGGCAAGTTTTGCCGTCTGAACCGGCCAGAAGATAAGAGGCCTCTCCCCCAGCGGGTGCATGACTTTGACAAGATTTGACTTCATCCGCGTACCCTTGCCTGCAGCAAGGATAATTGCAGCAACTCCATTCATACCCTCGAAAACCTCCGTGGAAAGTCTTTGAATCCGACATTGAAACTTACTGTAGTACGAAGTGTGCGTCAAGAATTAAAGCCGGTTACGCTGCTTACGGCACTCATTTCGCCTTTACAGAAATGAGTGTTCCGATTATAGTTTCTAACGGAGAAAACATGGGGATACAGGAAGACATAAGCTTTCTCGAAAGCAGCATCGCCGAACTGGTCGTCAAGTATGAGCAGTACTTTCTCGGCATCGAAAAAAGGGAGCCGCAGAAGCTCTGCGAGGATATTGAACGGTTTATCAGGCGATACAATACTTCGTCCATCGTCAATACGATGTACAAATTCAAGTTCAACACCCTTGTCGGCAAGTTCAACAGCTATAAACAGTACTGGGTAAGGATCATCCGCCTCATCGAAGAAGGTAAATATTCTCGCGACCGCTTCAAGATGGCACGCCATCTGGCCGAGGAGGCGCCGCGTCTGCCGGCGGACAAGCCCGCTAAAGCGCCGGATAACAATACCGAGATCGTTTTTCAGCACTATCTTGAAGCAAGACGCAAGTGTAACCTCTCCACCGACAATATCAGCCGCGAGACCATGTTCTCGGTTATCGAAAACCAGCGGGAAACCCTCAAAAGCAAACATCGCTGCTCTGATGTCGAGTTCCGGATAGTAATCGAAAACGGAACGCCAAAGCTTAAAGCCCGGCCGGCCAAAATTTCCTGACACCTTGACGACGCCCATGGTCAACAGCCCCCTGCGAATAACTCTCGTCGCCATTCACCCCGGGAAATCCCCCCAGTCAGTGCCGCTGGCCGCCGCTTTCCTGGCGGCTACAGTCGCAAAAGAACTGCCGCATCAGGTCAAGGTAACCATCCTCGATCTCTATGCAGACCAGTCGCAAGAGAAGTGCGCACGGCTGATCCGGGAGACGCGGCCCGATCTGGCCGGTTTCTCCGTATATCTCTGGAACCGGGCGCTCTGCTGTGCGGTTGTCCGGCTCCTCAAGCAACAAAAGTCGCAATTTACCCTTTTTTGCGGCGGGCCGGAAGCGACTGCCGACCAAAAGCGGCTTCTCGGCGAAGCGCCGTGGGATTTCCTCATCCATGGCGAGGGAGAGGGCGTCCTGGTCACAGCGATCAGGCTGCTGCTGGAGGGTAAAAGTCCGGCAGCGGCAGCCGGCACGGCAACCATGCAGAACGGCCTGCTGCAGTCGACCCCTGCCGCTCCGCCTTCAGAACTGGACGACCTGCCGTCGCCGCTCCTTTCAGGAGTGGTCGATGCGTCAGGATATGCCGGAATGCTCTGGCAGATCTCGCGCGGCTGCAGCTTCGGCTGCGACTTCTGTTTCGATGGCGGTGGCAGCCGCAAGGTGCGGCGCTTCTCCCTGCAGCGTATCGAGGAGGAGCTGCGCTGGCTCGCTGCTAGCAAGGTCTCCCAGGTTTTTGTGCTCGACTCCACCTTCAACAGCGATCAAGTGCGTGCCGCCACCATCCTGCGCCTCATCAAAAAAATAGCTCCCGGCATACACTTTCATTTCGAAGTAAGAAGCGAGTTTCTTGACCGGGAACAGGCAAAGCTCTTTGCCGCCATTACCTGCTCATTGCAGATTGGCCTGCAGAGCGGCAGCAGCGGTATCCTGCAAGGCGTCGGCCGCAGTTTCAGCCGCGCCGATTTTGTCGCCAGAATAAAGCTGCTCAATGATTCCGGGGCGATATTCGGTTTTGACCTCATCTACGGTCTTCCCGGAGACAGTTTCGCGGGCTTTCAAGAGAGCCTCGACTTTGCCCTTGGCCTGTTGCCCAATCATCTCGACATCTTCCCGCTGGCGCTGCTGCCCGGTACCGGACTGGCGGAGCGCGCCGCAAAGCTGCAGCTGCGCCGACTGCCGGAGCCACCTTACACACTCATCTCCTCTCCTACCTTCCCTGCCGAAGAGATGACAAGGGCCGGAAAACTGGCAGCCAGCTGTGATATCTTCTACAGCCGGGGGCGAGCCGTCTCCTGGTTCATGAGCATTCTGGCGCCGCTGAAGATGAAGCCGGCTGAGCTGCTGCTCCTCTTTGCCGCCTGGCTTGAGGCTGAAGGGGTCGATTGCCGCAAACAGGACGAGTTGTCTGACGAGCGTGTTTTCGAGCTGCAGTGCGGTTTCATTACCAGGGCTTTTGCCGATAAAAATGCGACAAAGCTGCTGCCGCTGGCGCTGGACCTGATAACCTACAACTATCACTATGCCGCCGCTTTGCTGGCGGTGCCGCCGCTAACACCCACGGCAGGGCAGATGGTAAGGCTTGCGCCGACAGCGCTCCGGCTGCAGCTCGCAGCATCCGCCAGGCTGGCGGTTTTCAGTTATGACATTCTTGAAGTTCTTGAGCTGGAGAGTGGTGATCTGCGGGCGCTGGCAGCAGAAATTCGCAAAACAGGTTCGACCGCTGTTATCTACCCGAAAAACGGGGAGATACTTACCGAGTCGCTGCATGAACTGTATTTCCGGCTGCTGCAGCGACTGGATGCGAAGAGAACTGCCGGCGAGATTACCGGCGAGCTGGATATTCCGGCTGCTGATGCTGCTGCGTTTCTGAAATTTGCCCTGGCGGAAGGGATTGTGGTTATTGTTGGCTGATGCGGAGCTGATCTGAATCAGAAATCCAGCGGACTTTTCGTCTCCTTAATGGTCCTGAACGGCACGCAATGGTCTAGTTTATGGTGGTCTTCAGACTGGCATGACCGAGCTTGGTCTGAATGGTAAAAATGTCGTAACCAGCCTGCAGCAAAAGAGTGGCGAAAGGTGTGGGCTACAGGGAGCTACGGGAGCGTTGCTTGCTATTTAGATTTGCTGGCAGTAAATTTCTTAGTCTCACCATTGTTAGAAAAGTTTCTGAAATCTAATAGAGCTCGATAACCAGGAAGTCGCCTCAAAAGGCGGCTTCCTCAAAAAGTTTAACAGGGTCATGAATGCTGTGGGATCAGCTTAATCTCCAGTTTGCAGTTAACAGCGGCAGCATACTTACGGAGCATTTCCAGAGATGGTGAATGACGGTGAGAACCAAGCGAAGCTTCAACCCTAGCCAAGGATGGCTGTGAAACGCCCATTTTAGCCGCTACTTGTTCCTGAGTCATCCCTGCCTGCCGACGTGCAGCAAGCAGGGCATCCAAAGCGACAAATTCATCATCCAGGGCTTCCCATGCCTTTTTAAAATTTGGGTCTTGAAGGTCTTTTCCCAATTTTTTCTTAGGGTCGTATGAAACTGGTTTATAGCTCATTGTTAACTACCTCCTTCTGCCGAGTGAGCGCTATGTCGAGTTCCCGTTTTGGTGTCTTGTCCGTCTTTTTTATGAAACTGTGAAGAATTCTGACCTTTCTCCCGACCATGGTGCAGAAAAATGCTCTTCCAATTCCTTCCTCTGCCTTGGCGCGAATTTCGAAGAGGCCATTACCAAGCGCCCGTGTATGCGGCATTCCTAAGCTGGGGCCATATTCAACCATGCGTACGGTCAATGCTCGATATCGAGCACGCAAACCGACAGGCCAAGAATCAAGCTCTGTCTCTACAGTTTCATTGTAATATGAAAGATGGTAAACCATGATGCAAATATACCACGCATGTTATAAAAGTAAAACATTATAAAAACGAGGCCCCAACCATCGGCACGACCCACCCTAAAAACCAGGCAGGTCAGCCTCATTACCGTTGAAAACCCTACTGGTACTGAATGTAAACCGGTTTCGGACAAAGCTTCAGCAGGTCCTGCGGCGTCATCAGAGGATCACCCTTCTTGGTGTCGTTGTGGTAGAAGAGCTTGAAGCCGGTATACTGCACCGGTTCGGCGATGATATAATCCTTGTAGGAGTCGCGCTTCAGCCACGGAGCGCCCCAGCCGTCCATATGCATCACCAGCTGCACTTCCGGGCGCAGTACAATGTTTTTGGAATTGGTCACCCCTTTGCGGGTAAAGCGGTGGATGGTGAATACTTTTGGCGGCAGTTTGTACTTTTTCACCATCTCCTGCAAAAAGCCGGCAGCATAATTGATATCTGCCGCATCGTAGGTGCCGATCTTGGTCCCCGGCTTTTTGCCGCTGGCGATCAGGTTAAACTCCGGATCAATGCCGAGATGAACGTCGGGATTCTTCAGAATCCATTCAAAGCGCGGTAAAATGGTGCGGATATCATCATGTCCGGTCTGGATGTCGATAAAGAGCAGCGCATTGGCCTCCTTTGCCCAGCCGTAGACCTGGTTGACTATCGCATCAGGCATGATCATCCGGTACTTGCCCGCCTTGCCCGGATCACCCTGGGCGACCACCGCAATCAGATGCAGCGCCGGCTGCACCGGCAGAGACGGATCGGCATTCTCCCACCGTTTGGCCTCGGATTTCAGCCGCTGCAGCATCTCTTCCTTCGGATATTCACCCAGGGCCCCCATCTTCTTTGACTGCGGGTTGCCATAGAATGCCACAATCCTTTTGGCAGGGAGAATCGCGCCCGGGAGCGGCGGCGGCATTTTGGGCGGCCAGCCGCACATTTTGGCATAATCAGGGTCTTCTCCAGCATTGTACTTGACCTTTGGCGCGGCAGGCTTTTGGGAGCTGCTCATGGCGTTGTGCGTCTGGCTGCTATGGAGGTTTAACCTGGGGGCAGGCGCAGGCAGGGTGCTGATCTTGTTGAAAGGGAGCGGTGACTTGCCGTTATCCTTTGAGCAGGCAGAGACAAAAATCAGCGACAGTAATAAAAGGGAACAGGTCAAGCGACAGTGATAAAATCCGGGCAGTTTCAAAAAAATCTCCTGGTAAATAGTTTGAGACAAACAAAAACCACAGGAGTGCAGACCCTGTGGCCATTTCTGCAGTAAATATAGCATCACCGTGGCGGAAGGTAAAGGGATTTACCTTAAAAAGCAGTTCCTTACCGCAAAGGCGCAAAGGGATCAAAGAGATAAATTAATTCCATGAGAAGAGCATCCGGCTGGAGGCATCTTTTGATAGATTTTCATCGCGCTTTTGGTGTCTTTGCGGTTAAAAGATGTTAACTGGCCGGTTATGCCTTGAATTTTGTTTCGGTTCCGGCCTTGAGACGCTGGAAATTCTGCTGATGCTTGCTGATAACAATCGTCGAAATCACAATGGTCATGAGAAGCTTCGCCAGGTGCGCATCGGTCAGGGCGAGAATGATAGGCATGGCTGCTGCTGCTGCTATCGAGCCAAGAGAGATGTAGCGCGACTTCCAGACGACGCCGACAAAGACCAGTAGCGCCCCGCAGACCGCCAGCGGCGCTACCCCCAGGAAGACCCCCAGCGCCGTGGCCACCCCTTTTCCCCCCTTGAAACCGAGGAAGATGGTATAGACATGGCCGAGAAACGCTGCCAGGCCGATGGCGGCCACCCAGACATCCGGCATTTGCAGATACTTGGCCAGCAGAACCGGCAAAAGGCCCTTGAGACAGTCGCCGATGAGGGTCATCACGCCGACTCTGCGCCCCAGAGTCCGGTAGACATTGGTAGCGCCGATGTTACCGCTGCCGGTTGCGCGGATATCAACCCCGGCAGCTTTTGCCAGCAAAAGGCCGGTTGGAATCGACCCGAGCAAATAGGCGGCAATCAGCAGTATCCAGACTTGGGTCATTCGGTATCCTCTCCGGTCAGCGCCTCATGCCCGGCCAGCGGCAGCGCCTCGACACTCCTCAGTTTTCGTTCTATTGCCCGTGTTTTGACAGCAGCAGTATCAATGCTGTTGCTTGCCTCATCAAGCTTTTTCTTCGTTTTTTCGAGAATGTCGCCAAACTTGCCGAATTCGTTCTTGACCGCTGCCAGCAGTTTCCAGACCTCGCTGGAGCGCTTCTCGATCGCCAGCGTCCGGAAACCGAGCTGCAGACTGTTAAGGAGCGCGGCCAGAGTGGTCGGGCCGGCAACAACCACCCGGAAGTCACGCTGCAGCGTTTCGCTCAGCCCGGGGCGGCGCAGAACCTCGGCATAGAGCCCTTCGGTAGGGAGAAACATGATGCCAAAATCCGTTGTCTGCGGCGGGTCGAGATATTTGTCACGGATCATCGCTGCCATCAGCTTTATCTGCCGCTCCAGTTGCCGTCCCGCATCGCCGACTGCCTCGGCGTTCGCCTGTTCCTGGGCCTCCACCAGCCGCAGGTAATCCTCCTGCGGAAACTTTGCATCGAGCGGCAGCCAGACAACCGCTTTTTCGTCAAGTTCGCGGCCGGGCAGCTTGACGGCAAACTCGACCCGCTCGCTGCTCCCCTTTTTGGTGGCAACATTGGTCCCGTACTGTTCCGGCGCCAGGATCTGTTCGAGCAGCGTGCCGAGCTGTACCTCGCCGAAGGTCCCCCGGGTCTTGATGTTGGTCAGCACCTTCTTCAGATCGCCGACTCCGAGCGCCAGCCCCTGCATCTCCCCCAACCCCTTGTGAACCAGTTCGAGTCGCTCGCTCACCAGCTGGAACGACTCGCCGAGCCGCTTTTCCAGGGTGGCGTGCAGTTTCTCGTCGACCGTTGCCCGCATCTGCTCAAGCTTGGCGCCGTTCTCCTCCTGCAGGCTCTTCAGCCTTGCCTCTACCGTACTCCGCATCTGCTCGAGCTTGCCTTCATTCATCTGCGTAAGCAGCTTTAGCTGCTCGGCAAAGGTGTCGAGCTGGCTCTTCTGCAGTGCCGCAATCTCGGTCATCCGCCGCAAGAGCGAATCACCGAAGCCGCGCAGCGAAGCTCCCTGCTCCTCGCGACCGTCACGATTCTGCTGTGCCAGTTCCTCGCGCAGCCGCGCCAGTTCGTCGCGCAAGGAGCGTTCACTCCGCTCGATGGCGCGCTCGAGACTCTCGATCCTTGCCGCCTCCGCCTCACGGCTGCTATTGCCGCTCCGCTTGAGCAGCAGGAGCAGCAGCACGATTGCGGCAAGCGATGCAGCGAGGGTCAGCAGGGTGAAAAACTCCGGCATCCGCAATCCTCCGTTAATTTGACAGCTGCCAGCAAAACTACGAATTGCAGCCGCTAAAGTCAAATGGTTTCAAGGGTAAACTGTTGATTGCATAATTAAAATCGGCAGACTTATGCCTTGCCAGCGACAGGCTTCTGTGCGACCCTGAACCGTTACATCATTATCAGCCATCTTTATTTTCGACTGTTGATATGGTGCGTGAAACCGCCAGAGGAGAGTTATGCATTACAAATCCGGAACGCCCTTTGATAAAATCGAGAGTGCCCATGAGTATGTGGCTTTGCTGGCCGAAACCATCGAAGAAACGCGCCTGGACATCGAGGCCCAAATCGGCCTCACCTTTGACGAAAATACTGCCCGCAGAAAGGAGGCATTGCAACTGATTTCGCATAAACTCGCCAGGCTCTCTGCGCACATGACCGCGAGCTGCCGCATATTGAACGATCTGCGCACACTCCGCCGCCTTTTGTTTGGCGAGAGGGGCGTTTAGAGTCACCTGCAGCCGCAATATCAGTTATTCAGTCTGTTCTTGCGCAACCACAACTTTATGGAGAGGTAGGGACAGAGAAATAATAAAATGTTCATTATCTTCAGGAATGCTATACCGCCGTAATTAATCAGATCAATCTCATGCCTGTCAATGGCGAACCACCTTATGTTAAGTGAATACATGCTGTCCGGCGCAAAAAGAATGATAAGAAACCACAATAACAGGATTGCATAATTAATAAGAAATGATCCGCCCAGTATCGCCGCCACTGCTTCAAGGGTAATGTTGTTTCGTTGTCCAATGTTCATGGCAGATTCCTTTCTGAAGCCGGTATTTTTTGTTTCTGAAATACCATCCGGTATGTAGTATAGCAGCTGCCAATAGAGTTGCACGCCTAACGTCAGACCAACTATCGAACCGCCGGGGTATTGATGCGCTATTACATGGATAATCTCAAAAAGTTGCTGTTTGTCTTCGTCCTCTGCATGACTGCCGGCTGCGCCAATCAGGCGATGAATTCCGTCATTGCTTCATGGCAAAAGCGGCAGACATCCGAGGTAATTGCCGCCTGGGGCAAACCGACGGAAGAGTTGAAGGTCGAGGGGAAACTGTTGTTAATCTGGAATACCTATGACAACAAACCGGCTCTCCCCGGCACGAAAAAGCTGTCTTCCCCCGGCAAGGGCGGTTACTGTGTCCGGCTGCTGCAGGCAGATAGAAAAGGGATGATTGTCGATGGGACATGGGATGGCAATGATTGTCCCGGCTGGTTCTCGGGGTGGAAACGGTAGCGGAGGGATAGTTTGCGCTCCATTCAGGCTCTCATTCCGGCAGCTCCCAACTGCCGTTAATCACATTCAGAGCAGACCCTTCTGTTTTCTGAGCAGCAGCGAGTTGGTCACCACTGACACCGATGACAGCGCCATGGCGAGCCCGGCGTACTCAGGCTGCAGTGTGATGCCAAGGGCGGGGTAAAGCGCCCCGGCAGCTACCGGGATGCCGACGGCATTGTAAAAGAGCGCCCAGAAAAGATTCTGCTTTACCTTGGCAAGGGTTGCCCGGCCGAGCCTGATCACCCGGACGACATCCATGAGATCGTCACGGACGAGGATGATGTCTCCTGTCTCCTTGGCCACATCGGTACCGCTGCCGATGGCGATGCCGACATCAGCCCGGGCCAGAGCCGGCGCATCGTTGATGCCGTCGCCCACCATGCCTACCCGGTATCCTTTCGCCTGATAATCGCTCACCACCAGCTGCTTACCCTCCGGCAGGACCTCCGCCTCGAAGCCGTCCAGCGGGAGTCTGGCCGCGACCGCCGCGGCTACCGTCCGGTTGTCGCCGCTGATCATGATGCAGCTGACTCCCATGCGGCGCAGTGCGGCAATGGCAGCAGCCGAGCTCTCCTTGAGCTGGTCGGCAAAAGCGGCAACACCGGCAACCGTGCCGTCAACCGCCAGCCAGACGAGCGACTGCCCCTCCCGGGCAAACTTCCCTGCCTCAGCAGCAAGAGGAGAGCAGTCCACGCCGCTCTCTTCCAGAAAATATCTGCTTCCGGACATTATTCTTGAACCTGCATAACTGCAGCTGGTACCGCCGCCGCTCTGCTCCGCGCCACCTTCGGTCTCTGCCGGGATTATTCCCCGCAAACCCGCAGCAGCAGCCGCAGCACGCGCCAGTGGATGACTGGAAAACGCGCCGGCAGCAGCCAGCCGCTCGAGGAAAAAATCTTCTGCCACCCCGTCTGCCGTTCTGAAAGCGGTCAGTGCCGGCTTTCCCTCGGTGATGGTGCCGGTCTTGTCGAGCAAGAGCAGGTTAATCCCGGAAATATGTTCAAGCACGGAACCCCGCCGCACCAGAATCCGGCCAGCCAGACCGATGCTGCTGCCGACCATGATGGCAGTGGGAGTGGCGAGGCCCATGGCGCAGGGGCAGGCGATGACTACCACGGCTATTGCCAGCCTGAAGGCAAAGACGAAGCCGTGCGCTGTCAGCAGATACCAGCCGCAAAAAGTTGCTGCTGCGAGCAGCAGCACCAGCGGCACAAACCAGGCGGAGACCCGGTCGGCAAACCGCTGGATCGGCGCCTTGTCGGACTGGGCATCCTCAACCATCCGCACGATCCGGGCCAGGGTTGTCTCCTCGCCGACGCCGGTCGCCCTGATCTTCAGCACCCCGGTCAGGTTTAATGTCGCCCCGGTAACCTGCGCGCCGGCAGTTTTGTCGATCGGCAGCGATTCGCCGGTCACCAGCGACTCATCAACGCTGCTCACCCCTTCTACTATCTCGCCGTCAACCGGGAAACTCTCGCCCGGCCTTACCAGTAAAAGGTCGCCAACCTTTACCTCCCGGACGCCAACCTCGCGTTCACTGCCGTCAACCAGCAACCGCGCCTGTTCCGGTTGTAGCTTCAGCAGTTTCTGCAACGCCCTGCTTGCCGCACCGCGCGCCCGCGCTTCCAGATATTTGCCGAGGCGGATGAAGGTAATCAGCATGGCTGATGTTTCGAAGAAGACGTCGTGCCAGCCGGAAAAAAAGGCGATCCCCGAGTAGCAGTAAGCAGCTGTTGTGCCGAGCGCCACCAGGACGTCCATGCTGGCGCTGCCACCCTTGATGGCGTACCACGAGCCGCGGTAAAAGGTCAGCCCGGCGCTGAACTGGACAATGGTCGCCAGAAGGAGATTCATCCAGCCGATCCAAAGGCTGCCGTGAAGAGTCATGGTCGCCATGATCGGCAGCGACAGCGCCAGCGCAAAGAGAAACCAGAAGAGCTGCGCCCGGCGCTCGCCCTGGATTTCCACCATGCTCTCCGCCCTGCTGCCGCCGCGGATGCCGTAACCGAGGCCGGCAACCGCCCGCTCGATAGCTGTCGCACCGATTCGGGCTTCGTCGTACTCGACCTGCAGCTCACCCATGGCGAAGTTGACTGACGCTTTGGCAATGCCGGCTGTTTCGTTGAGAGTCTTGTCGATCCGTGCCGCGCAGTTGACGCACGACATGCCGCTGATGAAGTAGGTCTTTTTGATCATATCCTCTGCTCCCCGAATGTCTGCGGGGATGTTAGCCGCTTTTCTATCATGTTACCGCAACTGCGTTTGCAGATGCCACCAGTATTGTCATGTCAGGCGGGGCGGCGGAAGAAAATTGCTATGGCGACAGCGGGGAAGGGGGGGGCTACTGCAGAGAACTTTTCAGCCGGTCGTGCTGCAGCAGTTGCGGGAACAGCCTCATCCAGAGGACAACCACCAGCAGAGTGCCGAAGCCGCCGAGCAGGGTCGCCGGGACTATGCCGAACCAGGCAGCGGTGAGCCCAGATTCGAACTCACCCAGCTCATTCGACGTGCCGATGAAGATCGCATTGACCGCGCTGACCCGCCCACGCATCTCATCCGGCGTTTCCAGCTGCACCAGAGTGGAACGGATCACCACGCTGATCATGTCTGAACCGCCAAGCAGCACCAGCAGCAGGCAGGAGAGCGGGAGCCAGCGGGAGACGGCAAACAGTATCGTGGCAACGCCGAAGGTTGCCACTGACAGGTAGAGTATTTTGCCGACTCGCTGCGTCAAAGGAAAGCGCGCCATGAACAAAGATGCCAGCAGCGCTCCGGCAGCGGGCGAAGCCCTGAGCAGACCGAGCCCCCATGAGCCGGTGTGGAGGATGTCGCGGGCATAGACCGGCAGCAGCGCTGTTGCTCCGCCAAGAAGCACCGCAAACAGGTCGATGGAAATTGCGCCGAACACCACCGGCCGCTGGCGGATAAAGCTGATGCCGGCGAAAAATGCCGTGAACGAAAACGGCTCCCGCCGTGTCGATGGGCGATGGACTGGCAGAGAGAGGATCAGACCGGCGGAACAGATTAGCAGCAGGGCGCTGACAAGGTAGACGATGCTTGCCCCGGCGAGATAAAGAAGCCCGCCCAGCAGCGGCCCCAGAATGACCGCTGCCTGTCGCACCGAACCGGCCAGCGCCAGGGCTCGCGGCAGAGTCTGCCGATCGACCAGTGCGGGGAGGAGCGTCTGTGCTGTGGTGAATTCAAAGGCACGGGCGGTGCCGACGAGAAACATCAACCCGAGGATGATATCTCTGCTGATCCAGCCGTTGCTGCTCCCCAGCGCCAGCAGCAGCAGGACCAGGGTCATTGCCGTCTGGGCGGCAAAGACAATGAAGCGACGGTTGTAACGATCGGCGGCATGACCGGCGTACAGCACCAGCAGAACGGAGGGGAGAAATTGTACCAGCCCGACCAGCCCGAGATCGAAAACCTTGCCGGTCAGCTCATAGACATGCCAGCCGACGGCAACCCCGGTCATCTGGAAAGCAACGGTTCCAGCCCCCCTGGCAATGATGAACCTGAAAAAGGAGTCCGGCAGACGGTTCATTCTGCCTCAGGATCATTGATGTGCAGTATCTCGCGCATTTCGGCAGTGCAGATTTTAAATACTGCTGCGGCAGGGATGGCGAGGACTATTCCCCAGAAGCCGAGAAGCTCGCCCATCGCCATGACGGCAAAGATGACGGCAAGCGGATTGAGCCGCAGGGTATGCTTCATGACCAGCGGTTTGATCAGATTCCCTTCGACGATGACATTGATGACAAAATAGGCGGCGGCAACCTTGGGGATAAGCGAGATGTCACCCGTCTGCGCATAGCCGATTAATGCAGGGGGAATCATGGCGATCAGTACGCCGAGAAAAGGGACGATAGAGGCAAAGCCGGCAAACATGCCGTTAAGAAGCGGGAACTCAACGCCGAGGAATTTCAGGGCTATGGCGGTAAGCAGCCCGACCAGCAGGCAGTCGCAGATCATGCCGAGCAGAAACCGCTCAAGCGAGCGGTTTATCTCCCGGCCGAGCTCCAGCAGATATTGGCGTTCGCGGTGATGGAACATCCTTCTGATAAAATCCCTGGCGTGCTGTTTGTAAAGAAGCATGAAAAAAACCAGGATTGGCGCCAGCAGCAGGTTGAAGGCGGCAAAAAAAAGCTTTTTCAGCTGAATGTAGCCAAGATCCGAAAGTGCGGCTGTCCATCTGGTCAGCGATTCTTCAAGCCGGTCAAGCAGCCAGATCCCTTCCTCGCCGCCATAGTAGCCGGCAAGTTCCGCTTTCCACTGTACCATCCACCCGTGAATAGTCTGCAGATATACCGGAAACGCCATGGCAAAGGCATCAAGCTGATGGCCGAAATAAGGGATCAGAACAAAGGATGAGAGGAACGCCGCCATCAGGCCGATGCCGTAGAGAAGCCCGAGAGCTGTAAGCCGGTCAAAACCGCGCCGTTCAATATATTTCAGCAGCGGATTAAGCAGATATGCCAGTACCAGTGATGTCAGGAGGGCGGAAAAGGTGTGGCTGATGAAGTAACAGGCGGCTATGAGTGCAGCGAGCACTCCCCAGAGCAACAGAACGATACGGTTTCTTTGCGCCTCTTCAGACATTTGTCAGGCTCCTTCATTGAAGTCGCCTCGGCGCCAGTGAACAGAGAAAATCTTCATTCCTGCGGCAATCGGTATTGCCAGCAGTATACCCCAGAACCCCATAAGCTCGCCGAATGCCATGACGACGATGATGGTCATCAATGGATTAAGGTTCATCGCCTCCTTGAAAACAATCGGTTTGACCAGATACCCTTCAAGAAAATAGATAACCGAAAATGCGCCGAGAACTTTCAGCAGGATCATCCCGTTCTGGAATTTAATGTAGGCAAAAAAGAGCGGGGGAAGGGTTGCCAGAATAACGCCGATAAAAGGGAGTATGGAGGCAAGGCCGGCAAAAATCCCGTTCAGAAGGGCGTAATCAATGTCGAGAAAGTAGAGGGCGATTGTCGAAAATATGGCAACGATGAACGAGACGATCAACTGCCCGCGCAGATAGCCGCCAATGCTGGCATTTATTTCCCGACCGACCTCGATCAGGTGTTCACGATGCCTGAAAGGAAGCCATACCTTGATGGATTTGATGATTTCATGCTTGTA
Source organism: Geobacterales bacterium (assembly GCA_038206285.1). Classification (GTDB taxonomy): domain Bacteria; phylum Desulfobacterota; class Desulfuromonadia; order Geobacterales; family DSM-12255; genus VEOV01. The sequence continues at coordinate 61,688 of JBBRBA010000003.1, forward strand.
GATCAGCATGAAAAATACCAGTATCGGCGCCAGGATGATGTTGAAGACGTTAAAGGCAACGCTTGATGCCGCTGAATAGAAACCTGAGCCGATTTTGCCGGAGAGCGACTCGAATTTCGCCGTGACACTCTCCAGCAGCCAGTTCCACTCGTAACCGCCGTGCGAAGTGGCAAGGTTCGACTTCATCCTCAGAACCAGCTCTTTTGCCTGATGAAAATAGAAAGGGAGACTTTTTACCAGTGAATCCCAGCGGCTTGACACGAGCGGGACAAGATAAATGGCGACGAATATGGAGAGAATGCAGAGAATTACATAGAGAATGGTAATGCCGTAGATTCTTTTCAGGTTTTTCTTCTCAAGTTTGACTACCAGCGGATCAAGCAGATAGGCAATTACAAAAGAGGAGAGAAAGCAGGAGACAGTATGTCTGATGGCATAAACGCCGATGGCTGCAAACGCCACGGTAATCAGCAATAAGATGATTTTGATGTATGTTGCCTGCCCCGGCTGATTATGTGACATGATCCCTCTAGCCCAGATAAACTGGATAAGTGCGTTAAAGAAATTATTTTCCTGTCAAAAAACCGCAGAAAATAATTGTTGACTTACTAAAAGTGTCCGGTCGGCGGATAGATGTCGTGCTCTTCAAGCCACGACCTGATACTGTTGTTAAGCATTTCGTCCTTCAAGGCAAAATATGTTTCCAGTTCGTCCGGATAGAAGGAGAGGATCTCCTCCGCCTTGCCGTAGGAACTTTTACCGGCAAAAGTTCGTTTCAGTACCTGCTTCAGGGTGCCTTCCGGCAGCTGTTTTATGAACTCATGCAGCAGCAGCCGCTCCTGGTCGTAGTCAACTCCGGGGATCAGCAGGAACTGGTCGTCGTTGTTGTCGATCTCCTGCCAGAAAGCGTCATCATCATAATCCTGTGGAACAAAGAATATATCACCGGTTCCTCTGTCCAGAAAGTATATTACATCCGGATCAGCGTTGAGAAAAGCATCGATCAGCTCCTCCCAGATTATCTCCATTTCACGTGCTACGCCCATTCGTACCTCACAAGCCGCTAGACCTTGACCTGTTTTTGAATTATAGTCACCTGCATGCGTGCAATATTTATCGCCGATGCCCATCTTGGCAAGCCTGCTGACAACAATTACCGGCTGATGCTCCAGTTTCTGGGTGAACTCCCCGGCAAAACGGATATGCTGGTGATTGCCGGAGATTTCTTCGAGTTCTGGCTGGGCGATTCGCCGGGACCTTTCCCGCACTACAAGCCGTTGCTGGATGCCCTTGCCACGGTTACCCGGAGCGGCATCAAGCTGATCTTCCTGGAAGGTAACCACGACTTCCACCTGCAAGGGTACTTCCGCCGGGCTTTCAATGCTGATGTGTTTCCCGAGGCAACGGTACTGGTTCTTGACGGGAAAAAGCTGTTCATCTGCCATGGGGATCTGATCAATATGGCGGATTATGGCTACCGGGCGCTAAGGTTTCTTTTCCGCAACCCTCTTACCCGGCTTCTTACCCGGCTGCTCCCGGCTGCTGTCCCGGCATGGATAGCGATCAAGCTCGGCAACCGTTCAAAAGCCAAACACAAGGCAGCGGCATCGAAGTGGGATTCGCGTCAGCTTACCAGAGAGTTCGCTGCCAACCGCTTTGCTGCCGGCTTTGATGTGGTGGTGACAGCTCATTATCATCGACCCTTTATGGAAGAAAACAGCGGTAAGCGCCTGCTGGCGCTTGGTGACTGGATCACCCAGTTCTCTTACGCAGAGTGGCGGGACGGGGAACTTGCCCTGAAACGTTACGCAGGGTAAAGACGGCAGAAGATACCTACCTGAAAAATGCTTCGAGTGCTTTTTCCCCGACGTGCGCCGCCTTCACATTCCATCGCCCCTGATTCACAACCAGTGCCACCAGCGCTATCTGCGGATCCTCCATCGGTGCATAGGCAGCAAACCAGCTATACTGGCCTTCGGGGGTTTTCCCGTCAATAGAGCCTGTTTTGGCAGCTATCTTCAGTTGTGCCAGCAGCGCTCTGCCTCTCCTGTCATGAAAGGCGCGCCTTGAAGTCCCCTTGTTTACGGAGGTCGAAAGTGTTTTTGCCAGTTTGTTCGATGTTGCTTCCGACAGCAGTCGCCGCAGCTCAACCGGCGCCGCGGAGAAAAGTACCTCACCGCTGCCGCTGGTAACCTTTTCTGCCAAAAGCGGGGTCATCATGACGCCGTGGTTGGCAACTGCCGCCATCATTGCGGCTGCATGCAACGGCGATATTTTCACTTCCCGCCCGAGTCCTGCCCCCATAAGTTTCAGCTCGGCATCACTCTGCGGCGAGAAGGCGGTGCTCTGTACTGTGGAGGTGCCGGGAAACAGTGTCTGGTTGAAACCGAAGCGGTTCGCTGCCAAAACCAGATCGTCCCTGCCGACAAAGTCGCTTGCCAGCCTCCCGAAAACCGGATTTACCGATTTGCCCATGGCGTCAGTCACGGACATCTCCGGGCTGCGCCGTCCACGAGGTGCCCACTGGCGAGGGTTGACGGATGCGAGCCTGCCGTTGAAGGCAATTACCGTGTCAGGGGAAACCTTGTTGTTTTCCATAGCAGCCGAGGCAGTAATAATCTTGAAAAGCGAGGCCATCGGATAAATCTGGAAATATGCCCGCTTGTGCCATTCAGGGTCGACCGAAGAGTGACTTACCATGCCGAGAACTCTGCCGGTTTTCGGCTCCAGCGCCACGAAAACCCCGTAGGGGACGCGCTTCTCGATAAAATAACGCGAAACCTTATCCTGCAGTTCCGTGTCAAGATTGTAAATTACCGAGCCGCCATCAGGCAGGGGCGATTCAATCCTGTTGCCTGCTACCTTTGCCGTTGAGAGAAGATCAGCCGAGAGCTGCAGAGACTGGAATCTGTCGAGCGGGGAGAGCTTTGACAACGCCTGCGCCGAACTCCTGGCATCAGCTTTCGGGACCGGCACAATCGGGTGGACTGCTGGTGCCAGCAGGTTATAAAGCGGCCAGAGAGCGAGAGCAAGGGCGATGACCGGCAGGAGTATCCGGAGACGGCGCTTCTTTACCGGAGGTTCGGCCAGCCGCTTTCTGAGGTTCGCTCGCTGTCCGCTGTTTCTGGAGAACAGACGTTTTAGGAGACTGTCTTTCTCTCTTGTAAGGTGTTTGATATCCTGCATAAGTGGGGCGCATCATAAGTGAAAGAGCCCCCCTTGTCAATGAGCGCTACGTCTTTTTGCCGCCGCCGCGCTCTCGGCAATCTGCTGCACAGAGATATTGGCAAGGGTCTCGACCCTGCACTGGTCACCCTTTGCCAGAAGCTCGGCCAGACAGGCTTCACCTTCAGTAAAAGAGAGTGGTTGCCAGCCGCCGCCCGCGTCTTTCAATGCGGCGAGTACATCAGCGAGCAGTATCTCCCGGCGGTCATTGACAAAGGTGTAAACAGGCGACTGCCCGGTAACGGCGCAGATGAATCCATTGGCGGCCAGGTTTCTCAGCAGCTCCTCCAGCAGCCGCTCCGGCAGATCGAGATTGTCACCCAGTTCCGTTTTGGTCACCCCCCGTCTACCCCCCGCAACTGCAGCGGCAATATTCTGCAGAATGGCAAGGGTGAGGAGCTCCCTTACCCGGAAAGAGATGGAACCGGCTCTTATCTCCCGCTTCAGGTTCTTTATGTTCTGCTGAACGTGAACAATTTCGACACCGAAAAGGAGAATCAGCCAGCTGACGTATATCCAGAGCATGAATATCGGCAGAGCCGCCATCGTCCCGTAGATAGCGTTATTTTTGGCAAAGCCGAACTGGAAATGAATATAACCCCACTGGGCGATCTGCCATAAGGTTCCGGCAATTACCGCGCCGATGATTGCCGGGCGGAGACGTACGTTGGTATTGGGGATGATCAGGAAAACGAAGGTAAGTGCCGCCCATATTACCAGGTAGGGGGCAAAACGGAGCATGTAGAGGAACAGTGAATCTACATGAGCGCTGCGCAGCAGCCATCTGAAGATGTCCTGGCTCTCAATGAACGTGGTAACGCTGATGGCGAAAAAGACTAGTAGCGGCGTGCTGAGGACTACACCGATGTAGCCCCCCAGCTTGCTCCTGATCTTCCTGGTCTCAGTCACGCCCCAGATGGCATTGAAAGAGTCCTCGACATTGTCGAGCAGAGTAAACACCGTCACAAACAGCGTCAGCAGACCGTAGAAACCAAGCGACCCCATGCTGGTATTGTCGATGTAGCGGATAATCCGGCCGGCAACCTCCTGCGAGCCGGCTGACAACTGCTCAAGCAGCAGCGGTTCCAGCTGATGCTGCAGCCCCATGCCACCAAGGATAGCGAAGAGAATTGCCAGAAAGGGGACGAGTGACAGGATGGTGGTAAAAGCCAGTGCCGCTGCTTTCAAAGGGCACTGGTCACGCCAGAAATTTCTGAAGACCAGGGCCAGGAACTGCAGGAGCTTTATGGCGTAGCGATTGAACCGGCTGCAGGCAGGCTGTTCAATTTCCCATAATGCAGTCGAAAAAAAATACCGCAGGCGACCGGTCATTTTCGTAGCTGTCATGAATAAACCTATAAACGGCAGTGAACTGCTTTTTTCAGGATAAATGACTCAAAAAAAGGGGCGCACTATCTGCACCCCTTCCAGGTAAACACGACTGCCGATGAGATCATCAGGCTTTCTTGAGCCGCTCTTTTTCGCGCTCCATAGCTTCTTTGCCGGCTTCAATCGCCGAAGTAAAGATGTTCTTCTTTTCATTGATCATCTCTTTGCCGTCTTCGATGGTCGACTTGATCTTATCCTGTGCCTCGCAGGTGTACTCTTTAATCTTGTCGATGGCATCGTCGGTCATGTTTCTCAGTTTCCCGCGCAGTTCACCACCGGTTTTCGGTGCAACCAGCAGGGCTACGCCGGCCCCTACTGCTGCTCCGGCAAGGAACGAAAGAAGTACTGCACCCAGACCTGCTCCATTATCATTATCAGCCATAACTAATTTACCCCCTTTTCTTGGACAGTTTTTCAAGCATGTATGAGCCGGCAACCTTGGCGCCGGTAAGCCATAATGTAGATTTGGAAAGAGCCACGGCAGTACTGGTGACAAACGTACTGATGGTGCACAGGCCTCTGCCGGTTTCACCGACAGCGGACATGAAGCATTGGACATCCTCGACCTTTTCGGCTGCGCCGGCAGTCAGCACGTTCAGGTCGGCGAGAACGGCGTGCAGCTCGTTGATAGCCGGGATAATGTCACTCTCCACCTTGACGACAAAATCCCGCAAGGCGATTGAAGTTGCTTTCAGCTCGCGGATCAGCGGAATAAGGGTAATTACCAGCACAACAACAGCAACGGCAACCAGCAGCGCGGCAATATTTAGCAGAACCATTTTTGTCGGCCTCCATGGAAGGGTCTAAATCCGGGTGACAGGAAGAGAGTATATCCCGGCTGTCGGGAAAAGCAAGTTCAGCCCTTTTTTTCCTCGTCCTTTTTGCCGGGGGTGATATCGATCTCGTCCTTGCCGTCGGCGGAACGCTTGAAATTCCTGATGCTTTTGCCAAGTGCCCCGCCTATTTCAGGGAGTTTCCCGGCGCCAAATACCACCAGCACGATCACCAGAACAACTATAAGTTCCGGCATCCCGAATCCGAACATAAATCCTCCAATATGTAACAGTTAATTTTGGCATAATACACTGAGACAGGAAAAAATCAAGCTGACTTCGCATGACAGCGCTGGCTTCGGCATGCTATAAGTTAAGTTATGAGTGTCTTCAGGATAACCTCCGACTATACCCCCCGTGGTGACCAGCCGCAGGCAATAGCAGAGCTGGTGGCCGGGCTGAGGCGGGGTGACCGGCATCAGGTGCTGCTCGGCGTTACCGGTTCGGGCAAGACCTTCACCATGGCAAACATTATTGCCGAAACCGGTCGACCGGCGCTGGTTCTTGCCCCCAACAAGACCCTGGCGGCGCAGCTCTATGGTGAATTCAAGGAGCTGTTCCCTGACAATGCCGTCGAGTATTTCGTCTCCTATTACGACTATTACCAGCCGGAAGCCTACCTGCCGACTACCGACACTTTCATCGACAAAGATTCCTCCATCAACGACGAGATCGACAAGCTGCGCCATTCCGCCACCAGAAGCCTGCTCACAAGGCGCGACGTCATCATTGTCGCGTCAGTCTCCTGCATCTACGGCATCGGTTCGCCATCCGAATACGAGGCGATGCATATCTTCTTCCGCCAGGGGGAGGATTACGGCCGCGATACCCTGCTGGCCAGACTGGTGGAGATCCAGTACCAGCGGAACGATCTCGATTTCCACCGCGGCAGCTTCCGTGTCAGGGGGGACAATGTCGAAATCTTCCCGGCGCATGACGACGCGAAGGCGCTACGAATCGAGTTTTTCGGTGACAGCGTCGAGAGTATCAGCGAAATCGACCCGCTGCGCGGCATTGTCCTCAACCGGCTGACCAAATGCGCCATCTACCCGGCATCGCACTATGTGGCGACCAAAGAGACGTTGGAGCGGGCCATCGGCGAGATCAGGAGCGACCTGCTCCAGCGGCTGCAGTGGTTCCGCAGTAACAACATGCTGGTGGAGGCGCAGCGTCTCGAGCAGCGGACCATGTTCGATCTGGAGATGATGGAGGAGATGGGGTTCTGCCAGGGGATAGAAAACTACTCCCGCTACTTTGACGGCAGGAAAGAGGGTGAGCCACCCTACACCCTGATCGATTATTTTCCGGACGACTTCCTCCTCTTCATCGACGAATCGCACATCACCAATTCGCAGGTCGGCGCCATGTACCGCGGCGACCGGAGCCGGAAAGAGACTCTGGTCAACTACGGTTTCCGTCTGCCGGCAGCGCTTGATAACCGGCCGCTCAACTTCGGTGAATTCGAAGCGAAACTGACGCAGACGATCCATGTATCTGCCACCCCGGCGGATTACGAGCTGCAGCAGGCGGGGGGCGTAGTGGTCGAACAGGTGATCCGGCCGACCGGTCTGCTCGACCCTCTCATCGAAGTCCGTCCGGCGACCCATCAGGTTGATGACCTGCTGCTGGAAGTGAGAAAGGTCGTGGAAAAGGGGGAACGGATCCTGGCCACCACGCTGACGAAGCGGATGGCGGAAGAGCTGACTGAATACTACCGCGAGATCGGCGTGCGCGTCCGCTATCTGCATTCGGACATCGATACCATCCAGCGGATGGAGATCATCCGCGGCTTGCGCCTTGGTGAATTTGATCTGCTGGTCGGCATCAACCTGCTGCGCGAGGGGCTCGATCTGCCCGAGGTCTCACTGGTGGCGATCATGGATGCCGACAAGGAAGGTTTTCTCCGCTCGCAGCGCTCGCTCACCCAGACCTGCGGCCGGGCGGCCAGAAACGTCGCCGGCCGGGTCATCATGTATGGGGACACCATCACCAGGTCGATGCAGGGGTGCATGGACGAAACTCTCCGCCGCCGCCGGATACAGGAGGAGTTCAACACTGCGAATGGCATCACCCCGCAGACCATCCGCAAAGGGCTGCGCACCATCCTCGAATCGATCGAGGAGAAGGATTACGTCGACCTCCCCCTGGCAGCGGAAGAGCTGGAGGATTATCTCCCCCCCAGGGAGCTGCAGAAACTCGTCACCCGCCTGCGCAAGGAGATGTTGGCTGCAGCCAAGGAGCTTGATTTCGAAAAGGCGGCGGCGCTGCGCGACCGGGTAAGGAAGCTGGAAATCAGGGGGCTGGAGCTGAAATGAATACTATTCATACCATGCCGGATTACGTTGAACCGCTGTTCCGTCCACCCAGCGAGGCCAACAGCCTGATCTTCCAGATCACGATCGGCTGCTCGCAGAACCGTTGCACCTTCTGCGGCATGTACAAGATGAAGCGCTTCCGGATTCGCCCGGTGGAGGAGATTCTGCAGGAGATCGCCGCGATTCCTCTTCATTACCGCCAGCATATCGGCCGCGTTTTTCTGGCTGACGGCGATGCGCTGGTCTATCCGTACGCCGGACTGATCACCATCCTGGAGGCACTGGCAGCTGCCTTTCCCGGACTGACACGTGTCGGCGCCTATGCCTCACCAAACAGCCTGACGACCAAGAACCCGGCAGAGCTGGCCAAACTGAAAGAGAAGAAACTCCGCATCCTCTATTTCGGGCTGGAGTCGGGCGACGATGCGACCCTTAAGGCTATCAACAAGGGGTTCGATGCGGCAACGATGGCAGCGCTGGCGCTCAAGGCCAGGGAAGCCGGAATGAAACTCTCGGTAACGGCCATCCTCGGCCTTGGCGGCAAACAGCGCAGCCTGGAGCATGCCCGGCAGACGGCGGCGTGGGTAAACCTGGTCAGCCCGGAGTTCTTCTCGCTGCTGACTCTTTTTCACCGTCATAACGAAGAATTCGTCCGCTCGCTGGAGCAGTGCAACCGCCGCGAGCTGATGCTGGAAGCGCGGGAGCTGCTCTGCCACCTGGCGCCGGCAAAGACGGTGCTCCGCTCCAATCATGTCTCCAACTTCCTCAATCTCGCCGGCAGCTTTCCGAAAGACCGGCAGCGGCTGATAGCCGACGTCGATCTGGCAATGGCCCGTGCCGGGCGGCTGCCCGGTTTTCTCGACGCGGTGCCGGAATACGGCGAGGAGTACTATTAATGCGGGCAGCCGGTCACCGCTGAAGGATGACCGATGAGACGTATCTTCACACTACCGGGTAATGTCCTGATCCTGGGGCTGGTCAGCCTGCTGACCGATATCTCCAGCGGGATGGTCTATCCGCTGTTGCCGCTTTTCCTGGCGACGACACTATCGCTGTTGCTGTGCACTGTTCCACCGGCAGCCGGCAGCGGCGCCGCAGCGGCGGAGCAAAACTGCCGAATCCGGCGCTACGCCAGCTCGATCCGCTGGATCGCATGGTAGGGGATAATCGCCAGCTTGCCGCTCTGCTCCTTAAGCACCAGCGTATAGCCAGCCGGGGAGTGATCCATCTGCAGCAGCCTGCCGGAGACGGTCGTGCCGCCGGCAAGGTTGATGGTTACCGGTTTCAGCTCTTCGCTCAGGGCGATCAGGTTCAGCTTGCCGGCGCCGGTCGCCTCGATGCTGAAGGCGACACTTTCGCGGTAGAGGTCATTGGTGTTCCTTACCCGGTCGGCAAGTATCGAGGCGATGTTTTTGTAGAAACCGGCGGCAATGGCAGGCTGTTCCGCCTGGATCTTCCGGAAGGCGACGGCAGTGAGCAGATGGAATTCGCTCGCCTCACTGGTCCTTGCCCCGGCGCTGCGGCGTGACTGATCGATAAAGCTCATTTCGCCGATAACATCGCCGGCGGCCAGAGACGCCAGCGTCCGGTCGACATCACCGCGGATGTTCTTGTAGACCTCAACCCGTCCGGAATGGATGATCCAGATCGAATCGCCGGCGTCCCCTTCGGAAAAAAGCTCCTCACCGGCCATCAGCAACCGCTCTTCGCAGGCTTCGATAATAACAGCGACATCTGCAGCCGAGAGATCGGCAAAAAGCCGCCATTTATTGAGCTCTGTCGTGTTTGCCATGTCTTCCTCCATAAACCCTGGTTTTGCTGGTACCGGTTCTGGTTAAGCGGAAAGCCAGCTCAGGGAGTTATCCCTTCTCATCACTCCACGGCCCCCGGTAACCGCTTCTGGTCAGCATCGGCCCGAACTCCTTCTTCGTGGGCGAGCGGTCGTATGCCTCCTGCGGCTTGACGGTTTTCGCTTTTACCAGATCGAGCAGAGAATCGTTCATGGTTCTCATGCCGAGAGCCTTGCCGGTCTGCATGATGGAGGGTATCTGAAAGGTTTTCCCCTCGCGGATCAGATTGGAGATGGCGGTGGTCACCACCAGGACCTCCAGCGCCGCTACCCGTCCACCACCTATTTTCTTCAGCAGGGTCTGGGCGACAACCCCTTTGAGCGATTCGGAGAGCATGGTGCGCACCTGCTGCTGCCGGTCGGCGGAGAACTGGTCGATAAGCCGGTCGATGGTGGAGGCCGCTGTATTGGTATGGAGCGTGCCGAAGACCAGATGCCCTGTCTCGGCAGTCTCGATGGCAATGGCAACCGTCTCCAGGTCACGCATTTCGCCTACCAGCACTATGTCGGGGTCTTCACGCAGCGCTGCCCGCAGGGCGTTCTTGAACCCCATGGTATGCGTGCCGACCTCACGCTGGTTGATATGGCATTTGTTGTCCTTGTGGACAAATTCGACCGGATCTTCGATCGTTATCAAATGATCGTCCCGGGTTTCGTTGATGTAGTTGATCATCGCTGCCAGGGTCGTCGATTTGCCTGAGCCGGTCGGGCCGGTGACAACTACCAGCCCCTTGTCGAAATCGCAGAAGCTGAGCACAACTTCGGGAAGTCCCAGCTGCTCTGCGGTGATGATTTTTGTCGGGATCTGCCGGAATACCGCACCGATGCCGGCGATATCACGAAAAATATTTGCCCGCATACGGGAACGCTCGCCGAGTTCATAGGCAAAGTCGCTATCGTTTGTTTCCCTGAATTCGACCCGGTTCTTCTCGGGCATTATCGCCTGCAGCAGCGCCGAGAGCGCTTCGCCATCAAGCGCCTTTCTCCCCGGCATGTACTGCATCGAGCCATCGACCCGAACCATCGGCGCTTTACCGCTCTTCAGATGGATATCAGAAGCTTTCATATCAAGCATCTGATGAAACAGTTCGTCAAGATGGGCAACGTTGCCCGGGGGAGTCGACGCTGATTCGCCTGCAGTTGCCGCAGAAACGGCTGCCGGTCCCGTTGGTGGCGCTGCTGCCTGCGGTTTATCGGCCTGGGTCACTATTTTAAGTGCGGAGCCGTCGCTGCCGGGCACCAGCTGCAGCAGAAAACTGCCGAAGGCGGAGTCGTAGGGGAAAGCGCCGCGGCCGTCCTGCAGCCTCTGTCTATAATCCGGGACGACCTCGGCAAGCAGAGAATGCACCTGTTCTGCCGTTGTCGGATTGTTTGATACCGGGCGGGTCTGCCCGCCGGCAGTCATCTCCACCACCCCGCCGATCTTGAGGGTAATGGCTTCCGCCCGCTGCTTCTGCATCGCTTCGAGATATCGGTCAATAATCGGCACGGCACACCTCCGCAGTTGCTGCTGTCAAACGGTTATAAAGACTCCTGCTGGTTCCTGAATATCATATTTTATGATTCTGTTAATCGCAATAATTTAATTTGTTTCCGGTCGGCGACACCAGCCAGACAAACGGCGTCATACCGTAATTCCAGGCGAGACAAAGCCGGCGATAGCCGGAGAAAAGGAGGGCCTCATCAGCTGCAAGCAGAATGATCGCTGCCGGTAGTATCAGCTCCCCGGCACGCTGCAGCGCCTCTTCCATATGGTTGTAATTCAGGCGGTAGCCGCGTTTGGCTTTTGCCAGGTAGCGGCTGTAGTCGTCAAAACTGTGATGGGAGAGGGCAACCGGGACACCGCAGATATCACCCGCACGCGGATAGGCGACGAGCCGGCCCGAAGTGAAAGCAGCAGCAATCGCCTCCCAGGTAATGCCGTGTTGCCGGTAAAATGGCTGTTTGGCAGGATGGCGGGAAAACTCCCACTCTTCGCTGGAGAGCTCCGGCTGGACCCAGTCAATGGCAAGTGTTGAAGCAGAGAGCATGGTTTCCCGTAATATATTAATCCCTTTATTTTTCAGGCTGTTTCAGCGGTTCTGCACTGCTGCCGGCATCTTTCCCGCCGTAAATCTCCAGCCCGCTCTCCTTAATGATCTTTGCGACGAACTCTTCACCTTTCTTCTGCTCATACTCCTTTTTCAGGGTCATCTCGATATAGCCCCGCGACTCGTCGAATGAAGCGGTCCGCTTTTCCCTCTTTTCATCCGCCTTGACGATGTGCAGACCGAACGGAGTGGCGATCACCGGACTCAGCTCGCCGCTTTTCAGGGTAAAAACAGCTTTCTCGAATTCTGCGGAATTGGTCTTGCCGGGGGTGATTGACCCTAGTTCGCCCCCTGCCTTTGCACTTTCGGCATCTTCAGAAACTTCGGCAGCAACCTTTGCAAAATCTTCACCTTTTTGCAGCCGGGCAAGGGCAGCATCGGCCTTTGCCCGTGCCTGCGCTTTTTCTTCCGCTGTGGCTTTTTCCGGCAGCTGAATGAAAATATGGCGCGCCTTTACCGTTTCACTCATGAAGAACTCTTTTTCATGCTCCTGGTAATACTTCTTCATCACCTCTTCCGGGATCCTGATATCGACAACAACGACTTTAGCCAGGTATTCACGGGAGAGATAATCGTCCATCAGCAAAGAGAGCTGCTCACGATATTCCGGTTTTTTATCATACCCCTCTTTTCTCGCCTTCATGGCAATCGCCCTTTTCAGGAGAATATCGCGCAAGAGAGCAGTCTTCAGCTCCGGATTCTCCTGCAGCTGCTGCTGCGCCTGTGGCGGCTGGCTGGCAATCAGCCTGTCCAGATCGGTCTCCCTTATGGTGAAGTCACCGACTTTGCCAAGAACAGGGTTGATCTCCTCGGCAAAAGCGGCCGGAGCGGCGACAGCAACAAGAACGGCAATCATGACAAACATTTTAGCGTACATCTGTTTCTCCTTCCGCGTCCTTTAGACCCTTTAGGGTCCTTTTTTAATTTTGCTGCATTGTATCCAAGCAGATAAAGAAGGCAAGAGGCAAATTGCTGTTTTTTTCGCCGCTGTTGTATTACGATGCGCTCACGAGAATTGTCATGGAATATATCGCCGATCTTCACATTCACTCCCCCTACTCCCGTGCCACAAGCAAGGAGAGCACCCTTGCCGGACTGGCCGGCTGGGCGCAGGTCAAGGGTATTCAGATCGTCGGCAGCGGCGATTTCACCCACCCCGGCTGGCTAAAGACCCTGAAGGAATCGCTTGAGCCGGCAGAGCCGGGACTTTTCAGGCTGAAAAATGATGCGGCCATCCCCTCGCCTTTCCCGGAGCTCAACCTCCCCCGGCAAACCGTCCGTTTTCTCCTTTCCGCCGAAGTAAGCTGCATTTACAAACGCCACGGAGCTGTCCGCAAGGTCCACAACCTGCTCTATGTGCCGGACTTTACCGCGGCGGAAAAGGTCAGCATACGGCTCGCCGCTATCGGCAATATCAAAGCCGACGGTCGGCCGATTCTCGGGCTGGACAGCCGCGATCTGCTGGAAATAATGCTGACAGAGGCGCCCGATGGTTTCCTCGTCCCGGCCCATATCTGGACCCCCTGGTTTTCTCTCTTCGGCTCCCGCTCCGGGTTTGATTCGCTGGCTGAGTGCTTTGCTGATCTGACGCCGCATATTTTCGCCCTGGAGACCGGTCTCTCTTCCGACCCGGCCATGAACCGTTTGATATCCGGGCTTGACAGCTGCGCCCTCATTTCAAATTCAGACTGCCATTCACCGGGCAAACTCGGCAGAGAGGCCAATCTTTTTGCTACCGGCTTTGATTTTTTTTCGCTGCGCACTGCTTTGCGGGAGAACAACCGCCAGAGCTTTCGCGGCACAGTGGAATTCTTCCCGGAGGAGGGGAAGTATCACGCTGACGGTCACAACGACTGCAAGGTCTGCCTCGACCCGCATGAAACCCGCCGCTGCGGCGGCATCTGTCCGGTCTGCCGCAAACCGCTGACAATAGGGGTGCATTACCGGGTCATGGAGCTGGCAGACAGGATTGAGCCGCTTTTCCCGGCGAATGCGCCGGAGGTTTTCAGCCTGATGCCGCTGCCGGAAATACTGGGCGAGCTGCTCGACTGCGGCCCTCTCACCAAAGGGGTACGGCAGCATTATTCACAGGCCCTCTCCATCTTCGGTTCCGAGTTTGAGCTGCTGCTCAGGACGCCGGTCGCGGATATCGAGCGGCACTCTTCGCTTCTTGCAGAGGCGATCAGGCGCATCCGGAACGGCACGGTCATCCGTCAGCCGGGATATGACGGCAGGTTCGGGATTATCAGGGCGTTCGCCGCCGGGGAACTTGGCAGCAAAAAAGGGAGAGCAGTGCTGTTTTCAACCTGAGATTCATGATGGCGGGGTCTTTCATGTATCTGTCCGGCAGAAAGCCTGGCGCGGTCAGGCTGGAGCCGGCTGACCGGATCAAGAGAATCATGTTCTCCGGCCGTTTATGCGACATGATTTTTTCGCAGTCCTTACGACTTCCTGACAACCAGGCTGTTGCCCGCTTAACCTGTTCAGCCTGCCCGGATCGATTGAAACCCGGCGCCGCATTAGGTCTGTCCTCATGTTCCCGGCGGCCTGGCACTGTTTTAATTGGGCAAAAATCAAGAGTTCTGCTATAGTTTAAAAGATTTAACCGATTATCGGCTTCCACTGCAGCGGAATTTGCCGGGCGGTGCAAAATATAATGGGAACAATCGGCGCGATTGTTCCGGCAAGGATTAATTCAAATGGCAAAAAAAATGCTTATCAATGCCCTCCATCCCGAAGAATCACGCGTGGCGATAGTGGATGAGAACGGGCGGCTGGTCGATCTGGATATCGAGATTACCGGCAGCGAACAGATGCGGGGAAACATTTACAAGGGGGTTGTGCTGCGGGTTGAGCCGGCCCTTCAGGCCGCTTTCATCGATATCGGCCTGAAGAAACCGGCATTTCTGCAGCTGGGGGAACTGCATCCCGATAACTGGCAGTGGCGTGACGATGTCCCGGAGGAGCTGCGGAAAAAAAGACCGCGTATCCATGAGGTACTGCGCCGGGGACAGGAACTGCTGGTTCAGGTAGAAAAGGATGAACGGGACATGAAGGGGGCGGCGGTAACTTCATACATCTCCCTTCCCGGGCGCTACATGGTGCTGATGCCGGGGAGCGATTCCGCGGGGATCTCCCGCAAGGTCGAAGGTGAGGGGGAGCGGAAGAAACTCAAGGACATGGTCAAGGAGATGCACATCCCGGAAGGGATCGGCTACATCATCCGCACCGAGGCGGTCGACAGAACCCTTGAGGAGCTGCAGAAGGATCTCGATTCTCTGGTCGCCCGTTATAATGAAATTGTTGCCAAAGGTAAAGAGACGTCCGGGGCAGTACTCGTCTACAAGGAGCATGCTGTCGTCATCCGCATGATCCGCGACTACTTCTCCGCCGATATCGACGAGGTACTGGTAGACAGCAAGGAGGTCTGCAAGGAGGCAAAAGCCTTCTTCCACGAGATCATGCCGAAGCTTGAAAAGCGGGTGAAGATGCACCAGGAGAAACGGCCTATTTTCTCCCGCTTCCAGATCGAGGAGCAGATAGACCAGATCTATGAGAAGAAGGTGCTGCTCAAGTCGGGCGGGTCACTGGTTATCGAACCGACCGAGGCGCTGGTTTCGGTAGATGTCAACTCCGGTAAATCGACCGGCGAGCGAAATGTGGAGGAGACGGCCTTCAGGACGAATCTTGAAGCGGTCGAAGAAGCGGCACGGCAGCTGCGGCTGCGTGACCTCGGCGGTCTGATCGTTCTCGATCTGATTGACATGCGGGAGATGAAGCATGTCAAGGAGGTCGAAAAGGCGCTTAAGGCCGCTCTCAAAAGCGACAAGGCGCGGGTGACGGTCGGCAGGATTTCGCAGTTCGGCATGCTGGAAATGTCGCGGCAGCGGATCAAGCAGACACTGGAACAGGGGAGCATCCTCGACTGTCCGCACTGCAGTGGTCGCGGCAAGGTCAAAGGGGTCGAGAGCATGGCGCTCTCGTTTCTGCGCAAGGTGCATGCTGCGGCGGCCAAAGGAACGGCTGCCGAGGTGCGTGGCGCTCTGCCGCTCGAAGTCGCCTACCATCTTCTCAACCGTAACAAGCGGGAGCTGGCACAGATCGAGAACGACTACGATATCGAGGTGACAATCAAGGGGAAACCGTCATTTTTGATGAATCAGCTGGAGCTGGAGCTTGTAAAGCGTGACAGACCTCTCTCTATGGAGCTGCCGCCGGAAGAAGTGAAAGTGTCGAAAATAAAACCTGAGAAACATGCCGCGACGACGGCTGCCGAACCTGGATTGCCGGCTGTAGCGGCGGAGCCTGCGACAGCAATCGATGAGGAAGCTGTTCCAAAGAAGAAGCGTTCTCGGAGCCGGAAGAAGAAGGTTGAGGCGGACCAGCCGGAAGTGCCGCAAAGCCCTGAGGAGGTATCGCTGCCAGAGGCGCCGCTGGAAGCTGAACTTTTGCCGCCCGAGAGTGCAACGGAAGAAGAGCCGCATGAGCCTGGGAAAAAGAAGCGGCGGCGGCGGAAAAAGAAAAAAGGGAAATCAGCAGAGGCTCTTCACGAAGAAGGCGAAGCGCTGCTCCCTGATGAAGAGGAGTCCGCAGAGCCTTTGCCGGAAGATGTCGCGAGCGAGGACGCAGAAGCTGCGGTAACTGTTGCCAAAAAGAAGAAACGGCGCCGTCGGAAGCGCGGCGGAGCCAAGAGCCATGCCGAGGCCGATTCTGCGACGGTGATGGATAACACTGTCGAACCGGAGGCTCATCCGCAGGAAGCTGCGCCGGTTGCCGCAGCCGAAGTCTTGCCGGCGAAGAAACGGAGCAGCAGGAAAAAACCGATGCCGGCCATCGAAGCAACTCCGGCTGCGGAGAGTATGCCGGAAGCAATTACCGCGGCGCAGCCGTTGCCGCCGGCTGAAGAGCAACCGGCAAAGCCGCGCAAAGCGCCGGTGAAAAAGAAAAAGAGCGCTGCTGAGACGCTGCCGGAGGTACCGGTTGCGGTGGAGCCTGCGGCTGACAAGCCGAAACCAAAGCGGGCCCCGCGGAAAAAGAAGGCCGTGGCGGAAGAGCCCGGGTAATATTATTGCGACAGTAGCGACGCAAAATCCTGCGTCGCTACCTGCCAGGCCACATTATGCTAACAGTAGCCAGTATAGCCATTTTCGGGGCAGCCGGCTGTCTTGCCCGCTACTTCATCTCCATCTGGGTGCACGACAGCTTCGGTCGTGTCTTTCCCTACGGCACCCTCTGCGTCAACATTGCCGGCGCTTTCCTCATCGGCTTCGTGATGGAGTTTGCCATCAGAAGCACCCACCTATCAAGCAATCTCCGCACAGGAATCACCATCGGCTTCCTCGGCGGTCTTACCACCTTTTCCACCTTCAGCTACGAGACTTTCCGCCTGCTTGAGGACGGCAAGTTCTTCATCGCCACTGCCAATGTCATGGTAAGTGTCATTGCCTGCCTGGCGTTCACCTGGCTCGGGATAATGGCGGTAAGAGCGTTATAACGGGAAGGGCTTGGCGGTCTGCAGGCAGATGCTACTCTTCTTCATTACCGCTAAAAACAACAAAATTGATTCTGTTCTTGCCGGAAGTTTTGGCTTTGTACATGACTTTATCGGCGTACAGGACTAGTTCATCGGCATTGCGTGGAGGGACGAGGCAGGTAACCACCCCCATACTGAAAGTCGTTGGCCAATGCTCCTCCTTCATCTTGTCAAGAATACTCTGCCTGACTTTCTTCATAACGACCTGAACGGCTTCATAGCCGGTAGCAGGAAAAAAGATGCAGAACTCATCGCCACCCATACGGGCAATCAGATCCGTCTTACGCAGACCGCCGGTGAAGCACTCGGCTACGCATTGCAGGAGCTCATCCCCTTTTTGATGGCCGTAACGGTCATTTACCTCTTTGAAATTGTCAAGATCGACATATCCGAGTGAAAATGGTTCGCCGTCCCTTTGCGCCCGGGAGATTTCATAGCCGAGCTTTTCCATGAAGCAGCGTGAGTTGGAGAGTCCGGTCAGGTAGTCGATGTGCGACTGCTGGGACGCTTTCAGCCACATCTGGTAGACCTTGTCAACCAGCATACTGACAGCCACAAAGACGCCGAAGAGTGAAAGGGTATTCCAGATCAGGGAGTTGGTGAAGTAAGAATCATTTTCCCAGGTCCAGTTTGCTGTGCTGAGAAAGGCTATGACGATGCCGGCGGTTCTGCCGGCAAACCAGGAGGTAAAACCGACCGGGAAAAGATAGAAGAAGGAAAAGGAGTAGGCATCGTTGGTAAAGTGATCCAGAACGCAGACCGCTGCCATGCAGAGCAGGCCGATACCGAAGTTGAAAAACTTCCCCTTGGTGCTGATGTAATCGAAAAACCATTTAATTCTGAAACAGTTCAAAGCAACTCCCCGGCATCATCAGGCTCGCAGCAAATCTGCTGGAATCAAATAGTTGACAATTTTAAATTTATAACAGCATTAGAATATTTTTTAAACAGTTTTCTGCCATTCTTTAGGACAGACTTTGAGAGGTTTCAGTTGGGCGCTGTCAGCTGGCCGGCCTGGCTTTGCAGCTCTTTGTGGCGGTAGCAGCTGACAAGATGATCATTAACCATCCCGGTTGCCTGCATGAACGCGTAACAGATTGTCGGCCCGACAAAATTGAAGCCTCTCTTTTTCAGCTCCCTGCTCATCAGCGCGGACTCAGCGGTCGATGGAGGCAGCTCTGCCAGCGATCGCCAGGCATTTTGCCGGCGGTCGGCAGCGACAAAGCACCAGATAAAAGCCGCAAACGTGCCGTACTCCCGCTGCAGCTCCATAATGCCACGGGCATTACTGACAGTTGCCTCAATTTTCAGGCGGTTGCGGACAATGCCGGGATCGGCAAGCAGGCGGGCAACATCTTCTGCCGCGTAGGCTGCCACCCTGGCTATATCGAAATGGTCAAAAGCACGGCGATAACCTTCACGTTTTCTGAGGATAGTCAGCCAGCTTAAGCCCGCCTGCGCCCCTTCGAGGGTCAGCAGCTCGAACAGTCGCCGGTCATCATGGAGCGGCACCCCCCATTCATTGTCGTGATAAGCGATATATAAAGGGTCATTGCCGCACCAGTCGCATCTTGTTTGCATAATGCTTCTCCTTGATTCATGGTTGACAGACAGGACACCAGCAGGTCGAGCGCCCCCCAAGGCGGCTGAGTTGCAAAGGCGTGCCGCAGACCATGCATGGGTCGCCTCCCCTGCCGTACACCTGAAGCTCCAGCCGGAAATAGCCGGGACTGCCGGCAGCATCAAGATAGTCGCGCAGGGTGGTGCCGCCACGGGCAATCGCTTCGTCAAGTACCCGGCGCACGGCAATGGTCAGCCGCTCAGCCTCCTCCACGGTCAGGCTGCCGGCTGCCTGCGCCGGGTTGATGCCGGCGCGAAACAGCGCCTCATTGGCATAGATGTTCCCTAAGCCGACGACGATCCTGCTGTTCATGATGAAGAGTTTGATTGCCGTTTTGCGGCCGCGCGAGCTTTGGAAGAGGTAATCTGCTGAAAATCCGTCCGCGAGCGGTTCCGGGCCGAGCCCGGCAAGGAGCGGATGCCGGAGCGGGTCGGTCGTCAGCCAGAGCAGTGTGCCGAATTTACGAGGGTCGGTGAAACGAAGCAGCGTACCGTTATCAAACTGCAGATCGACATGATCGTATTTGCCTGGCACGGTAGCGGCGGGGACCAGCCGCAGATGTCCGCTCATGCCGAGGTGTAGCAGCAGGGTGCCGCCTTCGCAGGCAAAGAGCAGATACTTGCCGCGGCGCTTAACGCTGTTGATCCGCTGACCGTGCAGCTGCTGCGGCAGCTCCGCTGCCAGCGGCAGGCGCAGTTTGGCGGTACGGAGGGTGACGCCGCAGATGGTGCGTCCCAGGAGGTGAGGGGCAAGCCCGCGTCTGGTGGTCTCTACTTCGGGCAGTTCAGGCATGTGGCTCCTTCAGCTTAATCTACAAAATCTTACCGTAATGTCCGGCCTGCAGGCAAGCAATCTGTCCGGTAAATTGCATCTCCAACTGTTTCTGCTATAATTTTCATTCTATTTGACTGCCCCTGCAGGAGGCCTCCTGATGCCGTTTCTTCATAACCTTGACCCGCAGTGGCTTGAAGCGGAGTACTGCCGCTGGCAATCAGAGCCGGAAGCCTTTGCCCCGGAGTGGCAGCGTTTTTTTGAAGGGTTCGATCTGGGACGCACCCCGCCGCCAGAGCTCCATGTTGATCTGCCGGAGGCGCTGCTGCAGTCCGGCGTGCAGTCGCTCATCTACCGTTATCGCGACATCGGCCATCTTCTGGCCTGTACCGACCCGCTGTCGCCATGTCCGCTGTCGCATCCGCTGCTCGACCTGGCCGTTTTCGGGCTGACTGCAGAAGACCTTGACCGGCACTTTCACAGCCGCCGTTTCATGAAGGAGACGGCAACGCTGCGGGAGATCCTGGAGACGATGCAGCAAACCTACTGCCGCTCTATCGGCATCGAATTCATGTACATCCAGGAGCCTGCCGAGCGGCAGTGGCTGATCGACCGGATGGAACCGGTGAGAAACAGCATGGAGTTCAAGCTGGAAGAACGGCTCAGAATTCTCTCCCGCTTGCAGCAGGGGGCGCTGTTCGAGGAGTTTCTGGATCGCCGTTTTCTCGGCCAGAAAAGGTTTTCCCTGGAGGGGGGGGAAGCGCTGCTGGTGGCGTTTGATACGCTGGTTTTGCTGGCTGCTTCTGCCGGAATCAATGAAGCAATCATCGGCATGGCGCACCGCGGGCGGCTCAATGTCATGGCGAATATCCTCGGCAAGCCGCTGGCGGCTATGTTTGCCGAGTTTGAGGATAATCAGGAACATGGCATTGTCGGTGAAGGTGATGTCAAGTATCACAAGGGGTACTCTGCCGATGTAGCCGGGGTGCATCTCTCGCTGACGTTCAATCCGAGCCATCTGGAGGCAGTTGATCCGGTGGTGGTGGGGAAGAGCCGCGCCCACCAGGAGCGGCGCGGTGCCGATGGCAAACGTCAACTGCTGCCGATACTGGTGCATGGCGATGCCGCCTTCGCCGGACAAGGGGTGATCGCCGAGACCCTCAATCTGTCGCAGCTCGAAGGGTACGGCACCGGCGGCACCCTGCATATTGTCCTGAATAATCAGATCGGCTTTACCACCCTGCCGGCGGACTCCCGTTCGACCCGCTATGCAACCGATGTTGCCAGAATGCTGATGGTACCGATATTCCATGTGCATGGCGAAGATCCGGAGGCAGTTGCATGGACGACCCGTCTTGCCCTCGACTACCGGCAGACTTTCAGTCGTGATGTCGTCATCGAGATCATCTGTTACCGGCGACATGGCCATAACGAAGGGGACGAACCGGCATTTACCCAGCCATTGATGTATGATCAGATAAAAAGCCGCAAAGCGCTACATCTTCTTTACGGGGAAAGGCTTGCCGAGCAGGGGATCGCCGGCGAGGTGATCAGCCGGATGGCAGCAGCTTACCAGAAGGCTCTGGAGCGGGCTGTTGCCGGAGAGAAGCTCCCGGCTGACCAGAGTTTCGGCGGCGATTGGGAGGGGGTGGGCCGGGAATTCGTCATCACTGCCGTTAATACCGCGGTTGCGGCAACGAAGCTGCAGCAGATGATGGGCCGGATGGCGGCTCTTCCCGCCGGTTTCACCCCCCATCCGAAGATTGCCCAGCTTTACCGCAAACGCCTTGACAGCGTCACGAGCGGCAAAGGCATCGATTGGGGAGGAGCAGAGGCGCTGGCTTTTGCCTCGCTCCTTGCCGAAGGCGTTCCGGTGCGACTTTCCGGCCAGGACACCCGCCGCGGAACCTTCAACCACCGCCATGCGGTTCTGCACGACATCAATAACGGTACTACCCATACACCGCTGGAGCTATTGGCGGGCGGCAAAGCCCGCTTTCAGATCTATGACAGCATGCTCTCGGAAAATGCCGTCCTTGGCTTCGAATACGGCTACAGCGTGGCAACACCTGAGGGTCTCACCATCTGGGAGGCGCAGTTCGGCGATTTTGCCAACGGCGCCCAGGTGATCATCGACCAGTTCATAGCCAGCGGCGAAAGCAAATGGGGGAGAGCTTCCGGCATTGTCCTGCTCCTGCCGCACGGCTACGAGGGGAACGGTGCGGAGCACTCCAGTGCCAGGATCGAGCGATATCTCCAACTCTGCGCGGAAAACAACCTGCAGGTAGTCTATCCGTCAACACCGTCACAGCTGTTTCATCTGCTCCGCCGCCAGGTGATGCACCCCTTCCGCAAGCCGCTGATCGTTTTCACCCCGAAGAGCATGCTGCGCCATCCGCTCTGCGTCTCTGCACTGACGGATTTCTCCGCTAGCGGCTTCATGGAAGTGCTGACAGACAGCAACGACCCGGCAGCAGTGGCGACGCTGCTTCTCTGCAGCGGCAAGCTCTATTTCGAACTGCTGACGCAGCGTGACAAGAGCAACCGGAACGATGTGGCCATAATCAGGATCGAGCAGCTCTACCCCTTCAGGGATGATCTTCTCAAAAACGTTATTGCCTCTTACCCTGCTGTCAAGAGATGGTGCTGGGTACAGGAAGAGCCGGCCAATATGGGCGCCTGGCCGTTTCTGCAGAGCAGGCTTGCACAGCTCCTGGGAGAGGCGCCGCAGTATGTCGGCAGAGCGGCGGCGGCGGCTCCGGCAACCGGCTCGCATCGGCGGCATGCCGAGGAGCAGGAGATGATCATTTCAGCGGCATTCGCGAATTAAATGATTTTAGGAGGTACCGATGGAAATAAAAGTCCCGGCTGTTGGTGAATCGGTTATTGACGCTCTGGTTGCCAAGTGGGAGAAAAAGAGCGGTGATTTTGTCAACAAGGACGATATTCTCTGCGAACTCGAGACCGACAAGATAACCTTCACCCTCCAGGCAGATGCTGCCGGCACTCTCAAGGTTCTTGTCCCGGAAGGAGAGACAGTAAAGATCGGTACAGTTATCGGCACCATTGCGGTGAGCTCCGGGCCTGTTCCGCCGGAGACGCACCCCTCTGCAGCGCCGTCACTCGCCCCTTCGTCGCCATCTGTCAGAAAACTTGCGGCGGAAACGGGGGTTGATCTCGCGGCAATTGCCGGCAGCGGCAAAGAGGGGCGGATTGTTGCGGAGGATCTGCCCGAAAGCGGGAACGAGGAAATCCCCTTGACGGTCCGCTCGGAAGAGCCGGTTACCTATGGGGCTGGAGGTCAAGCCACGAAGAAGTCTCCTGATTTGCAGAACCCCGAGCCTCGAACCTCTAACCTCGAACCTCAATCCCCGAACCTCCGGGAACGGCGCGTGCCGCTCTCGCCCATCCGCAAGAGGATTGCCGAGCGGCTGCTGGCGGTGCGGCAGCATACCGCCATGCTCACTACCTTCAACGAGGTTGATATGAGCCGGGTTGTTGAGTTGCGCCGACAGTACCGGGAGCACTATCAGCAGCAGTTCGGAGCTAAACCGGGGCTGATGCCTTTCTTCGTCAAGGCCTGCTGCGAAGCGCTGCGCGAGTTTCCGGCAGTCAATGCCTCCATCGATGATAGCGACATCGTCTTTCACGACTACTACGATATCGGCATTGCCATCGGCGGCGACAAGGGGCTGGTGGTGCCGGTGCTGCGGGACGCCGACCGGCTCCGCTTCCGTGAGATCGACGTGCAGATCGAAGCCTACACTGCCAAGGTAAAAGAGAACCGCCTCGTTATCGCCGATCTGGAGGGGGGTACTTTTACCATCTCCAATGGCGGCGTCTATGGCTCGCTCCTCTCCACACCGATCATCAACCCGCCGCAGAGTGCGGTACTCGGCATGCACGCCATTCAGGAGCGGCCTGTGGTGCGGGACAACCAGATTGTCATCCGGCCGATGATGTATCTGGCACTTTCCTACGACCACCGTCTCATTGACGGCAGGGTGGCGGTGCAGTTTCTGAAGAGGGCGAAGGAGTTACTGGAAGAGCCGGAAGAGCTGTTGCTGGAGGGGTGATTATACGTTGAAACCATCCCTTACGCCGCCGCTATAGAGGTTAAGCAGATCACCAGCCAGCCTTCAAATTGAACAGTGGGAAAATAACCCGAGGGAGAACTATCAATGACTGCAGAAATATTCGATCTTATCGTCATCGGCGCCGGGCCGGGGGGCTACGTGGCTGCCATCCGTGCCAGCCAACTGGGGATGAAGGTTGCAGTGGTGGAGGAGCGGGCGACCCTTGGCGGGGTCTGCACCAACGAAGGGTGCATCCCGAGCAAGGCGCTGCTCGATTCGTCGGAATATTTCGCCCTGTCACGGGACAGGTTTGCCCTCCACGGTATCGTCATCGACCCGCCGCGGCTGGATCTTTCGCGCATGCTCGCCCGCAAGGACGAGGTGGTGAAGAAGAATACCGACGGTATCGCCTTCCTCTTCAAGAAGAACGGCATTACCCTTGTCAGCGGCAGAGGGCGTCTGGCCGGTAAAGCCGGCGATCTGCAGCAGGTGGCGGTAGCTCAGGAACAAGGATCGGACCCTATAGGGCCTAAAGGGAACGAGGACCGAGGAAATCCTGAGGTACTTCGGGGGAAAAGAGTTCTGCTGGCTACCGGCAGCAAGGCGGTTGAGCTGCCTTTTCTGCCGTTTGACTTTGATACCGTGGTGAGCGCCCGGGAAGCCCTTTCATTTGCGGCTGTGCCGCAGCATCTGGTTGTCATCGGCGCCGGTTACATCGGTCTTGAGCTCGGTTCGATCTGGCGGCGGCTGGGGGCGCAGGTGACCGTTGTGGAGATGCTGGCAAAACCGCTCCCGACCATGGATGGTCAGGTGGCTGATGCGCTGCTGCGGCTGTTGAAAAAGCAGGGGATGAAATTTCTGCTGGAGACCGGTGTGAAAAGCGGCACTGTGCAGGACGGCAGGGTGCTGCTTACTGTTGCCGGTGTTTCCGGTGAGGAGCAGCTGGTCTGCGACCGGGTACTGGTGGCAGTCGGGCGCAAACCGCTGATCGACGGTCTCGGGCTTGCCGAGGCCGGAGTGGGACTGGATGCCACCGGACGGATAATAATTGATGAGAATTTCCAGACGACGGCAGTCGGTATTCATGCCATCGGCGACCTGGTTCCCGGCCCGATGCTGGCGCACAAGGCGTCTGAAGAGGGGGTTGTTTTTGCCGAGAGGCTGCAGGGGGGAAAATCGCGGGTAGAGTATGAGTATCTTCCCGGTGTCTGCTACACCTGGCCGGAGGCGGCAGCTGTCGGCAAAACCGAGGAAGAGCTGCAGCAGGCCGGGGCCGACTATAAGACCGGCAGATTCAATTTCCTGGCAAACGGCCGCGCCCGCTGCATGGACGAGACTGACGGCTTCGTGAAGATCCTGGCGGACAAAGGTAATGGCCGCATTCTCGGGGTGCATATCGTCGGTCCGCGGGCGTCGGATTTGATCGCTGAGGCGGTAACGGCCATGACTTTCAACGGCACGGCCGAGGATCTTGCCATGACGTTCCATGCCCATCCCACATTGTCCGAAGCGCTGAAGGAAGCGGCGCTGGCAGTGAATGACAGGGCGATACATGCATAACCCGGAGACAAGGCAGATGGCTACGGATGAAATTTTCAAAGCGATTGTTGATAACCTTTACGAGGGTGTCTACTTCGTGGATATGGAACGACGCATCACCTACTGGAACAAGGGCGCGGAGCGGATAACCGGCTACGGTGCGGCAGAGGTTGTCGGCAAACTCTGCGCTGACAATCTGCTTGTGCATCTGGATGAGTCAGGGAGATGTCTCTGTACTTCTGCCTGCCCGCTGGTGGATGTCATGCAGCAGAAGTGCGGCCACAAGGACGATCAGTTGTACGTACACCACAAGCAGGGACATCGTTTGCCAGTGGCAGTGAGCATCTCCCTTATCCTTGACAAGTACGGCATTCCGATCGGCGCGGCAGAGATCTTCACCGAAAAGACAGACCTGGATCCCGATGCCAGCCTGATGGAAACGCTGAAGCGGGAGTCCCTGCTAGACCATCTGACCGGACTTCCTAACCGTCGCTACCTGCAGATGAACCTTACCGGGAGTCTGGCCGAGTTCGACCGCCATGGTATCGGCTTCGGCGTGGTATTTGCCGATGTGGATTGTTTCAAGCATTTCAACGATACCTATGGCCATGATGTCGGCGACAAGGTGTTGAAACTGGTAGGGAATACTTTGGGTAGCTGCATGCGGGCCTATGATATGGCCGGTCGCTGGGGCGGCGAAGAGTTCCTGGCAATCATCCGTTTTGCCGACAAGGAGCAGTTCATTATGGTGGCTGAAAAACTGCGTACCATGGTGGAAAACTCTTTTTTCATGTATGGCGACTCTCAGCTCAACGTTACCATAACTATCGGCGCAACCCATGTCCAGCCGGATGATACAGTGGAGAGCCTGGTTAACCGTGCGGATCAGCTCATGTATCAGGGGAAGCAGGCAGGACGGAACCTGGTGCGGTGCGACTAAAGGCGTTGCGCTGCTGACAGAAAGGTCTTCAGGCATATTAGCGGAGGTTATATGAAAAAAAATCTGACAACAAAAATCCTTGAGGCACATCTGGTAGAAGGTGAATTGATCCCGGGCAGCGAGATAGCCTTGCAGATCGACCATACCCTGCTGCAGGATGCGACCGGTACCATGGCGATGCTGGAGTTCATGGCAATGGGTGTTGACCGGGTAAAGGTCGAGCTGGCAGCGCAGTATATCGACCACAATCTGCTGCAGACCGACAACCGTAATGCCGATGACCATATCTTCCTGATGACTGCCGGTGAACGTTATGGTGTCCATGTTTCCAAGCCGGGGAACGGCGTCTCGCACCAGGTGCATCTGGAGCGCTTCGGCGTGCCGGGTAAAACGCTGCTCGGCGCCGATTCACACAGCACCTCGGCCGCCGGGTTGGCGATGCTCGCCATCGGCGCTGGCGGGCTTGATGTGGCACTGGCAATGGCAGGGCATCCTTTCTACCTCCCCTGTCCGCAAATCTGGGGAGTGAAACTGACCGGCGCGCTGCAACCGTGGGTCTCGGCCAAGGATGTAATCCTGGAGATGCTCCGCCGGCATACTGTCAAGGGTGGGGTCGGCAAAATAATCGAATACTACGGCCCGGGAGTAGAGACCCTGTCGGCAACTGACCGGGCGATAATCGGCAATATGGGAGCGGAACTGGGGGCGACAACCTCGCTCTTCCCGTCAGACCATCGCACCAGGGAGTTTCTGGAGGCGCAGGGGCGAGGCGCTTCATGGCAGGCGCTGCAGGCCGACCCGGAGTGCAGTTATGACTTTTATGAAGAGATTGACCTTGCCACGGTCGAGCCGCTGATCGCCTGTCCGTCATCTCCGGACAAGGTGGTACGGGTGGCTGATATCGCCGGGCTCAAGGTCGATCAGGTTCTGGTCGGCAGCTCGGCAAATTCGGCGTTCCGCGATCTCATGTCTGTCTGCCGGATTCTTGACGGCAAAAGAGTTGCCCGTCACCTCTCCTTTCATGTCAACCCGGGAAGCCGGCAGGTGCTGGAAAATATTGCCGACCAGGGGGGGATAATGATGCTGCTTCTTGCCGGAGCGCAGATTCATCAGTCCGGCTGTCTCGGCTGCATCGGCATGGGGCAGGCGCCAGGGACCGGCCAGGTGTCGCTGCGAACCTTCCCGCGGAACTTCCCCGGCAGAAGCGGCACCAAGGGTGACCTGGTCTATCTCTGCTCGCCGGAAACTGCTGCTGCGTCCGGACTTAGCGGCGTGATAACCGACCCGCGCGACCTGGGGAAGATCATGCCATGGCCGGGAGTGCAGAATCCGGACAAATACGTTATCGACGACTCAAGCATCATCTTCCCGCTCCCTGCTGACGAGGCAAAAGAAGTCGGGATCATCACCGGCCCGAACATTGTGCCGTTTCCGGACTTCGAACCTCTGACGGAGGATTTACTGGTCGAGGTGATTTTAAAGGCCGGTGACAACATTTCTACCGATGCTATCATGCCGGCAGGGAACAAGGTACTCCCCTTCCGGAGCAACATTCCGGCAATTTCGCAGTTTGTCTTTGAGCAACTCGATCCCGGCTTTGCCGAGCGGGCAAGGGCCAAAGGCGCCGGGGCGGTAATCGGCGGCGAGAACTACGGCCAGGGCTCCAGCCGCGAACATGCAGCGCTGGCGCCACGCTATCTCGGCATCCGCCTGAAAATTGCCAAAAGCTTCGCCCGCATACACAAGGCAAACCTGGTTAATTTCGGCATCATCCCGTTGACTTTTGCCGAACCGGCCGATTATGAACTGCTCTCCCAGGGGGAGCAACTGGTGTTAAAGGGTATCCGCACCCGGATCATCAAAGGGGAAACGAAGATTCCGGTTGAAATAGGGGGGAGAACCATTATCACCCTGCTTGATGTTTCCGATCGGCAACGCAGGGAGTTGCTTGCCGGAGGTACGCTCAATTACGTGAAGAGCGCCGGGAAGTGGGAAAATGACCCGCATGGCTGTCTGTAATTATGGCTAAAGGCTCCGGGTTAAAGACTGAGAGCCAGGGTGCTTGCCGAAGAATTATCAGCCTTTGGCTTTAGCCCTTCGCCAGGGGCACATCGACCTTCAAACTTGCCATGCGACAGTATATTGCGCTATAGATAAGCAGATGAAAAATTTATTACCCGGAATAAACATTGCAGCCCTGCTGGCCGGCAGGAAAAAGTGGGCGGTTATTGCTGTTGCACTGTTCGTGGCGGTCATTATCGCCCGTATCGGTTTTTTTGTCGGTCTGCCTCATGGCGCGGGGCAGGTTGTCAATATTGTCGATTTCGCCAAAGGGAGTTCACTGCGCAAGCTCGCCGATGAGCTGGAAAAGGGGGGCGTACTCGGCAGCTCAAGACTCTTCGTTCTTTACGCCAGGAGCAAGGGCGTAACTGACCGTGTCAAAGCTGGTACCTATCAGTTTTCCGATGGTGAGACCCCCGCTGAAATCCTCCGTAAACTTGTTGCCGGCGAGGTTTACGAAAAGCGCTTCTCTGTTCCCGAAGGGTACTCTATTTATCAGATTGCCGAACTGCTTGAAGGAAAGCAGCTGTTTGGTAAAGAGGCCTTCCTGAAAGAGTGCCGCAATCAGGACCTCCTGAAAGAACTCGGCATTCACGCCAAAAGTGTTGAAGGCTACCTCTTCCCCAGCACTTATAATCTGTTAAATGTCGAGACTCCGGCTGCGTTCATCAAGCTGATGGCAGAGCAGTTCAGCAAAGTCTACAACGAGCGGTTTGCCGGGCTGGAGAGCCGCTCCGGACTTAGCAGAAGTCAGATCATTACCCTTGCGTCAATGGTCGAGAAGGAGGCCGTAGTTCCAGAGGAAAAGCCGCTTATCGCTTCAGTATTCTTCAATCGCCTGAAAAAGGGGATGCCCCTGCAGAGCGACCCGACGGCTGTATACGGCATTCGTACTTTCGGCGGCAACGTCTCGAAGAGTGATGTGCAGCGGAAGACCGACTACAACACCTATCTGATCAGAGGTCTGCCGCCAGGGCCGATCGGTAATCCGGCGACCGGGGCAATCGAGGCGGTTTTCAGCCCGGCTGTTACCGGTTACTACTACTTTGTCGCCAGGAAAGACGGCACTCACTGTTTTTCGGCGACACTGGGCGAGCATAACCGGGCCGTCAATTTCTACCTGAAGGGGAAAGGCTCCCGATGAGCGCCAGGATCCTGCTAGCGGAAGACAATCAGAACCTGGCGCAGCTACTGGAAAAGTTTCTGCGCAACTCGGGTCATGAGGCTGTTCTGGCTGCAACCGGCAGCGAAGCACTCCGGCTATTGGCTGCCGGCTCTATTGATCTGCTGGTTCTTGACCTGAACCTGCCTGAGATCAGCGGGGTTGAGCTGCTGCAAAAGCTGCGCAAGTCGCCCAGAATGAACACCCTGCCGGTAATCATCATCACCGGAGTCTACCGGGGGGAGAAATACGCCCAGGCTGCCCTGAAGCTCGGCGTTCGCCACTATCTCGAAAAACCGTTTACCAAAGAGGCATTTGCCCATGCCGTGCAGGATACGGTTGCCGCTATCGAAGCGGCGCGGCACAAGCCTGCCCTTTTGGATGCTCTCCTGGCAATCTATAATAACAGACAGAGCGGTCTGCTGATGATTGGCGACTCCTCGCCGATTGCATTTGTGATGGGTGAGCCAACTTTGTTTCAGGCGCGCGGCAAGGATGATTTCCCGGCATTCCTTCTCTCCAGAAAGAAGATAAGCAGCGAAGATATGCAGAAGTTCGTGGAGAGCGGCGAGGGGCGACTGTTTTTTGCCGAAGCGGGCATGCTTCAGCTTGACGACCTGCAGAGTGAATCACACCACTTCATGATGAAAACAATGATGGAAAATCTGCAGAAATCAGCCGGGATCATCTTTGACGAAACGGCTACGGAGCTAGACCAGCCGCTACTCCATGTCTCGATGCCAAAGCTCTTCTATGAAGCGGTCAAGCTCTATCCGGAGCAGTTTAAGCAGGGGGAGTTCAATGCCCGTGAAACTGCGCTCTTCCCTGCAAGAACGGAGCGTTTCTATCGTCTGGCTAACCTGATAAGCTTGCGGGAGAAGGATATCCTGCTTCTTGAAAGAATCAATGGTCACCGCTCTGTTGCCGAACTGCTGCAGGGCAATGACAACCCGCATGATGCCGCTCTTTTCTTGAATTTCCTCCATATCATGGCAATGATAACGCTGCCAGGCGTTCCCGGAGCGGAAGCAGCGCCCGGATTTTTCCAGAAAACTCTCTTTAACAGACCGCCTGACGAAGAGAGCGTCATGGAAGATATGGTTATAGATTTCGACGACATCGTTGAAGCGGTTGCCGAGACTGTCGTAATTGCCATGGGGAACAGCGGCATGGCAGCGCCGCTGTCAGAGCAGGAGATCGGTTTCGAACAGACGGTCCAGCGTGAGTTTGCGCAGATAAAAGGCCAGGACTATTACGCGATTTTCGGGATGACCCCTGCCGGGTTCAGTTTCAATACGCTGAAGGACGCCTATTTTAAAAAGATAAGAGAGTATTCGCCAGAGCGTTTCATGGAGCTCTCCGGCGCAACATCGACCATGGCTCAGGATATACTGGCGATCTACGCCGATGCCTACAACACCCTCTCGAACGTCGTTGCCAAAGAGCGTTACGACGAGATGCTCCATGACAATAAGACGTTAGGGATTGACGGCAAGCAGGATGGCCAACTGCATGCAAAGATTCAATTCCAGACGGGCAGGGTATTCCTTGACATGGGGGAGTTCGAGAATGCCGAGAAAGCGTTTCAGGATGCCTATACTCTTGCGCCTGATAACGCCGGTCATGCGGCATTTCTTGCATGGGCAATCTACCGCAACAGTGCCAACAGCAATTCCCGCGCAGCCATGGACAGGGCAAGAGGGCTGCTGACAAAGTCGTTGCAGATAGCAAAAAGCGCCGAAGCGTTTGCCTTCCGTGGCTGGATGCTCTTCGACGAGGGGCGCGACGGCTTAGCGGAGGGAGAGTTCATGAAGGCGTTGAAAATCAATGCCAAAGAGACGACTGCCCTCAAAGGGCTGAGACTTATCTCCGAAAAGAGGGATAACGAGAAGAAAGGGGTATTGCGCCGGTTTTTTGGTTAGCCAGATAGCCTGAAGAACCTTGACCTTCCTCCTGCTTCAAACCATCTCCCGCATCCTTTCCAAAATCCGCACCATCGCCAGAGTATCCAGACAGCAGTAAGCCAACAAATCCCGCCGAATCTTTTCAACCGCCGCAACATCATCCAGATGCAACATGCGCAAGTACGATTCTGCCGCCATCGCACCGTTGTTCACGTCAAGTCCCGTATAGCTCATTTCCGGTAGCAACGCAGGAAGGACCGCCTTGATGGAATAGGAGCCTTTCATCGCCGGAAAATAGATGTGACGGCGCTCGAATGGCTTCATCAGGTCGCGCACGTTGCCGATGATGCCGGCGATCCGTTCTCCATGCTCGGGAAACCTCTCCGCCAGCTCTTTCAACCGGTCGACCTCGAAGCCTTTATTATAGGCCAAGACGCAGGCATTGTCGGGAATAGCCGCAAGGAGGCTGACAATGAGGGCTGCTTGCGGATCGGCCTTGGATTCTGCCAGGAATGCGTGGTGCTGTAATTCCGCTCCTTCATGGTCAAGGATGTGCAGTGAATATTGAAACGGCACCTTCTGATAGGGCTTCGTGCCGTCGAAAAGAGGCACCGGTGTCAAGTAAGTGGTCTCGAAGTCGAGGAAATAGAGGGGATACCAGAGCGAATCAAGAAACTTCCGGACTGCATCGGTATCGATGACACTTTTCTGGTGGAGGAAGCCTTCCACCTGCTGAAGCTGACGCCTGCCAAGTTTATTTAAGGGCACATCTTTCAGCTGAACGATTCCATCGCGGTAAAGTTTGAACGGGTCGGAACGCCCTTTGCCGCGCAGGGAGAATACCGAGTCCTTGGGGATATGGCTCCAGCAGTGTCCTTTGAAATCGCACTTATAAGGTTTTTCACAGTGCGGACCGACATCGATCGCCAGCAGATCTTCGCCGAGCGCTTCCCGCATGGCCGCCAGTTTGGCGGATAATGACGCCTGGCGGGCATGGGTCTTTTCGGTTACGTCCTGAATGGTGAAAAGCTTATCCACCTCAATGGCACCATGACGAACGTACTTTTTGTTGATATGCACTATGCACGACTGCGAAATCGGCAACCCTGCACCGGCCAGCACATAATACTGGACGGCGATGTCGTTGAGATAGACTTCCTTACATTCGGTTGAACTCTTTACCTCGTGGATTTCCCAGCCGCCAGCGCCTTGATGCAGGATGTCCACCTTGACGAACACATTGTCAAAGCTGAAGGTTGCCTCGTAAATAGTGGTTTCACCACGGCTCAGCGCTGCGGCGGTCATGGCCAGCTGCTCGTCATGAGACAAACCATCATAGGGGACCAGTACGCCACCGGGGAAGAGTTCCTGTGCCAAAATTCCGACATCCGTGCCGCCGGCAAATGCCGCCTGTTGTGCCGCTGAAACCTTGTCTTTCAATTCCGGCCGGTTCTTGTGGAGCCAGAGCGCCTTATGGCACTGAAGGCCTTTGTTGTAGAGGGATTTGCTGAGATATGTAGTGGTCATTTATGCCTCAATTTGTATATGAATGGTTTTCTACGAAACAGCAAGGTTATTGCTTTCTTAATCCGTTTCCAAAGGGATTTTTTCATGACTGCTTCCCTACCGATGATTTTACCCGGTTCCGTGCCTTTCAGGTAGGCAGTGCGATTTTCGTAGTCCACTACCAGCCACTCGCATGGAGGTGGCCCAAGAAGGATCGACAAAAGAGACTGCACGATGCAGAAGTCTTTATACATTGCTGTTCCGTTGACCATCTCCTTCTCAATAAACCCAAGCGCAGACCATTTATCAATCAACCTCCTGATGTCTTCTGGACACATGGCTCCAGTTTTAAATAAATGTTCGTCATGCCAAAAGGGCTTGAGTTTGTGATCCTTGAGGCATTGCTTCCAACCGCCGTGATATTTTTCTTCGATGACAGCGATTGGTACTATGAAATCTATAAATTCAAGCCTAACTGCCATGGTGAGCCCCTCTGGAAATAATTTATGCCGCAACAATATCCTTCTTGCAGTGCAGGCAGAATATGGCTTCTTTCCTGATTGGCTCAGCGCAGTAAGGACAAGGCTTGGTGCTCGCTTTCTTTATCCTGCTCTGTAGAAGAAACATGTCTACACAGGTTATGAAGAAGATCCCAATCCAGAATGTCGGAATGACGGCGAACAATATCGGATAGCTGATCATCGCCGTTGCCATGCCGGTGGCAATCAGTATCAACAACACCCCTAAGACCTTGCGGCCCATGTAGCAGTAGCCTGCGCCCAGATAGACAAAGTTTAGCCCGATAGCTAACCAGATGGTTTTCTCTTCCACCGGCGTTTTCTTCTCGTTACCGTTTGTCATGATGCTCTCCTTGTCAGATGTATTTGAGCCATCTATCACACGGGCAAGTGTCATTATTGGACAATGAGGCAAATAAAATCACAAAAGCTTTCTCCAGATACGTCTGATCGCCTGTTTAAATTGGAACATCTGAAGTCTGCCGACAGTCATCATTCTTTGCGAAACGCCATGTTTCCTGGCACCAAGCAATACTAGGCCAACAGCGGCGAAAAAGTGGGGATTCCCGTCAATCTTCGCCAAAAAAGTAACGTTTGCCGATGGGTCGGTAAAATATATTTTTGAGGAATTACATAGTGAGCCGTTGGCATATATGGGAATTTCGGTTGGTTCCCCGTCGATATCAAAAAGCGCCATGCCCTGTTCCTGCTTAGCCGCCAGTAGCGCTGCCCGGACAGATGCCAATGACTGCAGCACGAAGTTAAATCTCTTCAGTCCCGCCAATCTGCAGGCTTTCACAAGCTTCTGCATGTACGCTGATTCCACGGTAACGATGATTGCATTTACCTCAAGGGAAGAACCTGTCAGGCCTAATGGCTGGCTGGTTTTGGTCTGTTTGTCAATGACATATTCACGCGGGATGATGTGCAGAATTTCATAATCCGGCGGCAACTGGATTGTCCGTGCCGACTGCAAGACCCGGTAGACATCCTGTTCACTTACCTTCTCCCGCTTTACCCGAACCTCACCATGAGATGTCTGGCGGCGTATGGGTAGACCACCAACGCTCACTACAAAATTTAGCAATTTGCTTTCGTGAAAATTTGTAGGCAAGTAGGCCGCATTGTGGATAGCAGTTGCAGCGCTTTCCGGGTCGATCACTTCTCCGTTCACCATCCCCTTGGAGCTGCATACATCATAACTGATGAACTTGATGCCCTCTTCACTCCGCTCAGCTATGGCAACACGGATCGGGACGCTTCCCAAGTCGATGCCGACGATGATTTTTTTTCGGGATGTTTTCATGGTTTCCTCTCAAGGTTAAACGCGGCTTGCACTAATCTGGTTTGCCATTGAATGAACAGAGAAACTCAGTAGCAGCAAGATGCTCTATTTATGACATGGGTAAGTGTCATTTTTGGACATTTAAGCGAAAAAAAAGCCCGGCTGGTTTGCCGGGTTGATTCTTAGGCTGAATGTGACGGTCTATTCCAGATAGGACTTGTTGCAGTTGGTACAGCGGTAGTGTTCATCTTCGGTAAATTCGATGGTCTGGCCGTCGAGAGCAAACAGGATGATGATCCGGTTGATGTCGTCCTGCGTCAGGCAGGGGTCAGCGTAGAGGGTAAAGATGTATTTCTTGGGGAAGTAGACTACGCGTCCACGGGGGTAGAAGTCGTAGTCATGCGTCTTGAAGCGGCGTTCAGCTGGCGTGGATGATTCAAAGCTTTCGTGGAAATCGTAATGGCCGCCATGCTGGAGGGCGTCCCCGTAGGGTTCGCCCTCTGTAAGGGGTGGCGTCGGTTAGGAAGTCGTTGCCGACTTTGAAGAAGATGCCGACTTTTTGGAGTTTATTTTTCATTGCGACCCTCTGACATCAAGCAACAAACGATCTCCAACTTCCTCTACTTACATGCTTCCGGTCATTCCTTTCTCTTCGAAGGAATAATTGCCGTATGGATCAAAAGCCCATGCATCCCAAATCGGGAAATAGAATTGCCGTTAAAACTACTATCAGTAAGATACATTTCATTTATTTACCCTTTGGATTTCAAACCCATTGTCAATGCATTTCTGAATTTTTAAAACAAAGTCTTTGTGAATTGCAGGTAGATGTTGAAGCACGTTTTGAATGCTATTTACATTATTATCAAAAAACAACAGACTGATTTCGCTTGAGTTGGCCCCCGTACGATCAACTCGCGGTTTAGAAAAAACAATATCTGCTGTTTTACCGGACGCTTCATTGAAAATTTCCTTGTATATTTTTAGTCGAGCCAGCTTCTTAGTTTTTTGCTGTCCGTCCGCAACCCTGCCATATTGTCGTACAGATAAACAGTAACACTGCTTACGTTTGATGTCTTTATCCCTATTTTTTCTGGACTCTATCCTGTAGAAGATAATTTCGTTTTTTCCTGGAATGAAGACATCCTTGGTCGAAATAAATGTGTACTCAGCATATGGATCGCCAAAACTTGTGCCAGTTTCCAGCCTTGTGTTACCAATTGCCTCTTGGCATGTATGAGATAGTTTTTTTAAAAACTCATACTGTACAAAATTTTCTTTTAATAAGTGCTCTTCATTCTTTTCGAGTGCCGCCAAACCTACATTAAACTTATCATAAAAATTTCGCCCAAAATAATCTTTGTAGCAATTAAAAATTACGTCGTCTGTCTCAATACTGACGAGGTAATCATTTATCATTTTGTAATCGAGGATTCCATATTTTGCATACTCGTCTTCACATTCTTTTATATCTTTTCCAAATAAATATCCGGTCTTGAAATAAATCTTTACAATTGGGAGGTTAGGATACTTCTTTTGTACATGTGCATAATATTTTTGAAGTTGTTTTGAATGAGGATCGGAATGGACTTTATCTTCGATGATGAAGCAGGTTTTAGTTCCTTTAATCCCCGCAATAAAAAAAATATCAATTTTTGCTTCTTTTTGCCGAGTAAGCTTTTCGAGTGATCCAACATCAGACGCCGCAACACATTTGTCCTCCCCTCCAGTTCGGCACAGAAGTGCAATGAATTCCTTTGAAGCGGCCTGAAGTCCGTGCCCCTCGCAATCGGCTAATTTAATCAGCCAGCATATAAAGGCATCCTGTGACAACTCTTTCGTTGCAAAGTCAAATATATTGGGTACCTGCATGCCCATCTCTTTTGATTTTCCTTCCATAATCCCTCTGTTGAGTGTTTTAGTATAACTGCCGTCACATTAAAATTATTTTTCTAACCTATCACAGGAATCTGGATCAAGCAAGAATATCGTCACCTTGTGTCGCGGGTTAATAATATGTCCGGTCTTGTAGCACATAAACTGTCCGGTTTACTTTGTTGTCGGGAGACAACGGATGAAACGGACGGAATGGCTACAGGAGACCCGAAAGATGAGATTCGAGGAAGTGTATGGCGGTTG